>NZ_CP108101.1:2758105-3064561 GCF_036195325.1 Streptomyces sp. NBC_00234 | reverse complement strand
CTGTCACGAAGCCCGCCGAGGGCTCGAAGCAGTGGTGGAGCGACATGGGCGACGACCTGTCGAACACGCTGACCCGCTCGGTCGACCTGACCGGCAAGTCCGCCGCGTCGCTGGACCTTTCGGGCTGGTACGACATCGAGGCCGACTACGACTACCTCTACACCGAGGTGTCGGAGAACGGCGGTGCCAACTGGACCGCTCTGGACGGCACGGCCGACGGCAAGGCGATCCCGCGCGACGCCAGCGACAAGCCGGCGCTGACCGACGTCTCGGGCGCGTACAAGAAGCTCTCGTACTCCCTGAACGCCTACGCGGGCAAGAAGATCGACCTCCGCTTCCGCTACCAGACGGACGGCGGCGCGGGCGGCAAGGGCTTCACCGCCGACGCCATCACGGTGACCGCCGACGGTGCCGCGCTCTTCACGGACAACGCCGAGGGCGACGACAACGGCTGGACCGTCAAGGGCTTCTCGCGCATCGGTGAGTCGTTCACCAACGACTACCCGCAGTTCTACATCGCCGAGAACCGCCAGTACGTCTCGTACGACAAGACCCTCAAGGTCGGCCCGTACAACTTCGGCTTCTCGTCGACCCGTCCCGACTGGGTCGAGCACTACCCGTACCAGAACGGTCTGATGGTGTGGCTCTGGGACCAGTCCCAGAAGGACAACAACACCTCCCAGCACCACGGCCAGGGTCTGATCCTCCCGATCGACTCGCACGCCAAGCCGCTGAAGTGGGCGGACGGCACGCTGCTGCGCAACAAGATCCAGCCGTTCGACGCTCCGTTCAGCTGGCAGCGGACCGACGGTTTCACGCTGCACAAGGCCGACGTGCCGCTGCAGATCAAGCCGTCGCGCGGTGTCCCGGTCTTCGACGACCGCAAGGGCACCTACTGGTACGCGGAGAACCCGACCGGAAGTGTCAAGGTCACTGACACGAACACCCGGATCTCGATCGTCGGCGAGCCGCTCAGCGGCTCCACGATGACCGTCCTGGTTGGTCCGTCGACCAAGTAGTCAGCATCACCGCAGGTCAAACCATGATCGGCCGTCGCCCTCTAGCGGGCGGCGGCCGATCGTGTTTAGGTGCGTCTTGTTCAGATCCTTATTGACATGACGTCTCACGGGGGAGCGCGGAAGATGGCTGGTGGAGGTTTCTGCAGGCTGCCGAACGGCACGGTGGTGGTGGCACTCACCCTGACCCATACGGCAGAGGGGGCGGACCCGGCGGCGCCGGTGCGGATCCTGGTGCACGCGGCCAACCGGGCACGCGCCCTGACGCGGCTGCGCAACCTGGGCCTGCGCGCCGTCTACCTCCGCGGCAACACCCATCCGCCCACGCCGGACGAGATCACGGCCGTGCTGCACCACCCGGACGGTCTGCTGTGGCGGGCCTCGCCGCAGACGGGCCAGGAGCTCTGGCACCCCATCCGGGCCCTGCTGAGACCGAGCGGCGGTTACGCGGGCCCGGTCCGCCCTGCCGCCTGATCGGAACGCCCTAGACCGCGGGCCGGACCACCGGCTTCCCGGTGAGCTCCACGCCCGCGGTCCGGAGCTCCGTCAGCGCCCGCTCGGTGGTCCCCTCGGCGACTCCCGCGGTCAGATCCAGCAGGACATGCGTGGTGAAGCCCTCGCGTGCCGCGTCCAGCGCCGTCGCCCGGACGCAGTGGTCGGTGGCGATACCGACCACGTCGACCTCGGTGACGGAGCGGTCCCGCAGCCACTGGGTGAGGCCGACACCGTTCTCGTCGACCCCCTCGAAGCCGCTGTACGCCGCGGCGTAGGCGCCCTTGTCGAAGACGGTGTCGATGGCGCCCGAGGCGACGGCGGGGGCGAAGTTCGGGTGGAAGCCCACCCCCTCCGTACCGGCGACGCAGTGCGCCGGCCAGGAGTGCTCGAAATCGGGGCTGTCCGAGAAGTGGTCGCCCGGGTCGACGTGGTGGTCGCGGGTGGCCACCACATGGCGGTATCCGGCCTGGGCCTCACCGATCAGATCGGTGATGGCGGCGGCGACGTCGGCGCCTCCCGCCACCGCGAGGCTGCCGCCCTCGCAGAAGTCGTTCTGAACGTCCACGACGATCAACGCGCGGTGCATGGCGGGTGTCCTTCGATGGGGGAGTGGTGCGGTGGTGGGCCGGGTGGGGATGCCATCGAGCCTAGAGACTCCGGCCCGACAATCAAGCCCGTCCGGCCACCGCTCCGTACGGGCCTGATCGCTCAGAGGTATTCGGTGGGAATGACCGGCTCGCCGCGCGACAGCTGGCTCGCCGACATCGGCAGGCCGTCCCGGGCGGCGATGTGCCGCTCCCGGGCCGCCTCCAGCGGCTCGCGCGCGATCACCTCGCCGTCCCGCACCAGCTCCACCAGCAGCTGCCGGCCGGCCAGCTCCTCCGGGACGGGGCCGGTGCCGATCACCTCGGCCTCGGCCACCCCGTACGCGTCCAGCCGGCGCGCGGCCCACTTGCGTCCGCCCACCGAGGTCTTGCCGCCCAGCGACTTCTTGGCGACCGGACGCAGCGGGTCGGAGGGGTCGGCGGAACCCGCGCGGGCGACCAGCTTGTAGACCATCGAGCAGGTGGGCTGCCCGCTGCCGGTGACCAGCTGCGTGCCCACGCCGTAGGCGTCGACCGGCGCCGCGGCGAGCGAGGCGATGGCGTACTCGTCCAGGTCCGAGGTCACCACGATCTTCGTCTCGGTGGCGCCCAGCTCGTCCAGCTGCTGCCGCACCCGGTGCGCGACCAGGAGCAGGTCGCCCGAGTCGATCCGTACGGCCCCGAGCTCCGTACCGGCGATCTCCACCGCCGTACGGACCGCCTCGGTCACGTCGTACGTGTCGACCAGCAGGGTCGTGTTCCGGCCGAGGGAGTCGACCTGGGCCTGGAACGCGTCGCGCTCGCTGTCGTGGAGCAGGGTGAAGGCGTGTGCGCTCGTCCCGACGGTCGGGATGCCGTACCGGAATCCCGCGGCCAGGTCGGAGGTGGTGTCGAAGCCGCCGACGTACGCGGCGCGCGCCGAGGCCACCGCCGACAGCTCGTGCGTGCGCCGGGCGCCCATCTCGATCAGCCCGCGGCCACCCGCGGCGGCCGACATCCGGGAGGCGGCGGCGGCGATCGCCGAGTCGTGGTTGAGGATGGAGAGGATCACCGTCTCCAGCAGTACGCACTCGGCGAAGGAGCCTTCGACCCGCAGGATCGGCGAGCCCGGGAAGTACACCTCGCCCTCCGGGTAGCCCCAGATGTCGCCGCTGAACCGGTAGTCGGCCAGCCATTCGAGTGTCGGTCCGTCGACGATGTTCCGGTCGCGGAGGAAGGCCAGCATCTCGTCGTCGAAGTGGAAGTTCTCCACCGCGTCGAGCACCCGCCCGGTGCCTCCGACCACTCCGTAGCGCCGCCCCTCGGGCAGGCGCCGGGTGAATGCCTCGAACACCGAGTGCCGGTCCGCGGTGCCGGCCTTCAGTGCGGCCTGCACCATCGTGAGCTCGTACTGGTCGGTGAAGAGTGCGGTCGACGGCACACCGACCCGTCGCCCAAGGTCCGCTGAGTTCATGACACGGATGCTACCCCCTATTTCGTCAAAGTGACGAGATGTGGGGTCCGTTTGTGCGATGAGCCCTTCCGGGTGGCAGCATGGGGTAGGTGAGCGTTGCTGCCCCCGTAGAGATCGAACGTCCCGAATCGGCCGAGGAGACCTCCGTCGTCCCCGAGCCCGATGTCCCCTGGGTGACGCTGGTGCACAACGACCCGGTCAACCTCATGAGCTACGTGACCTATGTCTTCCAGGCGTACTTCGGCTACTCCAAGGACAAGGCCCACAAGCTGATGCTGGACGTACACCAGAAGGGCCGTGCCGTCGTCTCCAGCGGAAGCCGCGAGGAGATGGAGCGCGATGTCCAGGCCATGCACGGCTACGGTCTCTGGGCGACCCTGACCCAGGACCGCAACTAGCCCGTCGCCGCCCCGCCCCTCCTTCCGCCCCACCATCGGAGAATCCATGGCCGGCCATTTCGAGGCCACCCCCGGCGGCGGCGCGGCCGTCGCGCTCGACGAGGTCGAGATCGCCATCCTGCGCTCCCTCGCCGTCCAGCTGCTGGAGCTGATCGGCCCCGGCGACCAGCCCGCCGAGGGGGAGGACCCGCTCGCCGCGCTCTTCGCGGAGGGCCCCAGCGAACCGCCGTCCGACCCCGCCCTGGCCCGGCTCTTCCCCGAGGCGTACGGGGACGAGGACAAGGAGCTGCGCGAGGCGTCCGCCGAGTTCCGCCGCTTCACCGAGAACGACCTGCGCAACCGCAAGCGCGACGACGCCCTCGCCGTCGTAC
The DNA here is from genome assembly GCF_036195325.1 of Streptomyces sp. NBC_00234. NCBI lineage: Bacteria > Bacillati > Actinomycetota > Actinomycetes > Kitasatosporales > Streptomycetaceae > Streptomyces > Streptomyces sp. NBC_00234. Next base: position 3,060,244 of record NZ_CP108101.1, on the reverse strand, counting down.
GGACCCTGGACGCCCTCGCCCCCGTCGGCGACGGCGGCGCCGTACTCAGGCTCACCGCCGAGGAGTGCCACAACTGGCTGGGCTCCCTCAACGACCTGCGGCTCACCATCGGCACCCGTCTGGAGGTCACCGACGAGGACGGCGGCGAGGACGGCTCGCTCTACCGCCTTCCCGACAGCGACCCGCGCAAGCCCATGGTGATGGCCTACCTCTGGCTCGGTGCGCTCCAGGAGACCCTCGTCGAGACACTGATGCCGTAGCCGCCCCGCAGGTGTTCGCTCAACGGACGCTCAAATCCGAATAACGATCGCGTCACCTGAATGGCCTTTTTTGCTGCGCCTGGAAACGCTTGTCCGCTTTTTCCTGTGGTGTGCGCCACACAATGACTCCTGGGCTGCCCCGGCCTGCGTGATAAATCTTCACGACCACCCGGGGACGCCACCCCTGTTCCCGGGGGCGCTACAGACCGGCCGAACGCCGGCGGCACTCCATCCATATCCGGGGGGATCAGGACCTGATCCGTAGCCTGCGAGGGCGCGGATCGGCGTGGAGAAAGGCGCATCACCATGACATCGGCGCAGGTCGACAAGGGGCACTCGGGCCACGAGGCCGCGAATGCCGAAACAGCGGGCGAGGGTTACCAGCGCGGACTGGGAGCCCGTCAGATCCAGATGATCGCCATTGGCGGAGCCATTGGCACCGGGCTCTTCCTGGGCGCGGGCAAGGCCATCGACCGGGCGGGGCCCAGTCTCATCCTGGCCTACGCCATCGCGGGCCTGGTGATCTTCTTCATCATGCGGTCCCTGGGTGAACTCCTCATGTACCGCCCGGTGTCGGGATCCTTCTCCGAGTACGCCCGTGAATTCATCGGCCCGTTCTTCGGATTCGTGACCGGCTGGACGTACTGGCTGTTCTGGGTGGTCACCGGAATCACCGAGGTCACGGCCGCCGCGACCTATATGACGTACTGGTGGGACATTCCCCAGTGGCTGTCCGCGCTCGTATTCACGTTCATTCTGTACGGCGCCAACCTGATCTCCGTGAAGCTCTTCGGTGAGCTCGAATTCTGGTTCTCGATGGTCAAGGTCACCGCGATCATCGGCATGATCCTGATCTGCGCCGGCGTCCTCACGATCGGCTTCTCCGACGCCGGGGACACCGCGACGGTCGCCAATCTCTGGAACGACGGCGGATTCTTCCCCAAGGGCATCGGCGGCACGCTGATGACCCTCCAGATCGTGATGTTCGCCTTCCTCGCCGTCGAGCTCGTCGGTGTCACGGCGGGCGAGTCGAAGGAACCGAAGACCGTCCTGCCCAAGGCCATCAACACCGTGCCGTGGCGCATCGCCGTCTTCTACGTCGGCGCGCTGATCATGATCCTCTCCGTGGTGCCGTGGAGCTCGTTCAAGCCGGGCGTCTCCCCGTTCGTCGCCGCGTTCGAGCAGATGGGCCTCGGCGTCGGCGCCGCGATCGTGAACTTCGTCGTGCTCACCGCGGCGCTGTCCTCCTGCAACTCCGGCATGTACTCCACCGGCCGCATGCTCCGCGACCTGGCGCTCAACGGGCAGGGCCCGAAGGCGTTCACCAAGCTGACGAAGAACGGCCTCCCGCTGGCGGGCACCACCTTCTCGGCCGCGCTGATGCTCGTCGGCGTCTGGATCAACTACCAGTGGCCGGGCGACGCCTTCACGTACGTCGTCTCCTTCGCGACCATCTCCGGCATGTGGGCCTGGATCATGATCCTCGTCTGCCAGATCCGCTACCGCGCCAAGGCCGACCGCGGTGAGCTGCCGCAGTCCACCTTCAGGGCGCCCGGCGCCCCCTTCACCAGCTGGTTCGCCCTCCTCTTCATCGGCCTCGTCATCGTCATGATGGCCGTCGACAAGGACGCCCGGATCTCGCTGTACTGCGCCCCGCTCTGGGCCCTGATCCTCGGTGTCTCCTACCTGGTGCTCAAGGCCCGCAACCCCGAGAACACCGCCTTCGTCAAGCGCTGACCCCGCCCGGAGGCTGCCCCGGACGAACGGCCGCCCCAACGGCCCCGTCCACCATGCGGTCCCGTGCGTACCACTCCCCGGTACGCGCGGGCCCGCATGCATATCCTGAACGCCATGCTGACCATCACCCAGGCGCTGTACGACCAGATCGTGGCGCACTCCCGCGCAGACCACCCCGACGAGGCGTGCGGCGTGGTCGCGGGCCCGGCCGGAACGGGCCGAGCCGAGCGCTTCATCCCCATGCTCAACGCCGCCCGCTCGCCCACGTTCTACGAGTTCGACTCCGCGGACCTGCTGAAGCTCTACCGCGAGATGGACGACCGCGACGAGGAGCCCGTGATCGTCTACCACTCGCACACGGCGACCGAGGCGTACCCCTCGCGCACCGACGTCACGTACGCCAACGAACCCGGCGCCCACTACGTCCTCGTCTCCACCGCGGACACCGACGAGGCGGGCCCCTTCCAGTTCCGCTCGTACCGCATCGTGGACGGCGAGATCACGGAGGAAGACGTCAAGGTCGTCGAGGCGTACTGACCCGTCCGTGACGACCATCTGACAGACTGCACGCAGACCAACGAGGCGGCAGGAACCAGGAAGCCGGTGCAAGTCCGGCACGGTCCCGCCACTGTGACCGAGCCCTCCGGGAGAGTCATCTCCGGGACAGGGAACGGGAGTCAGGAACTGACCTGCCGCCTTCTCGCATCGACCAGGGGACGAGGAAATCCCCCGGAGAGGCTCGCCATGTCCAGGCGCACCCCCGCGCTCATAGCCGCCGTGCTGCTGCTCCCGCTCGCTCTCACCGCCTGCTCCACCGCGGACGGGACGAAGAGCTCCGGGGACGCGAAAGCGGCACCCGGCTTCCCGTACACCGTCACCAACTGCGGTGTCACCACGACGTACGAGGCGCCCCCGAAGCGCGCCGTCACCATGAACCAGCACGTCACCGAAGTGATGCTGGAACTCGGCCTGGCCTCCTCCCTCGTCGGCACCGCCTACCTCGACGACAAGGTCCTCCCGGAGTACGCCGAGGAGTACGAGGCCACCCCGGTCCTGGCCAAGGAGTACCCCTCCTACGAGAAGCTCCTCGCCGCGGCACCCGACTTCGTCTACGGCGGCTACGACTCCGCGTTCGCCGCGAGTGACGGCCGCAGCCGCGAGGCGCTGAGGAAGTCGGGCATCGACAGCCGCCTCAACACCGAGTACTGCGCCAAGGGCGACACCGCCATGGACACCCTCTACGAGGAGGTCCGCGAGGTCGGCCGCACCTTCGGCGTCGCCGACCGCGCCGAACGCTGGATCCGGGACGCGAAGGCCACCAACGCCGCAGCCGCCCAGAAGCTCGAGAACGTCGAACCCGTCTCGGTCTTCGTCTACGACAGCGGCGACAAGACCGCCTTCACCGCGGGCGGCAAGGGCATCGGCAACGAGATGATCACCCGGGCCGGCGGCCGGAACGTCTTCGCCGACCTCGACAAGCCCTTCGGTGACGCCTCCTGGGAGAACGTCGTCGCCCGCAAGCCCGACGTCGTCCTGATCTACGACTACGGCGCCACCACCGTCGCCCAGAAGAAGAAGCGCCTCCTGGAGGACCCGGCTCTCGCCGACGTCCCCGCGATCAGGAACAAGCGGTTCGCCGTACTGCCGCTGTCCGACGCGGTCCTGGGCGTCCGCGCCCCCGCGGCCGTGGAGACCCTCGCGGCCCAGCTCCACCCGGAGACGGCCGCCGCCCGGTGAGCTGCCGCGCCCCCGACACGCGCCGGCGCCTGCGGTACACCCTCGTCGTCGGCGTCCTCGCCGCCGTCCTCGGTGCGGCCGTCGTCGCCGCCCTCGCCCTCGGCTCCGTCCGCATCCCGCCCGGCCAGGTCCTCGACATCCTGACCGGGCGGGCCGGGCCGAGCCCCTTCCGCACCATCGTCCTCGACGTACGGCTGCCCCGCGTCCTGCTCGGCATCGTCGTCGGCGCCGGACTCGCCGTCATCGGCACCGTCCTCCAGGCCCTGGTCCGCAACCCGCTCGCCGACCCGTTCCTCCTCGGCGTCTCCTCCGGCGCGTCCACCGGCGCCGTCCTCGTCATCGTCCTCGGCATCGGGGCCGGACTCGCCACCACCGTGACCATCCCCGCCGCCGCGTTCGCCGGCGCCCTCGCCTCGCTCGTGCTCGTCTACACCCTGGCCCGCGGCGGCTCCGGCCTCACCACCAACCGGCTCGTCCTCGCCGGAGTGGCCGTCTCCTACATCCTGTCCGCGCTCACCAGCCTGATCCTGGTCACCTCCGCCCGCGCCGACCACCTCCAGGAAGTCCTGTACTGGACGCTCGGCGGCCTCGGCTCGGCCCGCTGGGACATGCTCGCCCTGCCCACGACGGTCCTCGTCATCGGTACGGCCCTGCTCCTCACCATCGCCCGCCCCCTCGACCTGCTGCTCGTCGGCGAGGAGGGCGCCACCGTCCTCGGCCTCGACACCGCACGCTTCCGCGCCGCCGTCTTCGTCCTCGTCTCCCTGCTCACCGGCGCCCTCGTCGCGTACAGCGGAGCGATCGGCTTCGTCGGCCTGATGGTGCCGCACATGGCCCGGATGGCCGTCGGCGCCGGACACCGCGCCCTGCTGCCCGTCGCCGCGCTCGGCGGCGCCGTCTTCCTCGTACTCGCCGACCTCGCCGCCCGCACCGTCGCCGCACCCCAGGACATCCCCGTGGGCGTACTCACCGCCCTCACCGGCGGCCCGTTCTTCCTCTGGATGCTGCGCCGCCGCCCCGAAGGAGCGCCCGCATGACGACCCTGCGCACCGAGGGCCTCTCGTACGGGACCGGCGTGGGCCGGCACCTCGTCGACTCCGTCGACCTGACCGCCGCAGCAGGCGAGACGGTGGGCCTCGTCGGCCCCAACGGCAGCGGCAAGACCACGCTCCTGCGCTGCGTGTACGGCACCCTCCGCCCCACCCACGGCCGGGTCCTCCTGGACGGCGACGACCTTGCCACCCTCCCGGTGAAGGCCCGCGCCCGCCGCATCGCCACCGTCCCGCAGGACGGCCAGGCAGGATTCGAGCTGACCGTGCGCGAGGTCGTCGCCATGGGCCGCGCCCCGCACAAACGCTTCTGGGAGACGGACACCACCGCCGACCACGCCCTCGTCACCGAGGCCCTGGACCGCGTGGGCATCACCGCGCTCGCCCCCCGCGCGTTCGCCTCGCTCTCCGGCGGGGAACGCCAGCGCGCCCTGGTCGCCCGCGCCCTCGTCCAGCAGCCCGCGCTCGTCGTCCTCGACGAACCCACCAACCACCTGGACATCCGCTACCAGTTGGAGATCCTCTCCCTCGTCCGCGACCTCGGCACGACGAACCTCCTCGCCCTGCACGACCTGAACCTCGCCGCGTACTACTGCGACCGGATCTACGTGCTCCGGGACGGCCGGGTCGTCGCCTCGGGCACCCCGACGGACGTCCTCACCCCGGAGCTGCTCAGCTCCGTGTACGGCGTCACGGCAGAGGTCACAAAGCACCCCACGACGGGCGCGCCGACCGTCGTCTACCTTCCCTGACGGCCCACACTGTCCACCCAGTGAACGTTCACCATCCACCATGCGAGATCACACTCGGGTTTCCGGGGCGGGAATCGATACGATGACCGCATGGTTCTCCATGACGTGAGCGACAGGACGCCGGGCATGCTGCTCGTCGCGCGGCTGCACGTCGACCTGTGCAGGCTGTCCAGCGCGATCTGTCCCGGCTGCAGCCTGCCCGTGAGCCGCACGGTCTGAGCCGCGGTCCGAGCGCCACCCACACGCCCCACCCCCGCGCGGGGGCAGAAACGCGCGCCCCACGCCACCTCTCCGCTTCCGACAGGAGCCCACGCCATGGCCATCGAGGTCCGCATCCCGACCATCCTCCGCACCTACACCGACGGCGCCAAGGCGGTCGAGGGCAGCGGAGCGACCATCGCCGACCTGCTCGCCGACCTGGAGAGCCGCCACACCGGCATCCGCGAGCGCATCGTCGACGGTGGCGAGCTCCGCCGCTTCGTGAATGTGTACCTGAACGACGAGGACGTCCGCTTCCTCGATGGCATCGACACGAAGCTGAGCGACGGCGACAGCATCACCATCCTCCCGGCCGTCGCCGGTGGCATGCGCTGATGCGGTACGACTCCCCGCTGGCGGCCGTGGGCAACACGCCCCTGGTCCGTCTGCCACGGCTGTCCCCGTCCGAGGACGTGCGCATCTGGGCCAAGCTGGAGGACCGCAACCCCACCGGCTCGATCAAGGACCGCCCCGCGCTCCACATGGTCGAACAGGCGGAGAAGGACGGCCGCCTGACGCCCGGTTGCACGATCCTGGAACCCACCAGCGGCAACACCGGTATCTCGCTCGCCATGGCGGCCAAGCTCAAGGGCTACCGCATCGTCTGCGTCATGCCGGAGAACACCTCCCAGGAGCGCCGGGACCTGCTCGCCATGTGGGGCGCGGAGATCATCTCGTCCCCGGCGGCGGGCGGCTCCAACACGGCCGTCCGCGTCGCCAAGGAACTGGCGGCCGAGCACCCCGACTGGGTGATGCTCTACCAGTACGGCAACCCGGACAACGCGGGCGCCCACTACGCGACCACCGGACCGGAGATCCTCGCGGACCTCCCGTCCATCACCCACTTCGTGGCCGGCCTCGGCACGACGGGCACGCTCATGGGCGTGGGCCGCTATCTGCGCGAACAGGTCGAGGGCATCAAGATCGTGGCGGCCGAGCCGCGCTACGACGACCTCGTGTACGGCCTGCGCAACCTCGACGAGGGCTTCGTGCCCGAGCTGTACGACGCCTCCGTCCTCACCACCCGCTTCTCCGTCGGCTCCGCCGACGCCGTCACCCGTACCCGCGAACTCCTCCAGCAGGAGGGCATCTTCGCGGGCGTCTCCACGGGTGCGGCCCTGCACGCCGCGATCGGTGTCGGCAACAAGGCCGTGAAGGCCGGTGAGTCCGCCGACATCGTCTTCGTCGTCGCGGACGGCGGCTGGAAGTACCTGTCGACGGGCGTCTACACCGCCCCCACGACGGAAGCGGCCATCGAAACGCTTCAGGGCCAGCTCTGGGCGTAGCTGCCCGGCACCTCACTCGACGCCGGACGGGCCGAAGATCCAGCCCGTCCGGCGTTCGAGGTCCTCAGCGCGACTTGCGGACCCGTGCCCACACCCCCGGGTCCACCGCCCCCACCTTCCGCCGGAACCCCCGCACCGCCACGTTCCGCGTCTCGTCCGGCTCCAGATAGCTCGGCCGCCCCTGCGCGTCCCCCACCGTCCCCGACGGAAGCGCGATCACCCCGGGCCGCTCCGCATGGTGCTTGCTGGTGATCTTGGCGACGACGGCCGTGCCGCGCCGCACCGACAGCACGAGACACGGCCGGTCCTTCGACCCGGGCCCGTCCTCGTACGGCACCTCCGCCCACCAGATCTCACCCGGCTTCGGCTGCGGCCCCGTCCCGCGCCGCGGTCCCGTGGGCCTGCCCGGCGGACGGGTCCGCCCACCCGGACGGCCCCCGCCGCCGCGCCTCCGGCCGTCCACCACCGTCACGGCCAGTGCGAGCAGTACGACCGCGCCGAGCGCCACCCACCAGGACGTGTTCATACGAACGACCGTACCGGCGCCTTCCATCGAACCGGTGACAGAGCAGGTGAGTTCCCCCACAACGGCAGGCCGCGGAGGAGCGACCGGGTGTTTCGCGCCTTACGCTCGACGAACCGTTCAACGCACCGCACGAACCCTCCCCGTTCCCACGTCACGGAGGTTCTCGCTCCATGAAGCTCACCGTCGTCGGCTGCTCCGGCTCGTTCCCGTCAGCGGGTTCGGCTTGCTCGAGCTACCTCGTAGAGGCCGACGGCTTCCGGCTGCTCCTCGACATGGGCAACGGCGCCCTCGGAGAGCTGCAGCGCCACGTCGGTCTCTACGACCTCGACGCGATCTTCCTCAGCCACCTCCACGCCGATCACTGCATCGACATGTGCGCGTACTTCGTGGTCCGCTACTACCGGCACGACGGCGGGCGCCCCGCCTCCATCCCGGTGTACGGCCCCGACGGCACCGAACAGCGGCTGACCACGGCCCACGCCGACACCCCGTCCGACCGGGCGATGGGGGAGGTCTTCGACTTCCACACGCTCAAGTCGGGATCGTTCGAGATCGGCCCCTTCTCGGTGCGTACGGAGCAGCTCTGCCACCCCGTCGAGACCTTCGGCATCCGCCTCGAGCACGGCGGCCGGACGCTCACGTACTCCGGGGACACCGGGCCCTGCGAGGCCCTGGACGAACTTGCCGAGGGCACGGACCTGTTCCTGTGCGAGGCGTCGTTCGTCGACGGCAAGGAGGACATCCCGGATCTTCACCTGAATGGCCGTGAGGCCGGTGAGCACGCCGCGAGGGCCGGGGCCGGACGCCTCGTCCTCACCCACATCCCGCCGTGGACGGACGCCGCCCGCAACGTGGCCGACGCCCGCGGGGCCTACGACGGCCCGGTCGAGCTGGCTGCCCCGGGCGCGGTGTACGAGGTCTGACCCGGTCGCGGCACGCACGAGGCCCCCACCTTCCGCCGGGAAGGTGGGGGCCTCGTCGCATCTGTCCGGACCGGGCTTACGCCTTGGTCAGGTCCTCGACCTCTTCCTCGGGCTCGCGGCCCGGGGTGGTCAGGTTGAACTTGGTGATGGCGAAGCGGAAGACCACGTAGTAGATCGCCGCGAAGACCAGGCCGATCGGAATGATCATCCAGGGCTTGGTCGCCAGGTTCCAGTTCAGGAAGTAGTCGATCGCACCGGCGGAGAAGCTGAAGCCGTGGTGGACGCCCAGACCCCAGGTGACGGCCATGGAGACGGCGGTCAGCACGGCGTGGATCACGTACAGCAGCGGCGCGATGAACATGAACGCGAACTCGATCGGCTCCGTGATACCGGTGACGAAGGAGGTCAGCGCGAGGGACATCATCATGCCGCCGACGGCCTTGCGGCGCTCGGGGCGGGCGCAGTGCGTGATCGCCAGGGCGGCGGCCGGCAGCGCGAACATCATGATCGGGAAGAAGCCGGACATGAACTGACCGGCGGTGGGGTCACCGTGGAAGAAGCGCGGCAGGTCGCCGTGCCACATGCCACCCGCGGAGTCCTTGAAGGAACCGATCTCCTGCCAGGCCACCGTGTTCACGAACTGGTGCATGCCGACCGGCAGCAGCGCGCGGTTGACGACACCGAAGACACCGGCGCCGACGGCGCCCAGACCGGTCATCCACTCGCCGAAGTTGGTGATGAGGTCACCGATCGGCTCCCAGACCAGGCCGAAGAGGACACCCATCACGGTGCCGACGAACGCCATGATGATCGGGACGAGACGGCGGCCGTTGAAGAAGCCGAGCCAGTCCACCAGCTTGGTGCGGTGGTAGCGCTGCCATATGACGCCGGCGAGGAGGCCCATGATGATGCCGCCGAAGACCTTGGGGTCGTTGTACGTCGCGGCGACGTCGACACCGTTGTTGGCCGTGGTGTTGACGACGGCGTCGGAGGTCGGGAACGCGGTCAGCACGTTCTTGTAGACCAGGAAGCCGACGAGGGCGGCGAGGGCGGTCGAGCCGTCGGCCTTCTTGGCGAAGCCGATCGCGATGCCGACGCAGAACAGCAGCGGCAGGTTGGCGAAGACCGCGTCACCGGCGGTGGCGAAGACCGTGGCGACCTTGCCCCAGCCGAGGCCCTCGGCCCCGAAGACATCGGGCTGGCCGAGGCGGAGCAGGATGCCCGCCGCGGGCAGCACGGCGATCGGCAGCTGGAGGCTGCGTCCCACCTTCTGCAGGCCCTGGAACAGGCCGGAGCCCCGCTTCTTCGCGGGGGCCGCCGAAGCGGTGGCCGTACTCATCAACTTCCTCCATAGGCAAGGCGCCGCCAGGGCAGTTTTCTTGGGGGCGACGACTCAAGGAACGCGGCGGGTCGATGCCGCGTGGTCTGGACCACTCAGTGGTGTAGACCAGTTTTAGCACGGTGAAGGTTAGATAAGGAACCTGCAAATTCCCCCTAATTCGCAGTAGTGCATCGGGCACCCTCAGTGACATGCCGAAGGCCCCCGGACCAGGCGGTCCGGGGGCCTTCGTGGGGCCGGGTGCGATGCCCGGCGAGGGCTACTTGGTGAGATTCTTCTCGATCTCTTCCTCGATCTCGTCGGGCTCGCGCCCGGGAGTCTGGAGGTTGAACTTGGTGATTGCGAACCGGAAGATCACGTAGTACACGACGGCGAAGCCCAGGCCGACCGGAATGATCAGCCATGGTTTGGTCGCCAGGCTCCAGTTGATGACGTAGTCGATCAGACCCGCCGAGAAGCTGAAGCCGTCCTTCACCCCGAACGCCCAGGTCACCGCCATCGAGACGCCGGTGAGGAGTGCGTGGATCGCGTACAGCAGGGGTGCGACGAAGAGGAACGAGTACTCGATCGGTTCGGTGATACCGGTCACGAACGACGTCAGACCGACCGAGACCATCATGCCGCCGACCGCCTTGCGCCGGTGCGGCTTCGCGCAGTGGTAGATCGCCAGTGCCGCGGCCGGGAGCGCGAACATCATGATCGGGAAGAAGCCCGTGGTGAACTGGCCGGCCGTCGGGTCGCCCGCCAGGAACCGGTTGATGTCACCGTGGACGACCGTGCCGTCCGGCTTGGTGTAGTCGCCGAACTGGAACCAGACGAACGTGTTGAGGAACTGGTGGAGGCCGAAGACGAGCAGGGCGCGGTTGGCGATACCGAAGATGCCCGACCCCGCCCAGTCCAGGTCCACCAGCCATTCGGAGAAGTCGATCAGGCCGTCACCGATCGGCTGCCACACCCAGGCGCCCAGGGACGCGACGGCCAGACCGACGAACGCCATGATGATCGGGACGAGTCGGCGCCCGTTGAAGAAGCCCAGCCAGTCGACCAGCTTGACCCGGTGGTACCGCTGCCAGAGCCAGGCCGTCAGCAGGCCCATGACGATGCCGCCGAAGACGCCGGGGTTCTGGTACTCGGCCGCCGTCACCGTCGCGTCACCGTCGACGCAGGTGCCGAACCAGGTGCCGCCCGACGTGAACGTCGAACCCGGGGCGCAGTCCACCGGGAACGCGTGCAGCACCGCGTAGTAGACGAGGAAGCCGGTCACGGCCGCGAGGGCCGTCGAGCCGTCCGACTTCTTCGCCATGCCGATGGCGACACCGACGCAGAACAGGAGGGGCAGGCCGAGGCCGGAGTCGAGCAGCGCGCCACCAGCCGCCGCGAAGACCTTGGCCACGTTCGTCCAGCCCAGACCGTCGTCGCCGAAGACGTCCGGCTGACCGAGCCGGTTGAGGATGCCCGCAGCCGGCAGCACGGCGATCGGCAGCTGGAGGCTGCGGCCCATCTTCTGCAGCCCCTGGAAGAGGCCGTTCCACCACTTCCGTTCTGGCACTGCTGCGCTGTTGGAGCTCATCGGCATCCTCCCGGAACACGCCTGGTTTGGCGGTTGTTGCAAACTGGTGTAGACCAGTCGCGGTACGGTGCGGAGCCCGCTCGGAAGACAGGGCGCCGGTGATCGTCATCATTCGTGATCAGCCGGATACGCGCCTGCGAAGTTGGGCCAACCGTGCGTTACCGTGACGAAACGGACCCATGGTGGTCCGCTCACAGCACGCAAAGACCAGGGAGAAGGACATGGCCAGCAAGGCTGAGAAGATCGTCGCCGGGCTCGGCGGTATCGAGAACATCGACGAGATCGAAGGCTGCATCACGCGCCTCCGCACCGAGGTCCACGACCCCAGCAAGGTCGACGAAGCCGCGCTCAAGGCCGCCGGAGCCCACGGCGTCGTCAAGATGGGCACCGCGATCCAGGTCGTCATCGGCACCGACGCGGACCCCATCGCCGCGGACATCGAAGACATGATGTGACCCGCTGACACCGGCTCACCCGACCGGCCGCCGCCTCCTGTCCGCGCAGGAAGCGGCGGCCGGTTCCGCACCCGGACCCCCACCCCGTCAGCGCACCCGCACCGCCAGAATCGCCACGTCGTCCGTGTTCTCGCCCTCGTCCAGACACTCCTTCACCAAGTGCCCGCACAGGCCGTCCACATCCGACGGCGCCGCCGACGCCGCCGCGCGCAGCCGCTCCAGACCCACCCCCAGCTCCTCGCCGCGCCGCTCCACCAGACCGTCCGTGTACAGCACCAGCAGCGCACCCGGCTCCAGCTCGAAACAATCCGGCTCCGCGTCCCACGCGTCCACGACCCCCAGCGGAACGCCGTGGCCCGCATGCAGGAACCGCGCCCCCGACCCGTCCAGGAGCAACGGCGGACAGTGCCCCGCCGACGCCACCACCGCGGAGCGCCGCTCGGGATCCACCGTCATGTACAGCACCGTGGCCAGCTCCGTCAGCGCCATGTCCTGGCTCAGCGCGTTCAGATTCGTCAGCACCGCCACCGGGTCCTCCCCGGCCAGCAACGCGTAACTGCGCAGCGCCGTCCGCAGCTGCCCCATCGCCGTGGCCGCCCGCAGCCCCTTGCCCATCACATCGCCCAGCGCCAGCGCCGCCTTTCCGCCCGGCAGCGCCATCACGTCGTACCAGTCGCCCCCGGCCTGCATCCCACGCGCCCCCGGCAGACTGCACGCGGCGACCTGCAGCCCCGGGATCGACGGCAGTTCCTGCGCCATCATCGAGTCCTGGAGCGTCCCCGCGATCCGGCGCTCACGCTCGTACAGCAGATTGTTCTCGACCATCTGCCCGGCGAACCGGCAGTACGTCCCCACCAGTTGGCGCTGCCGCGCCGTCGGACGTCCCGGCCTGCGCCACGCCCACGCCAGGACGCCGAGCCGGCGCCCCGACACCGTGCTCAGCGCCAGCGCGTACACGCTGCGGAACCCGGCCGCACGCCCCAGCTCGCGCAGCTCGGCCGAACACGAAGGGTCCGTCTGCACGTCCTCGACGATCAGCGTGCCGCCCGCCTCCTCCGCGTCGTCCACCACGAAATGCGCGGGCCCCAGCGCCATGGCCGCCTGATGGACCTCCTGCGCCTCCGGCGAGACCCCGTACAGCGCACGCGTCTCCATCGAGGACTCCTCCTCGTTGCGCAGCCGGGCCACCCCCATGTCCGCCTGCAGCATCCGCGCGCCTTCCACCAGCACCTGGTTCAGCGTGCTGTCCACACGGCCGTGATCCGTGAGCCGCTCGGTCAGGCTGTGCACCCACGTGATGTCGTCGAGCTGCTCGGCCAGCCTGCGGTTCACCTCGTCCAGCTCGCCGGCCGCGCGCCTCTGCTGGGACACGTCGTGGACGTACGCCACCGCCAGCGGCAGCTCGCTCATCTCGCAGACGAGGGGAGTGGCACTGATGTCGAGCCAGAGCACCGGCCCGCCCTCGGGGCGGTACTGCAGCTCGGCCCTGGCCGCCCGGCGCCGGCCGAGGGCGATGCCCAGCGGCGAATCGGGGAACGCCAGCGGCTCCCCGTTCCGGTCGAAGAACGAGGTGCTGGCCGCCAGCAGGGCGCCCGGCTCCATGGGCACCTTCGTGGCGAACAGGTCCTCCAGGCGCTCGTTGGCGTAGAGCGCCGTCGCCTCCTGCTCCGTGGAAGCGATCAGAATGCCGTGCGGCGCGCCCTCCAGGGCCTGCACGGATGCCTCGTGGCCCGAGGTGGGCAGGCGTGCGGACTCATCCGGCCGGACTGTCTGCTTCTTCAGGGTCGGCATTCAGATCTTCCTGTGAGTGGAGAGTTTGACAGTAAAATCTTAGGCAGAACCCTAAATGTCCAGTAAATGCCATTGGTCGTGGGAGTGCAGGCCAAAGGTCCCTCCCTGCGACCACTAGGCTTCCTCCCATGTCTCGCATCGACGGCCGCACCCCCGAACAGCTCCGCCCCGTCACCATCGAACGCGGATGGAGCAAGCACGCCGAAGGATCCGTACTCATCTCCTTCGGCGACACCAAGGTCTTCTGCACCGCCTCCGTCACCGAAGGCGTCCCGCGCTGGCGCAAGGGCAGCGGTGAAGGCTGGGTCACCGCCGAGTACTCGATGCTGCCCCGCTCGACCAACACCCGCGGCGACCGCGAATCCGTACGCGGCAAGATCGGCGGCCGTACGCACGAGATCAGCCGGCTCATCGGCCGCTCCCTGCGTGCCGTCATCGACTACAAGGCGCTCGGCGAGAACACCGTCGTCCTCGACTGCGACGTCCTCCAGGCCGACGGCGGCACCCGCACGGCGGCCATCACCGGCGCCTACGTCGCCCTTGCCGACGCCATCACCTGGGCCCAGACGAAGAAGATCGTCAAGGCCGGCCGCAAGCCGCTGACCGGCACCGTCTCCGCCATCAGCGTCGGCATCGTCGACGGCACCCCCCTCCTCGACCTCTGCTACGAGGAGGACGTCCGCGCCGAGACCGACATGAACGTGGTCTGCACCGGCGACGGCCGCTTCGTCGAGGTCCAGGGCACCGCCGAGGCGGAGCCCTTCGACCGCAAGGAGCTGAACGCGCTCCTCGACCTCGCCACCGCGGGCTGCGAAAGCCTCACCGCGCTCCAGCTCGAAGCCCTCGCCCGCACCCTCGGCGAGTAAAGAAGCAACCAAGAGCGCACCACACAGCGTCGTTACGGGTACGGGCGCACGGGTCGAACCGTGCGCCCGTCCACGTACAACCCCCGGGGAGGGACCGCACCATGGCCAAGCGCCACCACCACCGTCACCACCGCATAGCACTCGCCGTCACGGCCACCCTGCTGACCCTCACCACGGCCGTCGGCTGCAGCGCCCTCGACAAGGCGCTCGACTGCGTCCAGACCGCCGACGCCATAGCCACCAGCGTCAGCAAGCTCCAGCAGGCCGTCTCCACCGCCGCCGACGACCCGACGCAGGCGTCCGAAGCCCTGGACGAGATCGACAAGGAGCTGAAGAACCTCGGCGACAAGACCGACAACGCCGACCTCAGCAAGGCCGTCGACGACCTCCAGACCGGCGTTACCAACGTCCGCGGCTCCATCGAGGCCGGCGACGCCACCCCGGACATCACCCCGGTCACCGACGCGGCCACCGAGATCGGCAAGGTCTGCACCCCGTAGGGCCCCGCTCCGCCCGGCGATAATCAGGGCATGACCCGCCTCATCCTCGCCACCCGCAACGCCGGGAAGATCACCGAACTCCATGCGATCCTCGCCGACGCAGGTATCACGCACGACCTCGTCGGCGCGGACGCGTACCCCGAGATCCCGGACGTCAGGGAAACCGGCGTCACCTTCGCGGAGAACGCCCTCCTCAAGGCCCACGCCCTCGCCCGCGCCACCGGCCACCCGGCCATCGCCGACGACTCCGGCCTCTGCGTAGACGTGCTCGGCGGCGCCCCCGGCATCTTCTCCGCCCGCTGGTCGGGCACCCACGGCAACGACCGGGCCAACCTGGACCTGCTCCTGGCCCAGCTGTCCGACATCGACGACGACCACCGCACGGCGTACTTCGCCTGCGCGGCGGCCCTGGCCCTCCCCGACGGCACGGAACGCGTGGTCGAGGGCCGCCTCCTGGGCACCCTGCGCCACACCCCGTCCGGCACGAACGGCTTCGGCTACGACCCGATCCTCCAGCCGGACGGCGAGACCCGCACGGCCGCGGAACTCACCCCGGCGGAGAAGAACGCGATCAGCCACCGCGGCATGGCGTTCCGGGCGCTGGTGCCGGTGGTGCGGGAACTGGTGGGCTGAAGACGCGAATGCCTGGCTCCCCCGTTGCGGAGGAGCCAGGCATTGTGACTGGTGCGCCCGGTCGGATTCGAACCGACACAAACACGACCACCTAAAGATCGTCGCTCACCAGTTGGCGTACGGGCGCATAGCAGCCCTTAGCTTACTGCCCCCTCGGAAGCGAGGGCAGCGGGTCCAGGAGAAGAGGCTTCCCCGGACACGCCAGGAGTCCTGTGCCTACCGCCGCCTCTGCACCAGGTGCTGGTGACAGCGTGACAGTTGGGGCACAGCAGGCGGAGGTTCTTCCTGCGGTCGTCGCTCCAGTCGCCGTTGATGTGATCCACCTCCAGTGTCATGGGCTCGCCCAGCCAGGTTGCGCCGGTTCCGCACTCGGCGCACTCCTCCGGGACGCCGACTTCGCGCAGCGCGCGTCGGAGTTGCACTGTCTTCGTGCGGCGCTTGCCCTCGTGCCTCACCAGAATCTGTTCGGCAGCCTTCAGCGGTGTGGTTCCGATCCGTCCCCGCTGATGTCCCTGACCCAGAAAGTGTGTGGTGGTGAGTCCGTCCTCGGAGACCCACTCGCGCAACCGCTTCCGCTGGCTCGCGTTGTCCGCCCTGCCCAGTCGCCTGAGAGCGCCGGCGATGGAAACGGCAGCGGCGACGGCCTCTGCGAGTTCTGCGGGGGAGGGCCGTTTCCCGGACCTGCGGTGGACGCGGCGGGGAAGGTGGGACACATCGATCCCACGATGCTCGAAGCGATCGTTACTGGCTGCCTCGGCCGGCCGCTCCCGGGTGTAGTAGCTGCCGTTGCTCATCGGCCCTCACCCCGTGCCGAGGTGCGACGCCCTTTGCCGCGACCTCGATAGGTGTCGGTCGTCGAGTGGCAGTTGGGGCAGAGCAGTCGCAGATTCTCCGGTTGGTTGTTTCGCCAATTGCCGTCGATGTGATCGACCTCGAGCGGTAGTGGCCGGTCCCGCCATGCGGGCCCTGTGCCGCACCGGGCGCAGTGGTCGGAGGCGCCCATGGCGATCATGGCTCGCTTGAGGCGCTCGCCAGGTATGCGGCGTACGAGGGTCCGACTTTGGTCGACCAGCAGTTCCTCCGGACGCCGGCGGCGTATCTTGCCTCTCCTCGACGGTGCCGCGAAGTGCGACGTGTCGATCCCCAGAGCCTTGACGCGGCGGCTGATGTGGGTGTGCTGACCCCCCACCACCTCAAGGCCGAGGCGGCGCAGCACTTCGCCCATGGTGGTCGACGATGCGACCGCCGCCTGAAGGACTTCCTTCGTCCAGCGCGCACCTTCGCTCTCGAAGTGGCGAGTGTCCACGCCGAGTTTTCGCATGCGGGCGAGGAGATAGCTCCGTGACGCGCTCTTCGGGTCGACCCCGAGCTTCGTGAGCGCCTCCGAGAGCGTCCGCGACGACGAAGCTGCCTCTGTGAGGCGCTCGCGCGTGTACGGGCTTGCCGGCATGCCCCCTCCACATCCGGCCGCGCGTTCGCAGCCTCGTACGGACCAACGAACCGTTAATCGGATGGTCACGTCCGGAATGCGATGAGATGCGGAAGGCCCGCACCACTTCTCGGCGGCCGAGAGCGGTGCGGGCCCTTCCGTGAGGAGAACGGGTCAGAACTTCGGGTCCGGGGTCTGGGCGTGGCACAGTTCCGCCGCTTCCTCGTCCGTTTCCACCGACGGCGGGGAACCGGCCAGGGGCTGCTGCGCCGTCTCCTTCATGCAGGCCACGGCGATCACGCCGACCAGGGCCGCGGCCATCGCGTAGTAGGCGGGCATCAGGTTCGAGCCGGTCCAGCTGATCAGGGCCGTGATCACCAGGGGGGTCGTGCCGCCGAAGATCGACGCGGAGAGGTTGTAGCCGACCGACAGGGAGCCGTAGCGGACGTTGGTCGGGAACAGGGCCGGGAGCGCCGCCGACATCGTGCCGAGCAGGCAGACCAGGGAGAGGCCGAGCATCAGCATGCCGATGATGATCGCGGGGATGCTGCCCTGGCGGATCAGGAGGAAGGCGGGCAGGGAGAGGAACAGGAAGCCGAGCATGCCCGTCATCAGCAGCGGCTTGCGGCCGAAGCGGTCGGAGAGCTTGCCGAAGTGGCTGATGATGAGCATCAGGAAGACCATGACGCCGAGCAGGATGAGCAGCCCGTGGGTCTCGCTGTAGCCGAGCTCGTCGGACAGGTACGTCGGCATGTACGACAGCAGCATGTAGTCGGTGATGTTGTACGCGCCGACCAGGCAGATGCAGAGGATCAGCGTCGGCCAGTGCTGCCGGAAGATCTTGGCGAGGTCGCCCTTGGCCGTGGTCTCGACGCCGTCGGCCGCCTCCATGGCGTGGGCGGAGCCGCCTTCCAGCTTCTGGAAGGCGGGGGTCTCGTCCAGGCGCAGTCGCAGGTAGAGGCCGACGAGGCCGAGCGGGCCCGCGACGAGGAAGGGGACGCGCCAGCCCCAGGACTCCATCTGGCCGGTGTCGAGGAGGGCGTAGAGCGCGGTGACGAGGCCGGCGGCGCCGACGTAGCCGGCGAGGGTCCCGAATTCGAGGAAGCTGCCGAAGAAGCCGCGGCGCTTGTCGGGGGCGTACTCCGCGATGAAGGTGGACGCGCCGCCGTACTCGCCGCCGGTGGAGAAGCCCTGGAGCATCCGGAAGAGGATCAGCAGGGCGGGGGCCCAGAGGCCGATCGTGCCGTGGGAGGGGATGAGTCCGATGGCGAAGGTGCCGACCGCCATCAGGATCATCGTCAGGGCGAGAACCTTCTTCCGGCCGATCTTGTCGCCCATCGGGCCGAAGAACATTCCTCCGAGCGGCCGGACGAGGAAGGCCACGGCGAAGGTCGCGAAGGAGGAGAGGAGCTGGGTCGTCTCGTTCCCTGACGGGAAGAAGACGTGCCCCAGGGTCACGGCGAGGTAGGAGTAGATGCCGAAGTCGAACCACTCCATGGCGTTGCCGAGCGACGCCGCCTTCACCGCCCGCTTCACTGCCTTGTCGTCGGTGACGGTGATGTCGGTCCGGCGGAGCTTGGGGTTCTGGCGCTTCCGGATGGCGCGGAAGAGGGTGGGGTGACGCTTGACCGCTTCGGGGTCGGCCCCCTGCTGGGGGTCGGAGGCCGCCATGACCGGGTTCCTTTCCTTGGAGGATGTTCCAGGAGAGGCTTCTGTTCGGTCATGGCGACTGCAAACCGACTACCCGGCCGATTGGGACGTGGGTCACAGGTCCGCGGCCGGGCG
Organism: Streptomyces sp. NBC_00234; assembly: GCF_036195325.1. Lineage (NCBI taxonomy): Bacteria > Bacillati > Actinomycetota > Actinomycetes > Kitasatosporales > Streptomycetaceae > Streptomyces > Streptomyces sp. NBC_00234. Next base: position 3,041,348 of record NZ_CP108101.1, on the reverse strand, counting down.
GGACCGGCGGCGTGGGCTCGTCAGATGCCCAGATCCCTGATGATCTTGGCTACGTGGCCGGTGGCCTTCACGTTGTAGAAGGCGTGCTCGACCTTGCCGTCCTCGTCGACCACGATCGTCGACCGGATGACGCCCGTCACCACTTTGCCGTAGAGCTTCTTCTCGCCGAAGGCGCCGTACGCCTCCAGGGTCTCCTTGGACGGGTCGGAGACCAGCGTGACCTTGAGGTTCTCCTGCTCGCGGAACTTGGCGAGCTTCTCCGGCTTGTCGGGGGATACGCCGATGACGTCGTATCCGGCCGCGGCCAGGAGATCCAGGTTGTCGGTGAAGTCGCACGCCTGCTTGGTGCAGCCGGGGGTGAGGGCGGTCGGGTAGAAGTAGACGATGACCTTGCGTCCCTTATGGTCCGCGAGCGAGATCTGGTTGCCGTCGGCGTCGGGAAGGGTGAAGGCCGGGGCGGTCTCGCCGGGCTGGAGTCGCTCGCTCATGGTTCTCCTCAGGTGGCACATACGGTGTTTGGCACCGAGCGTAATAGGGGTGCCGACGGGTGTCCGGGCGGTCGAGCTGACAGACTGTCGATGAAGGTTTACCGGACGACGACCACGGAGGCGGCGCAGTGTCGGATGCCAGGACCCCTGCGCAGATCGAGGCGGACATCATCACCAGGCGCGAGCAGCTCGCCGTGGTGCTCGATGAGATCGGGGTGCGGGTGCACCCGAAGACGATCATCGGAGACGCGAAGGCCAAGGTGGCCGGGACCGTGGACCGGACGGCCGGGCGTGCGTTCGTCGCGGTGAACCGTTCGGTGTCGGACGTGAGGGCCAAGTTCGTGTCGGAGGACGGCGCGCCGCGTCTGGAGCGAGTGATTCCGGCTGCGCTGCTGGTCGTCGGTGTGGTGGGTCTGCTCGCGGTGTCGACGCGTCGGAAGAAGTGACGGCGCCGACCCCCGGGGGCGTGCGGCGGGGGTCCGAGCAGGTAGGTTTCGGCTCGTGAGCGACAACACCCACGACGACAAGCTGCCCATCCGCATGCTGCACGACCGCGTGCTGGTCCGGTCCGATTCGCCCGAGGGCGAGCGGCGCTCGGGCGGCGGCATTCTGATTCCGGCGACGGCCGCGGTCGGCCGTCGGCTGGCGTGGGCCGCGGTGGTGGCGGTCGGCCAGAACGTGCGGACGGTGGAGCCGGGGGACCGGGTGCTGTACGACCCCGAGGACCGTGCCGAGGTCGAGGTGCGGGGCGTGGCGTACGTACTGATGCGGGAGCGGGATCTGCACGCGGTGGCCGCGGACCGGTTCGAGGGTTCGGTGGACTCGACGGGGCTGTATCTGTAGCCCGCAGTCCGCCCGTTTCCGTGGTGCGTTTCCGTGGTGCGCGGTGGTCTCGATGGAGCCTGGTGACCGGTGTCACCAGGCTCTTTGTCGTTATTTGCTACGGTAGGGGGGACCCCGACGAGACGCGCCGTACCGGGCCTTGCAAAGACGACGCACCGTGTTGTCCGCGTTTTTCTCGTCGGAGGTGCCGTCATGGCCTGGGTTCTGCTGATTGTCGCCGGTCTGCTGGAAGTGGGCTGGTCGATCGGAATGAAGTACACCGAGGGGTTCACCCGGCTGTGGCCGAGCGTGTTCACCGGCCTCGGGATCGTCGCCAGCATGGTGTTGCTGTCCCATGCGGCGAAGACGCTGCCGATCGGTACGGCGTACGGCGTGTGGGTCGGTATCGGTGCGGCAGGTGCCGCGGTGCTCGGCATGGTGGTGCTGGGTGAGCCCGCCACCGCGGCGCGGATCTTCTTCGTGTGTCTGCTGCTGGTGGCCGTGGTGGGTCTGAAGGCGACCTCGGGCCACTGACCCTGCGGGCTACTGATCCTGTGGGCGGGCGCCGCGGGCGCCTTCGAAGAAGCCTCCGGTGTTCCCGGGGGCTTCTTCCGTTTCTCCGGTGCCGCCGGTGCCGGTCCCGCCGTCGGTGCCTCCGGTGGTCGTGCCGCCGCCGGTCCCGTCCTGGGTGGGCGAGGGGGTGGGGGCGGCGCTGCTCCGGGACGGGGTCGCGGCGGGGGACGCGGTCGGGGTCCCGGAGGGGGTTTCCCCGGGGGTGTCCTCTTCCTGCTCCTCGGTCTCTTGGGGTTCGGGTTCTTCCTCGGTGGGCGGGGCGGGCTCGTCGGCGCCGTCCTGGAGTTCGAGGTCGAATTCCTCCGGCTCGGAGCTGGCGAGGGCGGCGGCGGTGTAGTCGGCCCAGGTGGCCGCGGGCGGTCCGCCGCCGTTCATCCGGGGCAGGCCGAGTGCTCCGTACAGGGGTGTCTGTGCGCCGGTGTCGGGGTCCTGGCCCATGACGGCGACGACGGTCGCGAGGTCGGGGGTGTAGCCGGCGAACCAGGCGGCCTTGTCCTTCTCGGCGGTGCCGGTCTTGCCCGCGGCGGGACGGTTCGCGGCCTGGGCGGCGGTTCCGGTGCCTTCCTCGACGACGGTCTGGAGGATCGAGGTCGTGGTGTCGGCGGCCGTGCGGCTGACGGCCTGTTCGGTGTCCCTGACCGGGAGCGAGACGCTCTCGCCGTCCTTGGTGACCTTCGCGATGAGGGTGTAGGTGCCGTGCCTGCCGTGGTTGGCGAGGGTGGCGTACGCCTCGGTCATGTCGAGGACGCTGGCGGTCGCGGGGCCGAGCGCGATGGAAGGCGATGCGGTGAGGTCGGGGGTGTTCTCGGGGATGCCGAGGCCGATGGCGGTGTCCTCGACCTTGCCGGGCCCGACGTCCTCGGCCATCTGGGCGTAGACGGCGTTGACGGACCGGTCGGTGGCGGTGCGGACGGTGACGGGGCCGTAGTCGACGTCGTCCTCGTTGGCGGGGGCGTATCCGGTGGGTCCGTCGGGGCCCTCGACCATCCGCTTGTTGGTGCCGTCGTACACGGTGTTGGGCGTGATGGTGCGGCCGTCCTGGGTGGTGGAGTCGTTGGCGACGGCGGAGGTGAAGACGAAGGGCTTGAAGGTGGAACCGACCTGGTAGTCGCGGCGGGTCGCGTTGTTGACGTACTGCTTGGTGTAGTCGATGCCCCCGTACATCGCGACGACCTTGCCGGTGTCCGGGTCGATGGAGGCGCCGCCGACGCGGACGTTGCGGTCGATCTTCCGGTCGTCGCTGGTCTTGGACATGACGTTGTTCTCGACCGCCTCGACGAAGGCGTCCTGCTTCTCCTTCTCCAGGGTGGTGGTGATGCGGTAGCCGCCGGCGGCGAGGGTGTTCTCGTCGATGATCCTGTTGCCGGTGAGGTAGTCCTCGGCGGCCTGGACGAGGTAGCCGCGCTGTCCGGAGAGGCCGGTGGCGGGCTTGGCCTGGCCGGGGACGGGGAATCGGGTGGTGGCGCGCTCGGCGGCGGTGAGCCAGTCCTCCTTCACCATGCCGTCCAGTACGTAGTTCCAGCGGGCGAGGGCGTCGGCCTTGTTCTCGGGGTGGGTGACGACGTCGTACGCGCTGGGGGCGTTGAGGAGGGAGGCGAGGTACGCGCCTTCGGCGGTGGTGAGCGCCTCGGCGTCCTTGCTGTAGTACGCCTGCGAGGCCGCCTGGATTCCGTAGGCGTTGCGGCCGAAGTAACTGGTGTTCAGGTAGCCCTCGAAGATCTGGTCCTTGCTCTCCTCGCGGTTGAGTTTGACCGCGATGAAGAACTCCTTGGCCTTGCGGACGACGGTCTGTTCCTGGCCGAGGTAGTAGTTCTTGACGTACTGCTGGGTGATGGTCGAGCCGCCCTGTCTGCCCTTGCCGGTGAGGGTGTTCCAGGCGGCGCGGACCATGGCCTTGATGTCGACGGCGCGCTCGGAGTAGAAGTCGCGGTCCTCGGCCGCGAGGACGGCGTGCTGGACGGTGAGGGGGACCTGGCCGAGCCGGATGTTCTCCCGGTTGACCTCGCCGTCGCGGGCGATGACCGTGCCGTCCTTGTAGAGGTAGGTGTTGGACTGCGCGGTGGCGCTGGCGTTGGCGGGCGGGATGTCGACGAGCTCGTATCCGGCGATGAAGCCGCCGACGAGGAGGAGCGCGATGCCGAGGGTTGTGCCGAGGACCGTGCGCCAGGTGGGGACGACGCGGCGCCAACCGGTGCGCCGGGGGCGCTTCTTGCTCCCCTTCGTCGCTTTGGCGCCGGGTGAGCCGGCGGGGAGTGGCCGCCCGTCGGGGTCGCGCGGGGCCCAGTGCTGCTCGTCGCTCATGTCGGTAGGGACTCCTCGGCCTCGGTCAGTCGTCCCATAGTGCACTTTTTGGCGCGATAACTACTGGATTCTCCTTGCGTGACCGGTCGCGGCGGTGATAACCGGTCAGGTCGGTGATAACCGCTCGCGACGGCTGTCCCGCCTGGGCTAGGGTCGTGCGCTTTGGTGCCGTCAGCCCGGCGCCGAGCCTGGGGGAGGGGTCGAGGTGCGGCTGTACGCAGTGGTGGCGGCGGGCGGGTTCCGGCGGTATGCCACCTACCGGGTCGCGACGGCGGCGGGGGTCTTCACCAACACCGTCTTCGGTTTCGTCATGGCGTACACCTACATCGCCCTCTGGGACGAGCGTCCGCAGCTCGGCGGGTACGACATGTCCCAGGCGCTGACGTACGTATGGCTGGGCCAGGCGCTGCTGATGACCTGCGCCATGATGGGCGCCGGCTTCGAGAACGAGCTGATGGAGCGCATCCGTACCGGCGACATCGCGGTCGATCTGTACCGGCCCGCGGACCTCCAGCTGTGGTGGCTGGCGGGTGACCTGGGCCGGGCGGCGTTCCATCTGCTGGGGCGCGGGATCGCGCCGATGGTGCTGGGTGCCCTGGCGTTCGATCTGGCGCTGCCCGCCTCGTTCTGGACCTGGCCGGCCTTCCTGGTCTCCGTGCTGCTCGGTGTCGTGGTGAGCTTCGCCGTGCGCTATCTGGTGGCGCTGTCGGCGTTCTGGCTGATGGACGGTACGGGCGCCTCACAGATCATCTGGCTGGCCGGGCTGTTCTTCTCGGGGATGCTGCTGCCGCTGAATCTGTTCCCCGGGGTGCTCGGTGAGGTGGCGCGGATGCTGCCGTGGTCCTCGTTGTTGCAGGTCCCGGCCGATGTCTTCCTCGGCAAGCGCACGGGCTGGGGGTTGGTGGAGGCGTACGCCTTCCAGGCCGGCTGGGCGCTGGTGCTGCTGGTGGCGGGACGGCTGGTGCAGGGTCTGGCGACCAGGAGAGTGGTGATTCAGGGTGGCTGAGCGAGGAGTCGCGTTCGAGGACCGTTCCCGGCTGGTCGAGGGGGTGAGGGCCTACGGGCTGATCGTCGCGATGTGGGTGCGCTCCACGATGGCGTACCGCGCGTCGTTCGCGATGACGGTGCTGGGTGACTTCGTGGTGAGCGCCTTCGACTTCGTCACGATCATGCTGATGTTCTCGCACGTGGACGCCCTGGGCGGGTACTCCCTGCCGGAGATCGCCCTGCTGTACGGGATGTCGGCCACCGCCTTCGGGCTGTCGGATCTGCTGCTGGGGTCGGTGGACCGGCTGGGGCGGCGGGTGCGCGACGGCACCCTGGACACCTTGCTGGTGCGGCCCGTACCGGTGCTGGCGCAGGTGGCCGCCGACCGTTTCGCGCTGCGCAGGCTGGGCCGGATCACGCAGGGGCTGGTCGTGACCGGGTACGCGCTGGTGTCGCTGGACATCGCGTGGACGCCGCTGAAGGTGGTGATCCTTCCGCTGGCGGTGCTGAGCGGGGCGGCGATCTTCGGGGCGGTGTTCGTGGCCGGCGCGGCGTTCCAGTTCGTCGCCCAGGACGCCTCCGAGGTGCAGAACGCCTTCACGTACGGGGGGACGACGCTGCTCCAGTACCCGCCGTCGATCTTCGCGAAGGATCTGGTGCGCGGGGTGACGTTCGTGGTGCCGCTGGCCTTCGTGAGCTGGTTGCCCGCGCTGTACGTGATGGACCGGGCGTACCCGTTGGCGCTGCCGGAGTGGGTGGCGTTCCTTCCGCCGGTGGTGGCGGGGGCGTGCTGGGTGCTGGCGGGCACGGCCTGGCGGGCGGGTCTGCGCGCCTACCGGAGCACGGGCAGCTAGTTCGCGCATGTGTTCATCGGGTGAGAGCCCGTTGGAGTACGGACAACGGGAGGGGCAGGGCATGGACGAGGACTTCATCGAGCTCGACGGAGTGGAGAAGGTCTTCGACGTACGCCGCAGAACGGGCTTCATGCGCCGGGAGCGCCACGAGGTGCGAGCGGTCGACGGCATCAGTTTCCGGGTGCCGCGCGGAGAGATGGTCGGTTACATCGGCCCGAACGGTGCGGGCAAGTCGACCACGATCAAGATGCTCACCGGGATTCTCACCCCGAGCGGCGGCCGGCTGCGGGTCGCGGGCATCGATCCGTCCCGGGAGCGTACGAGGCTGGCGCACCGGATCGGTGTGGTCTTCGGCCAGCGCACGACGCTCTGGTGGGATCTGCCGCTGCGGGACTCGTACCGGCTGATGCACCGGATGTACCGCATCCCCGACAGCCGCTTCCGGGAGAACTTCGACCGGTGCGTCGAACTCCTCGATCTGGGCGAGCTGTTGGAGGTCCCCGTGCGGCAGCTGTCGCTCGGGCAGCGGATGCGCGGGGACATCGCGGCGGCGCTGCTGCACGATCCGGAGGTGCTGTATCTGGACGAGCCGACGATCGGGCTCGACGTGGTCTCCAAGGCGAAGGTCCGGCAGTTCCTGCGGGACCTGAACGCCGAACGGGACACGACCGTCCTGCTGACCACGCACGACCTGACCGACATCGAGCAGCTGTGCAAGCGGGTGATGGTGATCGACCACGGGCGGCTGATGTATGACGGGGCGCTCGCCGGACTGCACGAGGCGGGGGAGAGCGAGCGCACGCTCGTGGTCGATCTGGAGCGTGAACTCCCGCCGATCGAGCTGGCGTCGGAGCATTCGGTGCGAGTGGTGAAGGTGGCGGGGCCGCGGCAGTGGCTGGCGTTCCCGGCATCGGCGTCGGCGGCTCCGCTGGTGGCGCGGATCGCCGCCGACTACCCGATGGTGGACCTCTCCGTGCGGGAGCCGGACATCGAGGCCGTGATCGCGAGGATGTACGAGGCGGGCTCCGCTCCGGCGGTCCCGGTCGCGGAGACGGGGCGCGGCTCCGCCAGTCGATGACGTGAGCGGGTGCGTTCAATAGGGTGCCCGGTATGACAAGTGAACTTCCGGAGATGCGTGCCTCCGATGCCGAGCGCGACCGGGTCGCCGAGCGACTGCGCGACGCGGTGGCCGAGGGCCGGCTGGAGATGGACGAGTTCGAGCAGCGGCTCGACGCCGCCTACAAGGCGCGTACGCACGGGGAGTTGGCGCCGCTCGTCCGGGACCTTCCGGCACCGGGCTCGACCGTGGAACCCGCGGGCGCCGCGTCGCCCGTCCCGGCCGGCCAGGTCACCACCTGGGCGGCACGCATCGGTGGGCCCGCCACCTCGAAGGGCGGCTTCGCGTTCTGGGGCGGATTCAACCGCAACGGCCGGTGGACCGTGGGCCGGGTGTTCACCTCCTTCGTGATGTGGGGCGGCGGCCACATCGATCTGCGCCAGGCCCGGTTCGAGGACCGCGATGTCGTCATCCGCTGCTTCACGATCATGGGCGGAACCCAGGTCACCGTCGAGCCCGATGTGAACCTGGAGGTCCAGGGCATGGGCATCATGGGCGGCTTCGGCGAGCACTCCCCGAACAGCGAGGAGGCCGAGCCGGTGCCGGACGCCCCGAGGGTGCGGGTCGTGGGATTCGCGCTGATGGGCGGGGTCGACGTACAGCGCAAGTGGAGCAAGGCCCGGCGCCGGAAGCTGACGGAGGGCCAGTGACCCCGCCCGGTGCCGGGCGAGGCCACTGCCGGTCCGTCAGAGAGCGTCGGACTTCGGTGCGCTCACCAGCTTGCCGAGATCGATCAGGCCGGCCAGCGCGTGGTAGCCGTTGTCGTTGAGGTGGAGCCGGTCGCCGCAGTCGTAGGCGGGCAGGAGGCGGTTCGTGGCGTACGGGTCGCGCACCGCCCGGTCGAAGTCCACGAACTCGTCGAAGACGCCGCCCGCCCGGATCTGCTCGTTGACCGCCAGCCGTACCGCGTTCCGTTCCGGCGTCCAGGTGGCGAAGCCCTCGAACGGCGTCAGGGTGGCCCCGACGACCCGCAGGCCGCGCGCGTGCGCCTGTGCCGTCAGGGCGCGGAAGCCCTCGACGATGCGCTGGGGGTCGGGCTCCTGGGGGGCCTGCTGCACGTCGTTGATGCCGAGGGCGATGATCACGGTCTTCGCCCCGGCCACCGACAGGACATCGCGTTCGAAGCGGCTCGTGCCGCTCGGTCCGCCCAGCGCGGTCGGGCCGTCGGTCAGGAGCCGATTTCCCGCTATGCCCTGGTTGACGATGCCGTACCGGCCGCGCAGCCGGTCGGAGAGCAGGTCCGGCCAGCGGTTGTTCGCGTCGGTCGTGGAGCCGCTGCCCGCGGCGAGCGAGTCGCCGATCACGACGATCGAGCCGGGCGTCGTCTTGTTGCGGACGTCCACGGCCGTCAGATAACGCCAGTTGGTGCTGCTCCAGGTGCCCCGGTCGTCGGCCAGGTAGGACGTCTGATGGGTGTTCGGGTGGAAGGTGACGGGTCCGGAAGCACGCGGGGTGCGGAAGGCGACGATCAGGTCGGCATCGGCGGCCACGGGTACGACGACCGGGTCACTGACCACCTGCTTCCCCGCGGGGACGGTGATGGTGGGCGCGCCTCGGAACGTCACAGGCCGCGTGTTGACCGTGACCTGGTCGACGACGAGCGGGCGCGTACCGAAGAGGTTGGACAGGGTGATGCGGGCCGCGTCGCCACCGACGCTTGTGTGCACGGTGTTGCGGATGGTGCGTCCGGGCAGACCTTGTGCGGTGTTCGGTTCGGCGCTGACGGCTGCTGCGGTCCACGTAGCGACCCAGGTACCGGCGGAGTTGGCCGGCGCCGCGGGGGTACGGGCCGCCGCGTGCGGTTCCGGTTCGGGACGCGGCCCCGGCCGGGCGCCGGTCAGCAGCGTCGTACCGAAAGCGATGGCGGCGGCGAGTGCGGCTGTGCCCGCCACAAGGGCGATGAGCAGGGCAGGGCTCTGGCGCCTCGGCATGTGCGGTGTGTCTCCTCGTGAAGATCGAACTGGTCCCATGATGCGACAGGCCGACGGGAACTCGACATGCGGCCCGGGAGTAGGTGAGGTAAGGACAATGCGTACGGCACGGGGGCGACTCGTACGCGGACGGGTGGAACGCATGGAACGGACCGAATCCGGAGCGCACGACGCCGGGCAGGACGCGGAGCAGGGAGCGGCGAAGGTGACCGAGGCCGGGAAGCGCCCGGGGCAGTCGGAGGATGCGGGCAGCGGTCGGCGCTCCACGCCGCTCGCCGTGTTCGCGTACACGGCGGCGGACGAGGAGAAGAGCCGCGGCGTGCGCCGCATGAAGACCACCGCCACCGGTCTGCTCCTGCTCGTCGCACTGGTCTATGTCCTGGCCACCTGGGCGAAGAGCGCAGGTGTGGACGGCTGGCCGGGCTACGTTGCGGCGGCTGCCGAGGCGGGGATGGTGGGCGCGATGGCGGACTGGTTCGCCGTGACGGCGCTCTTCCGGCGCCCCCTCGGCCTGCCCATCCCCCACACCGCCATCATTCCCACGAAGAAGGATCAGCTGGGGACGTCACTTGGTTCCTTCGTGGGGGAGAACTTTCTCTCCGGAGAGGTCGTTCGTGACCGAATTCACGCTCTCGGGGTCGGTGCGAGGCTCGGTGCGTGGCTGGCGGAGCCGGAACACGCCGACCGTGTCACCGCCGAACTCGCCACGGCGCTGCGCGGCGCGCTGACCGTGCTGCGGGACTCCGACGTCCAGGCGGTCGTCGGCGAGGCGATCACCCGGCGGGCCAACGCGGCGGAGATCGGGCCCGGCCTCGGCAAGATGCTGGAGAAGATCGTCTCCGACGGCGGTCACCGCAAGGTCGTCGACCTCCTCTGCGTACGCGCCCACGACTGGCTGGTCCTGCACGGCGATTCGGTGATGGACGCGGTACAGGGTGGGGCGCCGGGCTGGACGCCGCGGTTCGTCGACAAGCGGGTGGGGGAGCGGGTCTACAAGGAACTGCTGCGGTTCGTCACGGAGATGCGGGACATGCCGGGGCACCCCGCGCGCGGCTCGATCGACACGTTCCTGACGGACTTCGCCGCCGACCTCCAGACGGACTCGGACACCCGGGCCAGGGTGGAGCGCCTGAAGTCGGAGATCCTGGGGCGCGGCGAGGTCCAGGACGTCATCGCCTCGGCCTGGGCGTCGGTGCGCACGATGATCATCGCGGCTGCGGAGGACGAGCGGAGCGAACTGCGGCTGCGGGCGCGGGCCTCGCTGATGTCGCTGGGCGCCCGGCTCGCGACGGACAGCCGGCTGCAGGCCAAGCTGGACGGCTGGCTGGAGGACGCGGCGGTGTACGTGGTCACGACGTACCGCTCGGAGATCACGTCACTGATCAGCGACACCGTCGCCGGCTGGGACGCGGATCAGACGTCGAAGAAGATCGAGGCGAACATCGGCCGGGACCTCCAGTTCATCCGGATCAACGGCACGGTGGTGGGCGCGCTGGTGGGCCTGGTGATCTACACGGTGTCGCACGCGATGGGGGCCTGAGAACCGAGCCTGCCCGGCGGTTGATCCCTGTACGGGGGCGGGACAACCGCCGGGCAGTCCGGCGAACGCTCAGTCCGCCGGGCAGTCCCGGCGAGCGCTCAGACCGCCGCGCGGCGTGTAACCGCCCAGGACGCCGGGCGGCCCCGGCGGACGCTCAGACCGCCGCGCGGCGCGTGACCGCCCAGGACGCCGCGGCGACGCCGCCCGCCACCGCGAACACGGCCGGCCAGGCGCCGACCTTCTTGGCGAGCGGGTGCGAGCCGGCGAACGCGGCGACGTACGCGGCGGTCAGCCCGGCGGCGGCACGCGGTCCCGCCTGCCGGTTCCACTCGTACGCGGCGAGCGACCCGGCGGCGGCCAGCGCGACCCCGCCCAGGGGCCGCTTCTTGGTCCACCGGGCGACTCCGTATCCCCCGACGAGCCCGCTCGCCGCCACCGCCGCTGCCGGAATCTTCGCCATTGCCGCCACCTTCGCCTTCGTGCTCACGTCTCGCCGTCGAGGCAGACGCGCCGCCCCTGGCATGTGTATGGTCTGAGCCAATCGTACGAGGGGGGTCTCATGCGTATCGGAACGGGTTGTCGTGCCGCCGCGATGAGTGTGGTCGTCGCGGCGTTCCTGGTGTCCTGCACCAGCGCCTCCTCCGGGGGCGGGCCGGGCGGCAACGTACCCGAGGTGCCGGCGGCCGACGCAGCCGCGGCCCAGGCGCCCACCCCCAGTCCCGCTCCGGAGTCCGGCGGAGCGCTGGGATCCCTACCCTCGCCCGGTCCCGTGGCGGTGCGCGACGCGTTCGCGGGGCTCCAGGCGACGCTGAACGAGACCTGCACCCCGGGTGCGGGGGACTGCGCCTACTTCCTGGGCCGGGTCACCGCCGAACTCCAGAGTCTCGACACGGCCATGAAGGCGGACGCGAAGGGGCCGGGCCACTTCAAGGAGCCGCTGGCCTGGACGGGCACGCTGTGGAAGACCCTGGACGGCGACACCTCCGCGGAGAACCTGGAGAAGCACCGCGACGAGCTGGTGGACACCCGCGACCGCATCAACACCTGGATGCAGGGCCACCCCGACGACTACCGCTAGCGCCTCTCGTCGGGGTCAGCCGGCCGCCGGGTACTCCGTGGCAGCCGCCGCCGGCCGGTGGCCCGGCCAGGCGTTCAGGGCGGTCGCCAGCTGGGCGCGCGAACGGACGTCCAGCTTCTGGTAGATGCGGGTGAGGCGGGCTTCGACCGTCTTCACGCTCAGGTACAGCTTCGCTGCCGCCTCCTGGTTGCTGGCCCCCTGGCCGACCAGGTGCGCGAGGCGCAGTTCCGCGTCCGTGAGGGAGGACAGGGTGTTCCCGCGGGCCGGGGACGGTTCGGCCGTACGGGGGGACGGAGTCTCCGTCGTCAGCCCCAGCCACGGGGCCGCCCCCGCCCGCTCGAAGTCGGCGGCCGCGGCCTGCAGCGCACTCTGGGCGGCCGACCGCCTGCGGCGGCGGCGCTCCACGCGGGCGAGCGCGATCAGCGCCCGGCCGCGCTCCAGCGGCAGCCCCGCAGCAGCGAACCGTTCGGCCGTCCGGGACAGCAGGCACGCCGCCTCGTCCGGCTTCCCGCTCGCCGCCAGGTACAGCGCGTACGCCCGGTCGCAGCCGAGCAGAACCGTCGTGTGGCCGAGGCGTTCCGCGACCGGACGCACATCGGCGAGCAGGGCCGCGGCCTCCTCCGGAAGGTCGTTCGCCAGCAGCGCCTCGGCCAGCTCCTCGTGCCAGCGCAGCATGGAGGGGTCGACGGTCGACTGGGCGCGTTCGTCGGCCTGTACCCGGCGCAGGGTCTCCAGGGCGGTCGCCACGTCCCCGATGATCAGCTGGACCCGGCCGAGTACGTACAGACTCCGGGCGAGGAAGACGCGGTCGCCCTCCTCCCCGGATGCCTGGACGCTGCGCCGGGCGTAGCTCGCGGCGCGCTCGAAACTGCCGCCCGCGGTCTCCGCGAGGGCCAGCGCGTACCAGGCGGGCCCGGGCGAGAGGCCGGCCTCCAGGGTCAGGGCGAGAGATCGTCCGGCGTGGGCGAGCGCCGCCGCGCACTGCCCCCGTCGGGCCTCGGCCTCCGCGAGCGTACGGAACAGCTCGATGGCGTCCTCGACCGAGCCGCGGCGCTCGACCAGGGGAAGGAGGGCATGGGCCTGGTCGCGGGCGTCGGTGAGCCGGTCGTCGAACAGCGCGTGTCGGATCGTCAGTATCTGTGCGGCGTTACGGATGCCGAGCGGACGCTCGAACAGCTCCAGGGCCCGGGCCTCGGCGAGGACCCGCTCCGTGTCCGGCGAGCCGAGGACGCGCTCCATGCGCGCCTGTACGGTCAGAGCCCTGGCCGCCGTCCTGCGGTCACCCACGGAGTCGGCGAGCGCGGCGGACTCGACAGCGACGGCCCGGGAACGCTGGGGGTCGCCGTCGGCCAGGACGTACTTCACCGCAAGACGGAGCTGGACGGCTGCCCGCAGTGCCGTGTCCCCTTCGGAGTCCTCCATGGCGTGGACATAGTGCTCGTCGAGGTTGCTCAGCCCCTGACCTGCGGTGTCCAGCACCGCGAGCCTGACGCGGACCCGGTCGGCCGGTGTGGCGTCGCGGGCCAGGAGATCGGTGGCCGCGCGCATGGCCAGGTCGGCGCGGGCCGCACGGGCGGCTTCCTGGGCGGCGTCGACGAGCCGGGCGATCCGCGCCGCACCGTGCTGGACGGGTGTGGACTCGGCAGCGAGCAGGGCCAGTTCGGCGGCCAGGGCGCTGTTCCCTCGGAGCCGGGCGGTGTCGGCTGCCGCCGCGACCTCCGCGGCCAGTTCCTCATCGGGGGTGTCCGAGGCCAGCGCCCGGTGCCGTACCGCCTCGACGGGGTCGTCCACGACCCGCGCGAGCGCGGCGTGACCGGCGCTGCGCTCGGTCCAGCAGGCGTCGTGCACGAGCGTCGACGGCAGCAGACCGGCTGTGAAGCCGACCGTCCCGTCCTCCTTGAGGGAGATCAGATTCGCCCGCTCGGCCGCGGCGAGGTCGGCCTCGGCGGTGGGGCGGCCCGCGCGGCGTATCAGCGTGGCCGTCGGGCGCAGCGCCAGCGCGGCCAGCAGGAGCGTGGAGCGAACGGCGGGCGAGGAGACGCCGAGCAGTTGCCGCGCGATCTCGCGGGCCTGCCCGGACAGCGACAGCGCCTCGGCGTGGTGCACCGGAGTCCGGGCGTCGGCGAGGGACCGGCCGACGGCGAGCGCGAGGCGCGGGTTGCCACCGCTGGCCTTGTGGATGCGACCGGCCATCCGGGACGGCAGTCGGTGATGGATGAGGAGTTCGGCGATCTCGTCGGCGTGCAACGGCGGCACGAACAGGACGTCGGCCTCGGACGGTGCCCACAGGGGTTCCGGGCCGGCGGCGTTCGGCTGTCGCGTACCGGTCTGCGGCGTACGGGAGTCGGGGCTGTACGCCTCCGGTGTCTCGACGGCGATCACCCGCAGTGCGGCCGGGGCGAGATGGAGCGCGAAACGCAGGAGGTCGGCACTGGCGGCGTCGATGCGCTGGATGCCGTCGAAGACCAGCAGGGTGGGGCCGCGTGCGGCGAGGGTCCGCAGGATCTGGGTGAGGGCCAGCCGCAGGGCGATGGGGTCCCAGCCGCCGTCGGGGAGGGGCGCCTCGCGGCACAGCATGGCGACGGCGGTCCGCTGCGGGCCGGGCAGCCCTTCGAGGATGCCTGCCTCGCTCACCCCGGCCGACCTGCTTGACCCGTCGTGTGTCCCTCGTGCCCCGCCTGTCCTGTCGTGCGTTCCGGGTGCCGGCCAGGTCACGCACGCCGATACGGACGCGACGAGGGCGGCGGCAGCCGCACCCGGGATGTCGCGGTCGGTGGGGAGCGTGGGGAGCCACAGCACGGTCTCGCCGCGGGACTCGGTGCGCGCGGCGACGGCCAGGGCCAGTTCCGTCTTGCCCACCCCGGCGGGACCGGTGAGCAGGGCGCGCCCGCGGTCGTCCAGGACCCGTTCGAGCCGCGCGAGGAGCTGCGCCCGCCCGACCGGCGCAGGGCGGTACGTTGCCGACGTCACGTACCCACCACCACCTTCCGGCGTGCGCGAGCCCGCTGCCCGTGCGAGAGCAGAGAATACGAAGTGGACCGCTGCCGTCCAGGCCCGGTGTCGGCATACGGACCGACCGGCAGCGGGGCGCGCCCGCGGGATTTCCCGCGAACGCGCCCCTGACCTGCGGTTATGTACCCTGACGGGCGTCTCAGAAGGTGAGACTCCAGGTGTCGATGTAGCCGGTGTCACCCGATGCCACGTCGCGGACCTGCAGCTTCCAGGTGCCGTTGGCGACCTCGCTCGACGCGTCGACCGTGTACGTCGCGATGACGTTGTCGGCGCTGTCCGAGGACGACGACGCCTTCAGGTTGCGCACCGTGCCGTCAGGCGCGACCAGGTCGACGACCAGGTCGCCGCGCCAGGTGTGCTTGATGTCCACGTCGACCCTGAGGGTGGCGGGGGCGTTGCCCGTGCGGCCGGTGACCGGGATCGACGAGGTGACGGTCGAGTTGTCGGCGATCGTCACGTCCGTCGCGTTGCTGAACGTCGTGCCGACGGGGGTGGTGCCGGTGACGGCGTTCACGGTCTTGGCCGCATCGGCGATGCCGGCGCCGCAGCCGCCGGTGCAGGTGCCGGGGAGCGGCCTGGCGTTGCCCTTGATCGCGGACTCGATCTCGGCCGGGGTCAGGGTGCTCTTGGCCGACTTGAGGAGTGCGGCGAGGCCGGCGATGTGCGGGGCGGCCATCGAAGTGCCCTGGTAGGGCTTGTAGTTCTCGGTCGACTGCGTGGTGGTACCGGAGTTCAGCGTGGAGAGGATGCCGTTCTCGGGGGTGGTGATGGTACCGGGCGTGTCGGTGGCGCGGCGGGTCTCGCCGCCGGGCGCGGAGACGTCGACGATGCTGCCGTAGTTCGAGTAGAACGAACGGTTGCCCTCACGGCTGGTGGACGCCACGTTGATGACACCGGCGCAGTTGGCGGGCGTGAAGCCGGAGGCGTTGGCGTTGCTGTTGCCGGCCGCGACGACCACGGTGGTGCCGCGCGACACGGCGCCGTTGATGGCGGTCTGGTAGACGCTGGGGCACGTGGAGCTGGCGCCGCCGAGGCTCAGGTTGATGACCTTGGCCGGGGTCGCGTTCGCCGCGACGCCCGGGACGGTGCCGCCGGATGCCCAGGTGATGGCGTCGGCGATGTCCGAGGAGGAGCCGCCGCACTTGCCGAGCACCCGCACGGGCTGGATCTTCGCGCTGTACGCGATGCCCGCGATGCCCTTGCTGTTGTTGGCGGTCGCCCCGATCGTGCCGGCGACGTGCGTGCCGTGCCAGGAGGAGTTGCTCGCCGTGGAACCGGTGCCGCACTCACCCGCCGTGGCGTTCCAGTCGCCCTCGTCCTTGGCGTCGCTGTCGCGGCCGTTGCCGTCACGGGCGTCCGCGGAGGAGGAGATGAAGTCGTATCCGGAGACGACGTTGGCTGCCACGTCCGAGTGGGCGGCGTAGCCGGTGTCGATGACGGCGACGGTGACGCCGCTGCCGGTGCCCTTGTCCCAGGCGCCGGGGACGTTCATGCCGCCGGTGGCCTCGAACAGGTCCCACTGCTTGGCGTAGTCGGTGTCGTTCGGGGTGACCGCCATCGCGTAGGCGCGGATGTCGGGCTCCACGGACGCGACTGAGGTGTCCGCGCGGAAGGCGTCCATCACCTCGGCGAGGTCCTTCTTGGACGCCTCGCCGCCCAGGTCGACCAGGGCGGCGCCGCCGGCGAGGCGGCGCTCGAACGACAGGCTCTCGCCGGTCTGTTCGGCCTTGGCGGCCGCATCGCTCTTGGCAGCCGCGTTGGAACCGGCCTCGGCAGCCTTGGACTTGTAGGTGACGATGACGTTCTCGACCGGCGCGGTGGGCAGCGTGGTCATGGCCTGTGAAGCCGGAGCCGGCTTCGGCGAGGGGGCCGCCGGGGCGGCGGCGAGCGCCACGGAGGAAGTGGCAACGACACCGGCGATCGTGGCAGTTGCTGCCACAACGGATATGAGTCTCCGCCTGGAACCGTTCAAGGTGTTCCCTTTCAATGACTACTCGTGCGGAGCGCGGCGGGCGGCGCGAGAACCGCGGTGCGGCGTGGGGGCCGCGATCCGCAGTTCCTGGGCGGGGTTGCCCGTGCGCCGACGCCGACGCCACGGCCCTGGTCAAGGCCGTCACCGGAGGGACCCCTGTTTACGTGCACCTGACACCTAGGAGTCAGGAGACGAGGTCTACCGGTGCGGCAGACAGTAGGGAACGGGGAGATGAACCCGATACGGGGAAAACCCTTGTCCGCGGCGGGGTCCGGGCGGCGGGTGGTCTGGACCGGCGGGACCACGGCTGCACGGACCCGGTGCGCGGGAGCGCCCGGCGGGACCACGGCTGCCCGGACCTGGTGACGCGGGAGCGCCCGGCGGGCACGTACGCCTGAGCGTGGGCGGGCGGCACCGGCGGACACGAGGGAGCCCCCGGCGTGCGGACGCGCCTGGGGCTCCTGCCGTCCTCGGAGGTCTCAGCCCCTCAGCGTGATGCCGTACCGGGTGCGCAGACGGTCGATCTCCCACCACACCAGGGCCGTCACCGACGCCGGCCCACCGAGGACGGCGAGGACCTGGACCAGGGGCGGACCCGGAGGCATTCCCCCCACCGCCAGGCTGATGGCCGCGAACTCCCACACCAGTACGCCGGTGAGCAGCGCCGGCAACGCGGCATGCACCTCGGCGGTGCTGAACGCCGAGCGGACCACCGTGGACGAGGCGAACGCCACGAACAGCGTCACCCACAGGGCGGGCAGAAGCAGCGCCAGGGAGAGGAACGGCGCCCAGGCGACGCCGTCCACGGCCTGCCGGACGAAGAAACCGGCGGCGAACAGCACCGGTACGGCGGTCAGGGACCCGAAGTACCGGAGCGCCGTGCGGACGGCCGGGCGGAGCCGGGCCCGCATGGGCTGCCGCGCGTGCGGCGGCGCGCAGCGCATGAGGATCGCGACCACGACCGGCGCACTGAGGAGGAGCAGCCACGGGGTGACGGCCAGCCGCAGCGTGAACTGGTCCTGGGCCTGCTCCCACTCCTCCGGATTCCCGTACGCCACCAGCAGGAGGAAGGTCGCCGCGAGGGCGGCCCAGGCCCGCGCCTTCTGCAGGCGCGCCACGTCGGGGTCCTGAATCCGGTGCCGGGCGATCTCCGGGAACACCTGACGGGCCTTGGCGCGGGCCGACCGGGCCATGGGGTAGAGCACGAGCGGGGGAAGGAGGAACGACCAGAAGCAGAGGAGGAGAACGGCCCACACACAGCCGTGGATACGGCGGGCGGGACGCAGCAGCTCCCGCAGGGTGGGCCAGTCCCCACTACGGAACCGCTGCCACACGGTGGCGGGCGGATATGGATGCGGGTTCCGGTACGGACTCCCGCCCCGGTTCGGCTGCCACGACGGCCCGTACGGTCCGTATCCCCCGGAAGACACGCTGCTGATCTCCTGATGTCACGTGACGCGGAGCGGAACCCGCGCCGTCAACTGTCCACTAAAGAGAACGACATGATCACACGTCAAAAGATCCCGGCCGGTCTCAGTCGACGAGCGACTGGCTCAACTCGCTGCGCTCCGACGTGTGGACGACGCGCCCGAGCGCCCCGTTGACGAGAGGCATGAACGGCGGAACATGACCGCACTCGACATCGGCAAGGATCGGTACCCCCAGCGATCCGAGCGCGTCGATCACCGCCTCGTGCTGCGTGAGTGAGGGCGCGTCCGGCGCCGAAGTGCGTGCCACCAGGACGGCGTTGGCCTGGTCGAAGAACCCGGCCATCCGCATCGCGTGAAGGGTGCGGCAGATCGTGAAGGCACTGTCACCCCCGGCCTCGACGTACACGAGAAGCCCTTCCGGGGCGTGGTCACGGGCGAAGGCCGGGACGTCCCCGTACGGAGTGCCCGCCAGCCCGCCGACGGTCTCGACGCAGCCCCCGATGAGCCGCCCCGAGACGTCTACATCGCCGTCCCCGTCCAGCCGGGTCCACCGGCCGGGGGTGTCGAGCGTGACGTCACGTACCTCGGGGAAGGCATGGAAGTCGTCCCAGCCCGAGCTCCGATGGCGCCCCGGCGGTGTCTGCGTGAACCGCTGCCCCGCCGGCATGGTGACGATGTCCAGCCAGGACAGCAGCCCCTCGGGCACGCGGTAGGGCGTGTCCATCAGGTTGTTGCCGTGCACGGTCGCGATGCCGGTGAGCAGGGTGAGCGGCGTGATGAGGGTCGAGATGTCCGAGTACCCGACGACCCAGGTGGGCTCGGCGTCGCGCAGCCGCTCCTGGTCGAGCAGAGGCAGCAGGTCGACGGCGGTCTCCCCACCCCACGGCGGCACCACGGCACGGATCCCGGGATCGGTCAGCATCCCCGTCAGCTCCGCCGCCCGCTCGGCCGCGGGCGCACTGACATGCCCGGCACCGTCCATGCACTCCCCGACGACGACCTCGTACCCCCGCGCCTCCACCTCGCGAACCGCCACGTCGAGCCGCGCGCGCAGCTCCTTGGGCACTCCACTGGAGGGCGAGGTGACGCCGATGCGGTCACCGGGGCGGAGCGGGCGCGGATATCGAATGGGCATGCGGGGGAGCATGCCACGCGACGCGGAGCGTCACCAGGCAAATACGGGCTGGCCGCCAGGCCGCCCGCCCGATACCGACCCACGCACCCACGCACGGGCACCCACGCCCCCACGCCCCCACGCCCCCACGCCCCCACGCCCCCACGCCCCCACGCCCCCACGCCCCCACGCCCCCACGCCCCCACGCCCCCACGCACGGGCCCCCACCCGCCCCCACCCGCACCACCGGCCCCCACCTCCCCCAGGCTGACGCACTCGGCTTGCGGACGCTCCGTAGCCATGAACGCAACGCAGAATCCGCATTCGGACTCGTGGTTGGAACGGACGCCCGACCGGGGAGGAGGGGATCATGGCCGCTCCGACGAAAGCCGATGTCAGGACGCTGGACCGGCTCGCGGGCCGGCAGCGGGGCCTGGCCACTCACCGGCAGCTGCAGGCTGCCGGAGTGCACCGAAGCACGATCAGGCGCCGCTGCGCACCGGGCGGACCGTGGCAACGGGTGCTGCCCCGGGTGACGTTGATACACAGGGGAGCTCCGGACCCGTACCAGCGGATGCTGGCTGCGGTCCTCTACGCGGCGGTGCCGGACTCCGACCCCCTGTCGGGCGCGACGGCCGTGGTGACGGGAGAGGCCGCGCTGTCGCTCTACGGGGTACGCGGCACGGGCAGCGAAACGGTGGACGTGCTGCTCGACGAGCCGCGCAGGATGCGGGACGTGGCGTACGTACGCATCCGCCGCACCCGGCGCCGGCCGCCCAACCTGCTCCTCGAAGGCGTGCCGTGCGTCCGCAGACCGCGCGCGGCGGCGGACTTCGTCGCCCGCGAGACGTCCCCGGACCGCGTGCGAGCGGTCCTGGCGAACACCGTCCAGGCAGGCAGGTGCGACCCGCGGGACCTCCTCGCCGAACTCCGCGCGGGCCATGCCCTGCGCGGGGCCCCGGTACGCGCGGCAGCGGAGGAACTCCTCGTGGGCGTCCGCTCGATCGAGGAGGGCCGCGCCCGCGACGCACTACGGGCGGCCGGAGTCCCGGACGCCCTGTGGAACCCCACCCTGCTCACCCCGGACGGCCTCTTCCTGGCGGTCCCGGACGCGTACTGGCCCCGCGAGGGCGTCGCCCTGGAGGTCGACTCGGAGGAATTCCACCTGGGCGTGAACGAATACCGCGCCACCCTCCGCCGCCGCCTCAAACTGGAGGCCCACGGCATCGAGGTGGTGAGCGTGGCCCCTGCGCTGGTACGCGACCACCCGGAGGAGGTGGTAGCCGCGATCCTCGCCAAACTACGCCTGGGCGCGGGACGGCGGGAACCGGTTGCGGTGGTGGTGCGGGGTTAGGAGCGAGAGCGCGCCCTACGCGCTGAGAGTTGTCACAAACTCAGCCCATGCGTTGGGTTGGACGAAGATGCGGGCCCCTTCGGGGCACTTTGAGTCACGTACACCGACGACGGTGTGCAGGTCGGCCACCTCGACGCACTCGGTGCCGCTGCCGCCGCTGTACGACGACTTGAACCAGTGCACGCGTTCGGTGTCCATCAAAGCTCCCCAATGACCCGATTCAGGAGCGCGGCAGACTGGTCGATATCCAATGCCTGCGCACGCAGGTACTCGAACGCCAACCTATAGCGCGCCAGTTCCTGCGGCTTCTCCATGAAGAGCCCACCGCCGATGATGTCCACGTACACGACGTCGAGCTCGGGCGCAGGGCCGCCGAGGATGACGAAACTGCCGACTGCTGCGGCGTGGGCGCCTGCCTCGAACGGCAGTATCTGAACGGTGACGTGGGGCTGGGATGCTTGCTCGGCGAGATGCTTCAACTGCTCGCGCATGACGCCGCGTCCACCCACCATGCGCCGGATAACTGCTTCATCGATCACGGCCCAGATATGCGGAGGCTCGACGCGAGTGAGAAGCTCCTGGCGCTTCATGCGGATGTCCACCATGTGGTGGATCTCCTGATCCGTGCATCTCATCTCCGAGGCCCGGTGCACTGCCTCCGCGTACGCACGCGTCTGGAGGAGCCCCGGCACGTACATGCACGCGTAGTGGCCTTCGCTGACCACTTCGTCTTCGAGCGTCAGCATGAGGTTCATCGACTCGGGAATCGGGTCGGCGAGGGAGCGCCACCAGCCCTGAATGCGCGCTCCCTTGGCCAAGTCGACGAGCAACGCACGCTCGTGGTCGGAGGCGCCGTACTCACGGCACAGGGCGTCAACGGCAGGCCATTTGACGGTGCCTTCCTTCGTTTCGTAGCGACTCAGAGTCGCCTTTGAGATGCCGACTCGGGCACCCGCATCCTCCAACGTGAGGCCCTTGCGCTCGCGGAGACGGCGTAGGTCTGCGCCGAGTTGGCGTCTACGAGTGGTTGGTCCGACTGGCATGGCCGTCCTTCGTGTTGATCCCTCAGAGGGTGCATGGTGTGGCGCTCTCCGAGCAAGACAGCGCACCCCGGGGGCGCGCGTCGACTCTCGTGCTCCCGTCAGTCACACATGAGAGTTCCAAAATGAGAGTTTCACTGTCACTGTATTGATGAGCATGAACACTCTGGGTGACCGCGCTTGTCGAGGGAAGTGATCGGGATGGATGGGTGTCGTTTCGGTGTCGTCAGGAAGGCATGGGATCTGCCCTTTCGGGCGGAGGCGGAAGAGTTGGCCGGCTTGCGCCGGGTGATGCGGCTGCACCTGGAGCTCTGGGGCCTGCCTGGCGTGGTCCACGCGGCGCAGCTCTGCGTCACCGAACTAGTGACGAACGTGATCAAGCACGTCGGGCCGGGGACTCGGGCGTGCCTGGCTGTCGCGATGAGCGGCGCCAACCTCCGGATCGAGGTGAGCGATCCTGACACGCACGCGCTGCCCACCTTCGTTAGGGCAGCCGATATGGCAGAGGAAGGGCGGGGGCTTGGCCTTGTCGATGGCGTTGCTGAGCGGTGGGGCGTCATTCTTCGTGGCGACTCCAAGGTCACCTGGTGCGAGTTGGCTACGGGCCTTCTCTCGCCAGCGGGCCACGTTGGTGGGCCACGTGTGGCGAAGGCAGAGGCGGTGCTGGGGCTCCTTCAATTGAGGCATGCACCGGAGCCCTTGCCTCGGTTGAGAGTGGTGCGAGGGGAGGCGGTGGCGATCGACCTCATCGCTGACCTCCTTCACTGGCTACGCGCTCACGGATGTGACCCAGATGAGGCGTTGGACCGCGCGCAAACTCACTTTGAGGCCGAGTTGGCGGATATCCGCTGAGTTCATTTCAGTCAGGTTGCGACTGCTTTCGGACGCTCGTGTCAGCTCAGTCCGCGTGGTGATCGGGCCGCCTCGGCCGGGCGGCAGCATGTCCACATGCCTGCATACAGAGCGACCTTCGGTCATGTGAACGATGTTCTCCCCGGTACTCATTTCGAGTCACGACGCGCGGTCAAGGACGCCCAGCTTCACAAGGAAAGTGAGGCGGGCATCTCGTGGGGGCGCGATGAGCAGGATGAGCGGGCGGCTGACGCGATCGTGCTCAACAACGGTTATGAGGACGATGTTGATGGGTGGGACGAGATCACGTACACCGGTGCTGGAGGGCAGACTCGGAACTCCAGCCGCCAGACCTCGGACCAGACCTGGGACAACAAGGGCAATGCCAGTCTCCGGCGGAGTCGAATCAAGGGGAACTGCGTCCGTGTCATTCGGGGCAGCGACGGCGAGCGGGAGTACTCGCCGGCCTCGGGGTATCGGTACGACGGTCTGTACGAGGTTGTCGCCGACTGGACCGAGGTGGGCAGAGCCGGATTCCAGATCTGTCGGTTTGCCTTGCGTCGGCTCCCGGCCGCACGACAGGAGCTCACCTCAATCGAGCAGCAGGTCCAAGACATGCTCGATCGCAGGGGGCAGGCATCGACCGACGAAGGGGGCGATGACGACACCGCGCCCAGGAGGCGGACTTCTACGGTCGAACGCATTGTCCGCGACACTGCAGTCGTCCGGCGGGTGAAGCGGTGGCACGGATTTGCCTGTCAGGTGTGCGGCCTTGCTCTGGCCGTCGGAGCGGATGGCAGAAGCTATGCAGAGGGTGCGCACATACACGCACTCGGCGGGGCAGACGGTGGGCCGGATGTCGATGGCAACGTCTTGTGTCTATGCCCGAATTGCCACGTGCAGCTGGATCGCGGGGCCATCTTCCTGACTGATGATCTGCAGGTGGTGAACCGGTTTGCGAGGGATGGGGCTCCAGGGCGGGCGCCACTGAGGACCGTGGCGCAGCACCGCATAGAGGAACGATTCATACGAGCCC
The DNA here is from genome assembly GCF_036195325.1 of Streptomyces sp. NBC_00234. Taxonomy (NCBI): domain Bacteria; kingdom Bacillati; phylum Actinomycetota; class Actinomycetes; order Kitasatosporales; family Streptomycetaceae; genus Streptomyces; species Streptomyces sp. NBC_00234. The sequence goes on along the minus strand of NZ_CP108101.1, from coordinate 3,017,847 downwards.
ACCGTCGCTTCTGGCGCATAGGTATCGACTCTTAGCCGGCAGCAATTGCGGAGTAAGTCAGCACATCCGCTGGGATCTCATGGCGGAGCTTCCAGACGATGCCCATAGGCTTGCTGCCCTTGTGCTTCACGTACTCGGCAGGGCCGAGCAGCATCCACGGCTGGGGTCCGCCGATGTCCGTCTTCTTGTAGCGGCGGACAAAGAGGAGGACGTGTGTGCCTTGCTCCTTGTGGTTCTGATAGCGGACGCCGGTGGGGGAGGTCTCAGATGTTTGGTTCTGAGACTCCCAATGGAAAAGGGAGTCGTTGAGGGCGTAGTCCTTGTAGCGGGTCTCTGGGGAGAAGTCCTTCTCATCCTTTTCGAGCGTGATGAGCAGGGCGTCGGTCTGGATGCCCTCACACCACTTCACGCCCTCGCGGAAGTGCCCAGGCATGAAGCTGTCCACGGTGGACTGGCCCAGTGCGGGGAGGATCTCTTCGCGGCTGTACGAGGCGTGGACCGTCAAGGGCAGGCTGGCGTGCGTGCCGAGGAGGGGGACGGGGACGTGGGCTGCCTGGTCCAGGACGTGGGCAAGGATCTGGCGTAGCTCGTCGCGGAAGGCTTGTTGGGGCCGGAGAGTGTCGAAGCCTGCCTGGTAACTGGTGAAGTTCCCGCCCAGCGGCCACAGGGAGAAGAAGAACATGCGGGCGTACGCCTGATCTTGGCTGCTGAGTTCGTCGTACGTGGGTGCATCGTCGATCAGGAGCTTCGTGTAGGCGGTGACGCGGAGCGGGTCATCGACGTGCAGGAAGGCCGATGCGCGCTTCAGTAGAGCCTCTTCGCCCTCGGGGCCTGTCGCGTTGAGGAGCTTCGCGCGGCGGAGGAGCCCCGTCCAGGAGTTCCCGTTGCCTCGGTAGAGCTCCTTGAGCTCTCGGCCGCTCTCCCTGAGGTAGTCGGCGAGGAGCGGCTCGGCGTAGGACGCCACCTCGCGGGCAAGTTGGGTGACGTTGACCCCGATCTGGTTGCGGATGTTGTCGATGATCAATTCCTTGGCCTTCGTCTCAAGGATGATCTGGCAGCCAGAGGGCAGCTGGGGGAAGTCGTGCTCGATGCCGGAAAGGAGTCGATTGCGTGTCAGGTTGGTCAGCGCGCGGAATTGTTCTTCGAATCGGAATTCCTTGCGATGCTGTCCGATGAAGTCCAGGACAGTGAGGACGGCCTTGCCCTCGGTTCGGCGCAGCCCGCGGCCCAGTTGCTGCAGAAATACGGTGGCGCTGGAGGTGGGACGGAGCAGGAGCAGGGTGTCGACGTCGGGGACGTCTAGGCCCTCGTTGAAGAGGTCGACCGAGAAGATGACCTGGAGCGCACCCGTTCTCAGCTCATCCAGCGCTGCCTTGCGCTCTTCCCTTGGGCTCTCCCCAGAGAGCGCGACGGCCGCAAGGCCCGCTCGACGGAAGAAGTCGGCCATGAAGTGCGCGTGTGCGACGGAGACGCAGAATCCGAGGGCCCGCATGGCGCCTGGATCGGCAATCTTGTCCTTCACGGCCTGCACGACGAGTCTGGCGCGGGCGTCGTTGCCTGTGAAGAGGCTGCTCAGAGCCGTCGAGTCGTAGGCTCCGCGCTTCCATGTGACAGCACTCATGTCGGTGTTGTCGGTGATGCCAAAGTAGTGGAAGGGGCTGAGTAGGTCGTTCTCCAGAGCTTCCCAAAGCCGCATCTCGGCTGCGATCCGGCCCTCGAAGAACTCATCCTGAATGTTCAGACCGTCCATGCGCTCAGGCGTGGCTGTGAGGCCGAGAAGTTCCAGTGGACTGAAGTGATCCAAGAGCCTGCGATAGGTGGGCGACGTGCCATGGTGGAACTCGTCGATCACGATGACGTCGAAGTGGTCGGGAGCGAAGCGCTCCAGTGCACGCGGGTTGAGGGACTGGACGCTGGCGAATACGTGGGTCCAGTTATCGGGAATCTCCCCGGCGAAGAAGAGCTCGCCGAAGTTCGCGTCGACCAGAACATTCTGGTACACCCGCAGGGACTGTTCGAGGATCTCTCTGCGGTGGGCCACGAAGAGGAGCCGCGGGTCACGGCCGAGCTGCTGTCGTAGGCGCTTGTAGTCCAGAGCGGCCATCACGGTCTTGCCCGTACCTGTTGCAGCTACCAGCAGGTTGCGGTGCCGGTCATGCACTGTGCGCTCGACCTCAAGGCGTTCGAGCATGTCACGCTGGTGGGGGTAGGGGCGGACTTCCAGCCCCGAGAGCGTAATGCTATTTCGCACGTGGGTGGAGGTGCCGCTGGCGTGTGACAATGCTTCGTCGAGCCGCTGGGCATCACTGTCTGGGTCATATGACTCGAAGGCTGGCTCGCTCCAGTAGGCATCGAACGTTGCCTCGAACTTTCGCAGGACAGCAGGCGTGGCCACAGACGACAGTCGTACGTTCCATTCGAGACCGTCGAGGAGAGCGGCCTTGGACAGGTTGGAGCTGCCGACATACGCCGTGTCGAATCCGCTGTCCCGGCGAAAGAGCCATGCCTTGGCATGGAGGCGGGTGGAGCGGAGCTCGTAGTTGACCTTCACTTCGGCGCCGAAGTCCTGAACCAATCGGTCCAATGCGCGACGCTCTGTGGCACCAATGTAGGTCGTCGTGAGCACGCGAATGGGGATGCCCCGCTCCCGGGCAGCTGCCAGCGACTGTTCAAGAACGCGGAGTCCGTGCCACTTCACGAACGCACAGAGGAGATCAACCCGGTCGGCTGTGGCCAGCTCGGCGCGGAGCTCGAAGCCAAGGCTCGGGTCGTCGGGCGAGTTGGTGATCAGCGCGGTGTCAGAGAGCGGAGTGGCAGGTCGAATCGCGTACACGCCAGGAGCCTCTTGCTCGGCAACGGCGAGCAGCTGACGCGGGCCATCGGCAACGAGGTCTACCCACTGCGTCGTGCCCTCGATGGTGTTCAGGGACTCCAGGATGTGGTTGGCGGCCAGGACCTGTTCCGCAGGTGAGAGGCGCTGAAGCAGCTGCCGTACGGTGTCGCCGATGTGCCGAGCGAGCACATGCGGTGTGGACTCCTGCCCGACGGTCGCGTCGATGGCGCGCCAACCTGCGGCATCAAACTCTTTCAATCGTGCTTCGAGTCGATGAGTGATGAGCGTTTCGTACAGCCCAGCAACTGGCGCCGCATCTGCGAAATCGTTGGGCATGGCCGAGTCCCCACATCTCGTCACGTTGATACGTGAGCAGTTGTATCAAGGGGCACTGACAGCGGGGCCAACTTGGCGCTGTGTTGTTCCCGCCCGCTCCCGAGCGCTGTCGTCAAAGCGGTGCTCTCTGTCAACTCGCGTGAAATAATGGCGCGTTCAGGGGCCTTCCCAGGCCGCTTCGGAGTGGACGGCAATGGCGCCGATAGGGGCAAGCGGATGACGGACGGGTCGGGCGTGGGTGGGCAGGTGCCGGGGGAAGGGGTCGGGACCGTCGAGTTGCGGATCGGGGTGAGTGGTACGCACACCCGGCGCGATGATCTCGAAGCGCTTGATACGTGGCTGCGGAGTGCGCCCGACCTCGAAGAGGTGCGTGAGGCAGATCAGTTGGCCGTCGGGCGGAAGGACTCGGCGCACCAGACCGACGCGATGAGTGGCGAGCTGATCCAGGACATCGTCCTCGTGGTCTCCGTCGAGGTGGCCCGGAACGTCGTCGACAAGGTGTGGCGGTCCGTGGAGACCTGGATCCGTAACCGGCGCAGGTTCGCGGATCCCGAGGAGACGCCCCGCGTCACCCTCGACGCGCCCACCACCGGGCCCGGGGCCGGGCTGGGGCGTGACACCGATCGGGACGGTGAAAGCAGCGGCGGCGGAGAGGGTGGCGGGCGGCGGGACGACGCGGCCCGTGACGGGAGCCGGGCGCGTGGTGGCGACGAGGCCGGGGAGGTCTAGGCGTCGTGCCGCCGTACAGTGCGCGCGGCGAGGAGGGCAGGGGCAAACGGCATCGTGCGGTGATCGTCGGTGTCGAGCCCTACAGCGGTGACCGGAATGACCTTCCCGCCGTCCGGAGGAACCTCCGGCTGATGGCCGAGGCGCTGACGGCCGAGGGCTCCGGGGTGCTCGATCCTGAGGATCTCGTCATGGTTCCGGGGGACGGTGAGCCGCGTGCCGTCGATCCGCTTCAGGTGCGGGCCGCCCTGCGCGCCGCCCGCGACGAGGTCGACGGGCTGCTCATCGTCTACTTCGCGGGGCACGGCATCGTGCGCCCCGACGGCAGCGACCTGCATCTGCTGTTCACCTCCTCGCGGGTGACGCGGGACCGGCGGCACCCGTTCGTGGACGCGCTGTCCTGGCGCGACGACGTGATGCCGGAGCTCTCCAAGGCCCGTGCCGACTGGGTCGTGGCGATTCTCGACTGCTGCTTCGCGGGCAACGCACTCCATGCGTTCAACCCGGCCGTCGGGCAGAACTTCGCCCTGCTGACCGCCGCGGAGCCGGGCGTGGAGATTCCGCCCGGCGACCCCTCGGCCGGTACGGAGTTCACCCTCCGTCTGCACCGGCTGCTGACCGGGCGTTCGGCGGCCGGGGAGCCGGCCACGTTCACCCGGATCGTCACCGAGATACGGGAGGCGATGGCGCCCCTCAAGGCCGTCGACGGACACCGGTGGATCCCCGAGGAGCGGCGGCACGGGGACGATGTCCTGCTTGCCGTCCCGGGGACTGGGGGTGGGGGGAGCGGATCGCCCCCGGACCACGGGGAGAGGGAGAAGGAGGGCGCGGGGGCTCGGCGTGGAGGTCGTCACGGGGAGCGTGCGGGGGACGGCCCCCGAGCGGATGCCGGGGGCGGCCCTCGGGCGGATGCCGGGGGCGCGGGGGTGCCGGTCGCGCGGCCGTCCGTCGCCGGGCGGCGCTGGTTACGGCTGCCGCGTTCCGGGGCCGTACGGCGGGAACTGCCGTTGCCGGGGCCCGTACGACGGTGGTTGCGCTCGCCGCGCGGCCGGACGATCGCCCTCGTCCTCGCCGGTGCTGTCACCGTGACCGGGGTCGGTACGTGGATGTCCGGGAACCTGCCCGGCCGGGTGCCCCGCGCCTGTCCGCCCGCCATGGAACTGCGGGTGCTGACCGATCCCGACCTGCGGTCCACCGTCGAGAAGGCGGCGGACGCCTACATGGAACGCGGGAACGGCTGCCGTTCCGTCGGGATCACCACGTACGACGCCAAGGCCACCGACGTCGTGGCCGCCTTCCGGGCCTCCTCGCTCTGGCGGGACCCGCCGCCCACCTGCCCCACCACGGGCGACTGTCTCCGGCCCCAGCGCGATGTGGGCGCGCAGCCGGACATCTGGATTCCGGCGGCCGGGAGTGCCTGGCGCCAGGTGATGGACGGTGCGGGGGCGGGGAAAGGGACGGAGAAGGGGAAAGGGACGGAGAAGGAGACGGGAGAAGGGGGTGGAGGGGCGGGGGCCGGGGCGGCCGTCGGGAAACGTGTCGTGACCTTCGAGTCCCTGGGGTCCGTCGCCTATACGCCGATGGTCCTCGCCGTGCCCGTCAGTATGTCCCTGGCGAAGGCCCTGCAGACCGGCAACCCCCTCGGCTCGATCATCTCCGCTCTCCGGGAATCGCAGCAGCGCCAACGCCCCGTCTCCGTACTGCGGCCCGACCCCGAGGGCACCGACGGGGCGCTGCTGGCCACCGAGGCCCTGTACGCCTCACCGGGCTCCGGGCCCGTGTCGTCCCTCGAACAGAGCATGGTGCAGGCGCTGCAGCCGATGCCCGGCACCGCCAGGGAGCTGATGTGCGCGCTGGCCGACGGCTCCCGCAACAGCCTGGAGGACAACGCCGCCGTTCTCGTGCCGGAACAGACCATGGCCCAGTTCAATCTGCCGTCCAGCGACCCGGGCCGCCCCGCCTGCGCGACGGACACCCTGGAGGTCCGCACCGCCCAGTACCCCTCCGACGTACCGGTGCTGGATCTGCCGTTCCTCCGCGTCACATGGGACGACGCGGGCCGTGACGCCGAGGCGCGCAAGGCGGAGGTGGAGCGCTTCCACACCTGGCTGGCCCAGGACCCGGCGGCGCAGAAGTACTTCACGGCGGACGGATTCCGGGGCGTGAGGAAAGGCAGGCCCGCACCGCCCGACGAGGGCTCGCCGCTCACGGCGGACCTCAACGACGTACGCGAATCGATTCCGCCGACGGGCGGGAGCCCCGTCACGGCCGGCTCGCTCGGCGAGACCCTGCGCCGCTACCGGCAGGCGCTCGGTCCCGGCCGGGTGCTGTACCTCCTGGACAACTCGACCTCGATGGCCGACAAACGGCTCTGGGACGGCTCCGGGCGGGCCAAGGAACTGGTGACCCGGTCGATGAGTTCCCTGGGCGCGGGCGACACCTACGGTGTGTGGTCGGTCGCGTCCAGGAAGGGCGCGGATGTGGTGCCGTTCGGGCCGCACACTCGCGCCGACGCGCAGAAGGCCGTGGCCGCGGCCCGGACCGCCGATGTCGACGCGCGCATCGTCGACGGGCTCCGAGACGGGCTCGGCACACTGCGCGGCGGGCCCGCCGAGGATGATCCGCCCCGGCTCCTCGTCCTGGTCACCGACGACGAGGATTCCGCGGACATCACGAAGAAGGAGCTGGCGGAACTGGTCACCGATGCCGAACGGGCCCCACTGGTACGGGTCGTGGTGGTGTCGTTGCGCAGCGGTGGCTGTTCGTCCGGCCGGCTCAACGAGACGATCACGGAGGCGACCGGCGGGCGCTGCCTCGATCTGTCGGACGACATCCCGACCGAGTTGACCGCCGAGGTCGCCAAGACGGGCACGGGGGACGCGGAGTGACCACGCACAGGGGATGGGGAGGGGGCCGTCGTGTCCTCCTCGCCGCCGTACTCGGCTGTCTTCTCGCCGCGTCCTCAGCCGCCTGTTCGGGCGGTCCCGACGGAACGCCCCAGCCGGACCAGGACGACAAGGAAGCCGCCCAGGGGCCGATCGTCGTCGCCAGCGGGCTCGATGTCACCGGGTCCGGCGGTGTGCGGCAGCAGCTCATAGAGGAGTGGAACCGGCAGCACGCCGGATCGAAGGCCCAGCAGGCCAAGCTCGTCGAACTGCCCGGCGGCGCCGACCAGCAGCGCAGCCAGCTGCTCGGCGCGCTGCAGTCCGGGAGCGCGGGCTACGACGTGGTGAACCTCGACATCACCTGGATTCCCGAGTTCGCCGAAGCCGGGCTGATCCGTGCGCTGCCGGACGAGGAGCCCGTCGACCTCGACTTCATCAAGGGGGTCGACCGGACCACCGTATGGAAGGGCCGTTCCTACGCACGGGCCTTCAACACCGATGTCGGACTGCTCTACTACCGCCCCGACCTGCTGGAGGACGCCGGAATCCAGCCGAGCCGCCACCCCACCCTCAACTGGGCCTGGGGCGACCTCAACGCCTCCATGAAGACGCTCGCGCTCAGCCCGGACCGGAGCGACGACCAGGCGGGCTGGACCACCCAGCTCAAGCAGTACGAGGGGCTCACCGTCAACGCCGTCGAGGCGTTCGCCAGCGCGGGCGTCGAACTCGCCGACGAGGAGGGTACGTACGTGGCGAGCGAGGCGGAGCTCAAGAAGGGCCTCGACGAACTCCTCGAACGGGCCCACCACGAGCGGATACTGCCCACCGCGGTCTCCTCGGACGAGACGGCGACGCTGGCGGATTTCGCGGCGGGACGGGTCGCCTTTCTTCGCCACTGGCCCTATGTGTACGGCGCGTTGAGCGGCCTGCTGCCGCCCGACGCCTACTCCGTGAACCGGTTGCCCGGCAAGTCCGTGCTCGGCGGGCAGAACCTCGCCGTCACCGCCGATTCGCCGCGTGCCGAGAATGCCCGCGAACTCATCACGTTCCTTACCTCGCAGGAGAGCGAACGCTGCCTGCTCGACGCGGGCTTCGCCGCTACCCGGGCCTCCGCGTACAACGGGAAGTCCAGGCCCTGCTGGCCCCGTGTCGCCGCAGCACTCCGCCCGGCCGACGACTCACCGAAGGCCGCGGCCACCGGTCCGTCGTCCGCGTCGCCCTCCCCGGTGGGGGAGGGCGGCGCGAGGGGCCAGGGGGCGCAGGCACGTGCCGCATACACGATGACGCTGAGCCGGGCGCTGAACGATGCGGTGCAGCGCCCGCGTACCCCTTACTACGGAGCGTTCACGCAGGTGCTGCAGTCGCACGTGCACGACCTGCTGACCGCCGAATCGCCGGACAGCGACAAGGCCGCCGCCAGACTTGACGACGCTCTGCGGGACGCCTTCGAAGGGAAGTGAACGGAAGGCGTCCGGCGACGCGGGTGTCACCACTCCTGCCGCCGGACGCCTCGTCAGCTCCTGTCTTCGGCCGCCTTCAGGACCTCACTTGAGGGCGTAGGCCCGGGTGATGGTCTGGACGGTGCGGCTGCCCGCGGAGTCCCATGCCTCGGTCCTGAGGGTCACGAAACCGTTGGTGTCCGCCAACTTGGGGTGCCACAGCAGCGCCTGGAAGGAGCTGTCGTCCTTGCGCAGCATCGCGGCGGACTTCCAGGTGGCGCCGTCGTCGTAGGAGACGGAGACCTTGGCACCTGCCACCTTGGTGGAGCCGGCCCAGCCCTTGGGGCGTCCCGCGTCCACGGTGAACGTGTACGGCAGGCCGGCCCGTGCCTGGTTGAGCACGTTCAGTGGCAGGTCGTAGTCGAGCAGGATCACGGGCATGGACTCGCAGAGCTTGGGCGTGGGAATGAACGCCGTGTCGCAGTCCTTGATGGCCATGGTGGTCGGTGCCGCCTGGCTGAAGTTCCACTCGGTTCGTATCTGACGGCCCAGGGTGACGCCCGGGACGTCCGTGGTCAGCTTCTGGTCGAGGACGTACCGGTAGTCCGCCTTCTCCTGCGCCAACTGGCCGAAGCCGGTGATCGGCTGCCCGTCGCGGTAGAAGCTCCAGGTGGCGGTCAGACCCGACATGGTGTGGGTGGGATCGTTGTCCGCACCACTGTTGCCGGGCAGTTTCTGCCAGACGTCGCTGCGGCAGAACGCACAGGGGCCGAACTCGTACGGGGACAGGCGCAGTGGCCCGGCGAACCAGCTCCGGGTGTAGGACTTGCCCGGGGTGCTGAAGGTGGCGCGCAGGTCGCCCATCCGCCAGGCATTGGACTGGAAATTGGCAGTCGTGAACGACTGGTACGACACTCCGGTACCCGCGAGGAAGTAGTCGTCGCGGGTGGTGCCCTGGTAGAGGGGCTGGCCGACGGAGCCGGCGGTCGCCTGCAGCGGGCCCCAGACGTTCACGTACTCGGCGCCCAGGCGCCGGGCGCCGTCGGAGTGGAACGTGTTGGTGACCTTGGCGAAGTCCTGGACGTCGACGGTCTTGGCCAGGTCGGCGGGGATCCGGTCGTCGGTGAAGTGCGGGTTGTAGGTGTAGCCCGACTCCAGGACGCCCTTCAGGGCGATCCGGACCGTGTCCTTGGCCAGCAAAGCCTTGAGGGTTGCGGCGTTGTCGTACGTGGCGTGGGCGACCGGGATGGTCTGTCCGGCGGGGACGCCGCTCCCGCTCGGCCCGGGGTCGGCAGGGGCCACGATCATCGCGACGGCTCCGGCAGCCGCTGCCCTGGTGGCCTGGCCGTCGGCCTTGGTGACGTCGGCCACGGAGACCAGAACGGTCCTGCCATTGACGTCAGCACCGGCGAAGTCCTGCTCGGTACCGGCGCCCAGGTCGACCAGCTCGGTGCGCTTGGTGCCCTCGAAGCGCTTCGCGTTCACCGAGGACTTCAGCGGAATGGTCGCGTGCCCGGGGGCCGTCACCTCCAGCTGGACCAGCGGTTCGCGCCGGGCCAGGGAGGTCTCCAGGCGCAGCGCGCCGGTGGTGGCGGCGGCACTGGGGATGGCGCCTTGCCTGAGGTCGGCGAGGTTGAGCAGGTTGCCGATGCCGGAGAAGTTCGAGTAACCGCCTGCGGTGCCGGGGTCACGGACGATGAACGTGGTCACCTGACCGTTCTCCAGGGGCCGTTTCTCACCCTTGACGTTCACGCTGAGGTCAGTTGCGGTGGTGCCGTCGACGGTGAGGGTCTGGTCCCGGTCACTCACCTCGATGTTCGGCACGGCGAAGAGGTCGGCCGCGTAGGAGATCGCGCCGCCGGTGGGTGCCGCGGAGTAGACCGAGCCCTCGATGGAGTACGTGCCGAGCGGCACCGACAGGGTGGCGGTGCCGTTGGCGTACAGGGTCTGGGTCTGCCAGACGGTGTTGTCCACGCCGTGCAGGGTGAACTTGAGCGCGCTGGGCGTCTTGCCGAAGCGGTCGGTGACGTTCAGCGTCACGTCGTGCTGCTCGACGGCGGTGACGAAGCCGAGCGCGGCATGCACCGACTCACCGGTGGCGGCTGTGGCGTTGACGGATCCGCTGTACCGGCTGGTCTTCAGTCCGTTCGGGTCAAGGGTGACGGTGACCTCTGCGGTGGAGCCGGCCGGGACGGTGACCCGGCCGTCGGACAGGCCCGCTCCCGAGAGGGCCAGCGTGCCGGCGGGGACCTCGGCGCCGCTCGCGTCCTTGACCGACGCGGCCAGGGTCACGACGGTGTCGCTCGTGGTGTTGTTGCGGAGCGTGAGAGTGCGGGTCCGCTTCTCGTACGTGCCCTTCTGCCACGGGATCACGCGGAAGTCGGCCGTACCGGACAGCTCCAGCGACGGGTCGAGCGCGGCGGGGATGTCGACCCGGCCGTAGCCCTGCTGGTAGACGGTCTGCTCGGCGGCCGACCTGGCGTGGGTGGTCAGGGCCTCCTTGATGTGCTGACCGGTCCAGTCGGGGTGTCGCTGCTTGAGGATCGCGGCGGCGCCGGCCACGTGCGGGGTGGCCATCGAGGTGCCGTTGGCCGAGGTGTAGTTGGCGTCCACGGGGGTGCCCATGGTGGTGCCGGCCGCGCGGGCGGCGACGATGGCCACACCCGGGGCGGTGATCTCGGGCTTCATCGCCATGTCTCCGAGCCGCGGGCCGCGGCTGGAGAAGTCGGCGAGCGCATCGGACTTGTCGACGGCGCCGACGGTGAGGGCCGCGTCGGCGGCGCCGGGGGTACCGAGGGTCGACTCGCCCTTCCTGCCGTCGTTGCCTGCCGCGATGACGAACAGGGCGTTCGAGGAGGCACTGAGCGAGTTGACCGCATTGGTCATGACGTCCTCGCCGGGGGTGTCGGTGCCGCCGAGGCTCATGCTGACGACGTCGGCGCCCTGCGCGACCGCCCACTCCATGCCGGCCAGGATGCTGGAGTCCAGGCCCTGCCCACTGTTGCTGAGCACCTTGCCGATCAGCAGGTCGGCGCCCGGGGCCACGCCCTTGTACGCGCCGCCGGCGTTGGCGCCGCTGCCCGCGACGGTGGCCGCGACGTGGGTGCCGTGGCCGTGGCCGTCCTGGACGGTCTGGCCGTTGACGAAGCTCTGGCTGGCAACGATGTCAGACGTGATGTCGGCGTTGTTCAGGTCGGCGCCGGTGTCCAGGACGGCGACCTTCACGCCCTTGCCGTCGTACCCCTTGGCCCATGCCTCCGGGGCACCGATCTGCGGCACGCTCTTGTCCAGCAGGACCTTCGCCCGGCCGTCGTACCAGACCTTGGCCACTCCGGCGGTGCCGGGAACGACGCTGCTGTCGCCACTACGGGTGAGCGAGGTGGTGGGCTTGACCGCCCGCCAGAAGCCCTTCGCGCCGTCCTTGTCGACCTGGACGGCGGACAGGCCCAGCTTCGGCAGAACGCGCTGGGTGTCACTGCCCGGCAGATCTTCGGCTTTCTGCTTCAGGGCGCCGGCGGCAGGCGTGCCCCGGAAGTCGACGATCGCCGGGACCTCGTCGGTCTTCGCGTCGCCGTAGCCGTCCCTGATCATCCGGCTGATGTTGAACAGCTCGCGGTCCACCGTGTCCGAGGCGATCGCGGCCGTCGTGTCGTCCGGATAGACGTACAGGTCGCCGTTCCGCCCGCTCGTGGTCTCGAACGTCTTGGACGTCCCGGCCGCGGAAAGGATGTTGACCGACTGCCGGCCGTCCCTCTCGGTGGTCAGCGCCACGGTGTCCCCGGTGATCAGGGTCAGCGTCGACGTGGTCGTTGTCTTCTTCTCGGTCGTGGGCTGCACGAGGGCGCCGCTCTGCGGGGTCACCGCAGCAGCTGCTACCGGTAGCTGACTCGTGAGTGACAGGGCGACCGCCACTGCCACTCCGCTGACGGCGGCGGTTCGCAGCCGTCTCTCGCGGAATACGTACATCGGGTTCCTTTCGCACGCTCAACAGGCAGGCGCGCCAAAGGGATTGACCCGTGGACAGGGATGGTGGTGACCAGCCGAAACGTCCGTACGATGCCGCGCCGACCGGAACCTAACCGGCGGGTCACGACGGGAGCCATAGGAGCCGTGGCGCACTTGCGCCACATGGCGCTTTGTTGCCACGAGCCGATGCGGCGGCTCAGATCGCCTGGGGTCCGGTGGCCGGAACGGGAGCATCCGTGATCCAGCCCAGCCGGGCCGTCTGCCATCCCAGCTGCATCCGGCTGGAGACGCCGGCCCGGGTCATGAGGCTGTGCACCCGTCGGTTCACCGTCCGCTTGCCCAGCCCGAGCTGACGTGCGATCGCATCGTCGGTGAGTCCCGAGAGCAGGAGGGTCAGCAGCTGGGCGTCCGAGGGCGTGAGAGGTCCCTGATCGGAGACGGGGTCCAGCGGCAGTGCGGATGCCCACACCATCTCGAAGAGGGTGAGCAGAGCGTCGAGGAGCGGTCCGGGGTGGATCAGGACGGTCACGCCGGGTACCTCCGACGCTTCGGCCCGCATCGACAGCAGTGCCGTGGATCTGTCGACGACGACCAGCTTGACGGGGACCTGGTTGAGCACGCGAGCTCGCTCGCCGGCGTCGACGTACTGCTGGATCTCCTGGAGGGCGCCGGCTTCCGTCACGGCCAGACGGTCGTACACGGTCCGGTACGTGACCCCGGCCGTCAGCTGGTCGAGCTCGGCGGCGTTGAGTCCGTCGGACAGCACGTAGGGCGGCGCGTCGAACCTCAGCACCTGCTTGCGGGCGTTGCGCTGGATCTGCTCGTACCGCAGTGCCAGAGTCTCGTCGGGAACGATCTCGGCGAACTCCTCCAGGGCGACAGGGCCCGACGTGGCCGCCTGCCGGTATTCCTTGGTGAGCCGGTTCAGCACGCCCCGGGCGGTCCGCAGCTGGTTCATCCGCAACAGCAGCAGCTCCTCACCGGCGATGTCGGGCGGGGAGGGGATCAGCTGCGCGGGCTGCTCGTCGGTGAGCGTCACCAGTCCCTTGGCCACGAGTCCCTGGGCCGCTTCGTCCGTCTGCGCATCGCTCAGGTGGAGCCGCTGCCGCACCTGGTCGGTACGGATGCGCCCCGACCTGACCAGCAATTGGTACAACTGCGACTCGGCCGTGCTCAGCCCCAGCGTCTCCAGCATGTAAGCCCTTCCCCTCGCGGACCAGCAGAGGGTACCGGGGCGCCGGACGGCCGGGCCGACGGAGACAACAGGTGAGAAGGCGCGGGGGTCACGACAGGTCGTGACCCCCGCGCCGTCCCCGAGCACGCCCCCTCACGCGACCCCGTGGCACTCCCGGTACGCCCGCTCCGAGCCGCACCAGCACGCGGCACTGCGCGCCGGTGGCCACGGGATCGCGCGGCCCCGGGCCGCGAGGGTCGTGGCGTACTGGGGGAGCAGGTTCGGATCGGCCGGGGACGCGGCCTCCGAGGCGGCGAACGCCTCGTACGAGGGGACCGTGCCCGCGACGATGCCGAGGTTCGGCGTGCCCCCCGCGTGCAGGTCCCGCAGCGCCGCCTCCAGGCGGGCCAGGTGCTCGGTGTGGGTGGTGTACTCCTCGGCCAGCGCCGGGTAGGCACCGAGCAGTTCGGCCAGCTCGGCTTCCGGCCAGTGCAGGACCGCCACCGGGAACGGGCGGGACAAGGCCGCCCGGTAGGTGCCCAGTTCGGCGCGGAGGCGGGTGATCTCGGCCTTCAGCTCGCCCGGGTCGGAGGAGCCGAGGGACCACAGGCGCTTGGGGTCGTGGAGTTCGTCGAGCGGGACGTTCGCCGTGCTCAGGGCGTCGGCCAGTTCGTCCCAGGCGTCGTGGGCGAGACCCATCAGCCTGCGGACGCGATGGCGGCCGGTCAGCAGGGACTGCGTGGCGTACGGGACTTCCTCGCCCGGTGCCAGGAGCAGCGTCAGCGCGGTCTGGAGGAAGTCGTGGGCCGCCTCCAGCTCGTCGTGGGCTTCGAGGGTCCCGGCGACGATCTCCCACGGGGCCGCCTGGAGCGGGCCGGCCACGCGGATGCCGTCGATGATCGCGCGGGCCTCGGCCTCGTGTCCGTACTCCCAGAGATTGGCCGCTTTGAGCGCTTTGACCAGGTACGGGTGGTCGGCCTCCGTGGCGGGTGCGCTGAGCAGTTCGTCGTAGAGGGTGGTGGCGCGGGCGCGGTCGCCGGCGAGTTCCAGATGGGCCGCTGCCTGGAGGAACAGCGGTTCGTGGTCCTCGGGGTACTGCGCCGCGGTGCGCAGCAGGCGCTCGGCTTCGGTGATGTGGTCGGCAGGCGTGTCGGGGCGCATGGACCACACGGTACTGCCGTAGGGGTGCTTGGGGAGAGAGCCCGACGGTGGCGTGGGAGACGACACATGCCTGGCGGGTTACGGGGATTCCCCCTATCGTGCGGGCCGTGCGGGAGCGGATACCTGTGGTGGTGCAGCGGAACTCGCCGGGCCGGCGGGTCGCTGTGCGGAGCCTGTGGACGGGTGCCGAACTGGTGGTGACGCTCGGCGTCGTGCTGCTGCTCCTCGTCGCGCACCAGCTGTGGTGGACCAACCGGCAGGCCCGCGACGGCGCGGAGCGCCAGGTGAGGGCCCTCCAGCGGGGCTGGGAGCAGGGTCCCGCGGAGGCGCCCGACACCCCGGCCCCGGAGGCGGGCCCGGCCGACGAGGAGGGGCAGGCGGAGGGGGACGGGGCGGAATCCGGGCGCCCGGCTCCGGGGCGTACCGCCGCCCCCGCGGCTCCCCGCTGGGACCAGGCGTACGCCGTCCTGCGCATCCCGCGGCTTGGCCTCACCGCACCCGTCGCCCAGGGCATCAGCAAGCGCGGCGTCCTGGACAAGGGGTACGTCGGTCACTACCCGCGCACCGCGCAGCCGGGGCAGCCGGGCAATTTCGCCGTCGCGGGACACCGCAACACCCACGGCGAGCCCTTCCGCCGTATCGACCGCCTGCGGAGCGGTGACCGGATCACCGTCGAGACCAGGGAAGCCGTCTACACGTACACCGTCGGCAAGACCCTCGCGCAGACCTCGGCCTCCGACAGCGGGGTGATCGCCGCGGTGCCGCGCAGCAATGTGCGCACGTCCGTCGGATACAGCGCGCCGGGGTACTACCTGACGCTGACGACCTGCACGCCCGAGTTCACCTCCCGGTACCGCCTGATCGTGTGGGGCACGCTGACCGCGATGCGTCCGAGGTAGCCGAACGGGCCGGGGGTAGCGTCCCTGACGTGCGTGGATTCATTGGACGACGTCCTCAGTTGCTGTGGTTGCTGGTTCCCTATGTGCTCTATCTGGTGGCGGTGCCGTTCGTGAACAGGGTCCGGCCCCTCGTGTTCGGGGTGCCGTTCCTGTTCGTGTGGATGCTCGGGGCGACGCTCCTGACACCCGTCGCGGTGTGGCTGACCCGGCGGGCGGACCGCCGGTGAACGCGGTGGTCGCGACCTCCGTCTTCGGGGTCTTCATGGTGGCGACCGTCGCCCTGGGCCTGCTCGCCGTGCGCGGGCGCGGCGGCTCGGGCGGGCTCACGGAGTGGTCGGTCGGCGGGCGCAGTCTCGGGGCCGTGTTCATCTGGGTGCTGATGGCCGGCGAGGGCTACACCAGCTTCAGCTACCTGGGGGCGGCGGGCTGGGGATACAACTACGGGGCGCCCGTCCTGTACGTGATCGCGTACATGTCCTGCGGTTACGCGATCGGGTACGTCGTCGGGCCGATGCTCTGGGCGTACGCGCGCCGGCACGGGCTCGTCGGGATCACCGACATCGTGGCGCACCGGTTCGGGCGGCCCTGGCTGGGCGCGGTGGTCGCGGTGCTCGCGACCGTGTTCCTGCTGCCGTACATCCAGCTCCAGATCACGGGCATGGGTGTCGTCGTCTCGACCATCTCGTACGGTGCGATCAGCCTGAACTGGGCCTATTTCCTCGCCTTCGCCGTCACCACCGGCTTCGTGGTGGTCAGCGGGCTGCGGGGCAGTGCGTGGGTGTCGGTGCTGAAGGACGTGCTGGTCATCGTGACGCTCGGGTTCCTCGCGGTGTATGTGCCCATGCACTACTTCGACGGGGTCGGGCCGTTCTTCGACCGGCTCGTCACGGAGAAGAGCGAGTGGCTGACCTTCCCCGGGCACGGGGACAGCGGGCTCGGGGAGCTCTGGTTCGTCAGCACGTCGTTCCTCAACTCGCTGACCGTGGTGATCTTCCCGACGACCGTCGCCGGATACCTCGGGGCGCGGAACGCGGACGCGCTGCGGCGCAACGCGATGTGGCTGCCCGCGTACAACGTCCTGCTGTTCGTGCCGATGCTGCTCGGGATGGCGGCGTTGTTCGTGGTGCCGGGACTGGTCGGCGCCGAGTCGAATCTCGCGCTCTTCGAGCTGGTCGTGGATTCGCTGCCGGCCTGGGCGGTCGGGTTCGTGGGGGTCGCCGCCGCTCTCTCGTCGATCGTGCCGATGGCCGTGTTCATGCTGGTCATCGGCACGATGTGGGGGCGCAGTGTGCTCTCGCTCGTCCCGCGCTGGTACCCACGGCAGAAGGTGGCGGCCCAGGTGGTCGTCGTGGCGGCGGGAGGCTTCGCGCTGCTTCTCACGTACACGGCGCCGAACACCCTCGTACGGCTCTCGCTCATCTCGTACGAGGGGATGGCGCAGCTCCTTCCCATGGTGCTGCTCGCGCTGGTGTGGCGGCGGCTGACCTTCCTCGGCGCGTTCAGCGGGCTGGTGACCGGTGTGGCCGCGGTCTGCGTGCTCGTCTTCACCGGCAACGACCCCGTGTGGGGTGTCAACGCGGGGCTCGTGGCGCTCGCGGCGAATCTGACGGTGGCGCTGGTGGTGACGTTCGCGGGGGCCCGCGACGCGGACGCGCGGCCGGACGCGGAAGTACTGGCGTGGGACGGGGAGGGGGTCGCGGCGGAGCGGGTGGTGTGACCGGGGAGGTCGTCGGGGGCGCCCTCCGCACGGGGCCGGGGTGAGTGTCCCACCCAGATGTTGCGTCTTAATGAAAGACGAAAGAAAAGTCCGGTCGGGGTTATTGACCGTGCGAACGGGGGCGGGCAAGGTTCCGGAGAGCGCTCTCCCATTCAGCCTTGTTCCAAGGAGACCCCCCATGCCCGCACTTGGCATACGTGTGGCCGCACCACCCCGAAGAACTGCTCGCCGAGGCATCGCAGGCGCCGTTGTCGGCGCCCTGGTCGGCACCCTTCTCGTGCTCCTTCCCGCCTCGGCCGCCCAGGCGGCGCCGGTGCTCCTGTCCCAGGGGAAGGCGGTGACGGCGTCGAGCGAGGAGAACTACGGCACCCTCGCCGCCTCCGCCGTCGACGGCAACGGCGGCACCCGCTGGTCCAGTGCCCACTCCGACCCGCAGTGGCTCCGCGTCGACCTCGGCGCGACCACCCAGGTCAGCCAGGTCGTCCTCGACTGGGAGGCCGCGTACGGCAAGGGCTACCGCATCGAGCTCTCGACCAACGGCACCGACTGGTCGACGGCCTACCAGACCACCACCGGCGACGGCGGCACGGACACCGTCGCCATCACCGGCGAGGCCCGCTACATCCGGATGTACGGCACCGCGCGTGCCACCCAGTACGGCTACTCGCTCTGGGAGTTCAAGGTGTACGGGGAGAGCGGCACCGGCGGTCCGCAGCTGCCCGGCGGCGGTGACCTCGGCCCCAACGTGCACGTCTTCGACCCGTCCACGCCCGGCATCCAGGGCAAGCTGGACGAGGTGTTCCAGCAGCAGGAGTCGGCGCAGTTCGGCAACGGCCGCCACGCCTTCCTCTTCAAGCCGGGCACGTACAACAACCTCAACGCCCAGATCGGCTTCTACACCTCGATCGCCGGTCTCGGTCTCAAGCCCGACGACACCACCATCAACGGTGACGTGACCGTCGACGCCGGCTGGTTCAACGGCAACGCCACCCAGAACTTCTGGCGCTCCGCCGAGAACCTGGCCCTCAACCCGGTCAGCGGCACCGACCGCTGGGCCGTCTCGCAGGCATCGTCCTTCCGCCGCATGCACGTCAAGGGCGGGCTCAACCTCGCGCCGAACGGCTACGGCTGGGCCTCCGGCGGCTACATCGCCGACTCCAAGATCGACGGTCAGATCGGCAACTACTCGCAGCAGCAGTGGTACACCCGTGACAGCTCGATCGGCGGCTGGTCCAACGGCGTCTGGAACCAGACCTTCTCCGGCGTCGAGGGCGCCCCGGCGACCGGCTTCCCGAACCCGACGTACACCACCCTCCAGAACACCCCGATCTCCCGTGAGAAGCCGTTCCTCTACCTGGACGGCAGCACCTACAAGGTCTTCGTCCCGGCGAAGCGCGAGAACGCCCGCGGCGTCTCCTGGAACGGCACCCCGCAGGGCACCTCGATCGGCCTGGACCAGTTCTACGTCGTCAAGCCCGGTGCGACCGCGGCCACCATCAACCAGGCGCTGGCCCAGGGCCTGCACCTGCTCTTCACCCCCGGCGTCTACCACGTCGACCAGACCATCAACGTCAACCGTGCCGACACGGTCGTCCTCGGCCTCGGCCTCGCGACGATCATTCCCGACGGCGGGGTGACCGCGATGAAGGTCGCCGACGTCGACGGAGTGAAGCTCGCCGGCTTCCTCATCGACGCCGGACCGGTCAACTCCCCGACCCTGCTGGAGCTCGGCCCGCAGAGCTCCTCCGCGGACCACGCCGCCAACCCCACCACCGTCCAGGACGTCTACGTCCGCGTCGGCGGCGCGGGGGCCGGCAAGGCCACCACGTCGATCGTCGTCAACAGCGACGACGCGATCATCGACCACACCTGGGTCTGGCGCGCCGACCACGGTGAGGGCGTCGGCTGGGAGACCAACCGCGCCGACTACGGGGTGCGGGTGTACGGCGACGACGTGCTGGCCACCGGCCTGTTCGTCGAGCACTTCAACAAGTACGACGTCGAGTGGTACGGCGAGCGCGGCCGGACGGTCTTCTACCAGAACGAGAAGGCGTACGACGCGCCCAACCAGGCCGCCATCCAGAACGGCGACACCAAGGGGTACGCGGCCTACCGGGTCGACGACTCGGTGAACGTCCACGAGGGCTGGGGCCTGGGCAGCTACTGCAACTACAACGTCGACCCGAACATCAGGCAGGACCACGGCTTCAAGGCCCCGGTCAAGCCCGGCGTGAAGTTCCACAGCCTGCTGGTCGTCTCCCTCGGCGGGATGGGCCACTACAACCACGTCATCAACAACACCGGGGCGTCGACGGTCCCGGCGGGCACGACGACGGTCCCGTCCAACCTCGTCTCCTTCCCCTGATCCCCCCCGGGTGGCCGCCCCCACCGGGGCGGCCACCCCTTCCCCCCACCACCATCCCCAGGAGCCGCCATGCTCTCCCTGCGCAGACCCGCTCTCACGCTCACGCTCGCCGCGCTGCTCGCCACCTCGCTGACGGTCGTCGCCCAGCCCTCCACGGCACAGGCCGCCGACCCGCTCCTCTCCCAGGGCAAGCCCGCCACCGCCTCCTCGTCGGAGGGCGAGGGCTACTCCGCCGCGCTGGCCGTCGACGGCAACCTCACCGGCACCCGCTGGGCCAGCCAGTGGTCCGACCCCCAGTGGATCCAGATCGACCTCGGCAAGAAGGCCGACCTCAGCAGGGTCGTGCTGACCTGGGAGGGCGCCTACGCCAAGGCGTACGAGATCCAGGTCTCGGACAACGGCACCACGTGGACCACCGCCAAGAAGGTCACCGACTCCGACGGAGCCACCGACGACCTCGCCCTCACCGGCTCCGGCCGCTACGTCCGGATGCTCGGCACCACGCGCTCCGGCGGCTACGGCTACTCGCTCTGGGAGTTCCAGGTCTACGGCGCCTACGGCGACACCCCGCCGCCCGCGAGCGGCGGTGCGGTCAAGGTGACCGGGACCCAGGGCGCCTGGCAGCTCACCGTCGGCGGACAGCCGTACACCGTCAAGGGTCTGACCTGGGGTCCGGCCATCGCCGACGCCCCCCGGTATCTGCCCGACGTGCGGTCGATGGGCGTCAACACCATCCGCACCTGGGGCACGGACGCCGGCACCAAGCCGCTCCTCGACTCGGCCGCCGCGAACGGCCTCCGTGTCGTCAACGGCTTCTGGCTCCAGCCGGGCGGCGGCCCGGGCAGCGGCGGCTGCGCGAACTACGTCACCGACACCGCGTACAAGGCGACCATGCTCGACGAGTTCGCCAAGTGGGTCGACGCGTACAAGAGCCACCCCGCGACCCTCATGTGGAACGTCGGCAACGAGTCGGTCCTCGGTCTCCAGAACTGCTACAGCGGTACGGAACTGGAGGCGCAGCGCAACGCGTACACCTCCTTCGTCAACGACGTCGCGAAGAAGATCCACACGATCGACCCGGACCACCCGGTCACCTCGACCGACGCCTGGACCGGCGCCTGGCCCTACTACAAGCGCAACGCCCCGGACCTCGACCTGTACTCGATGAACTCCTACGGAGACATCTGCGGAGTGCGGCAGGACTGGATCGACGGCGGCTACACCAAGCCCTACCTGATCACCGAGGCCGGCCCGGCCGGTGAGTGGGAGGTGCCCGACGACGCGAACGGCGTCCCCGACGAGCAGACCGACGTGCAGAAGGCCGCGGGATACACCCAGGCGTGGAACTGCGTCACCGGCCACCAGGGAGTCGCCCTGGGTGCGACGCTCTTCCACTACGGGACCGAACACGACTTCGGCGGCGTCTGGTTCAACCTGGTGCCCGACGGTCTGAAGCGGCTGTCGTACTACGCCGTCAAGAAGGCGTACGCCGGATCGACGGCCGGCGACAACACCCCGCCGGTGATCTCGGGCATGACCGTCTCGCCTGCCTCCTCCGCCCCGGCGGGAGGGGAGTTCACCGTGCGCGCCGACACCCGTGACCCGGACGGCGACCAGATCACGTACAAGATCTTCCTGAGCGGCAACTACGCGAGCGGCGACAAGCGGCTCGTCGAGGCCCAGTGGCGGTCGACGGGCAACGGCACCTTCGCCGTCACGGCGCCCGAGAAGCTCGGCGTGTGGAAGGTGTACATCCAGGCCGAGGACGGTCGTGGCAACGCCGGGATCGAGACCAAGTCGGTCAAGGTCGTCGCGCCGCCCGTCACCGGCACCAACGTGGCCCTGAACAAGCCCACCACCGCCTCGTCCTTCCAGGCGGAGTACGGCGACTGCCCCTGCCCCGCCGCCCGTGCGACGGACGGCAACACCGACACCCGCTGGGCCAGCGACTGGAGCGATCCGCAGTGGATCCAGGTCGACCTCGGCGCCCGTACGGCCTTCCGGAAGCTGCAGCTGGTGTGGGACCCCGCCTACGCCAAGTCCTACGAGGTGCAGGTCTCGGACGACGGCACCACCTGGCGCTCCCTCCACACGACCACCACGGGCAACGGCGACGTCGACACCCTCGACGTCTCCGCGACCGCCCGCCATGTGCGCCTCCAGCTGACCGCACGCGGTACCGGCTGGGGCTACTCCCTCCACGAGTTCGGTGTCTACAGCTGAGGCACCCCCACCCGACCGAAAGGCTGGAGAACCTCCCATGAGATTACGTACGAAACGTCTTCCCGCACTCCTCCTCGGCACCGCACTCGTCGCCGGAGTCCTGGGCGTCGGCACGATCGCGACCGCCGCCGACCCGGGCAACGCCGCGGGCGGGCGGACGAGCGCGACGGCCGCGGTCCACTCCGGGCACACCATGGCGGTGTCCACCCAGGCATCGGGTGACGACGCCGACGGGGACGGCTACATACCGGCCGTGCCCCAGGTCACCGGCGTGACACCGTCCACGGCGAACCCGCCGCCGCGCTACTTCCACGAGTTCCAGGCGAACTGTTCCGTCACGCACACCGCGCCGGACGACCCGATCGTCTATCCGGGTCAGGCGGGGCGGTCCCACGACCACACGTTCATGGGGAACAGGTCCACGAACGCGAACAGCACCACCGACTCGCTCTACGGGGGCGGCACCACCTGCAAGGCCCCCGGTGACGCCTCGGCGTACTGGATGCCCTCCCTCTTCAAGGGCGAGCAGAAGATCCTGCCCATCGGACCGCAGGTCATCTACTACAAGACGGGCGTCACCGACTACACCAGCGTGCGGCCCTTCCCCAAGGGCCTGCGGTTCGTGGTCGGCAACCCGATGCAGAGCGCGCAGGAGTTCCGCGACCACCCCGGCTGGGTCGAGGGCTGGGAGTGCGGGGAGAGCTTCAAGAACGTCGACTTCCCGTCGAACTGTCCCGCCGGTTCGCAGCTGAACCTCCGTATGCAGGCGCCCAGTTGCTGGAACGGTCTGTATCTGGACACCCCCGACCACAAGAGCCACATGGCCTATCCGGAGGTCAAGGCCGGCACGAACGACGACGTGTGCCCGGCCAGCCATCCGGTCGCCCTGCCCATGGTCGAGTTCAAGATGGCCTTCCCGGCGGACGGCGACATGTCGCAGGTCAGGCTGGCCAGCGGACGCGGCTACTCCTTCCACTACGACTTCTTCAACGCGTGGGAGGAGCGCACCCTCAAGGCCATGGTCGACCACTGCATCGTGGGCGGCCTCCAGTGCGACCCCCGCGGCTACGACCAGTCGTACCCGGAGCGCGGCGCGGTACTGAACGCGGAGTACCGGCTGCCCTGACCAGGTAAGGGCCTGTCCGTGCCCGGCCGTTCCCTCCCCCTCACCGGAGGAGGGGGCGGCCGGGTCCTTCGTATCCGAGACGGAGTGGAATGACTGACGAGACGCTCGACGGGCTCATCGGCCGGCTGGACCTGGCCCGCAAGGTGCGCCTGCTCACCGGTGCGACGACCTGGCGGACCGCCGCCGACGAGGAGGCGGGGCTGCGGGAGCTGGTGATGTCCGACGGACCCGCCGGGGTACGGGGCGAGGCGTGGGACGAGCGGCGCACCTCGGCCCTGCTGCCCTCGGCCTCCGCGCTCGGCGCCCTGTGGGACGAGGAACTGGTCGGGGAACTGGGCGCGTTGCTCGCCGCCGAAGCGGTCCGCAAGGGGGTCGACGTGGTGCTGGCCCCCACCCTCAATCTGCACCGCTCCCCGCTCGGCGGCCGGCACTTCGAGTGCTTCTCCGAGGATCCCGAGCTGACCGGCCGTATCGGCGCGGCACTGATCCGGGGCATCCAGGCCCGGGGAGTGGCCGCCACGGCGAAGCACTTCGTGGCCAACGACTCCGAGACCGACCGTCTCACCGTCGACGTCCGGGTGTCCGAGCGCGTGCTCCGGGAGGTGTACCTCGCCCCGTTCGAAGCGGCGGTCGAGGCCGGGGTGTGGCTGGTGATGGCCGGCTACAACGCCGTCAACGGCACGACCATGACGGCCGGGGAGCTGCTCGCGGAGCCGCTCAAGGGGGAGTGGGGCTTCGACGGGGCCGTCGTCTCGGACTGGGGCGCCGTACGGTCCACCGGGACGACGGCCCGCGCCGCGCTCGACCTCGCGATGCCGGGGCCCGGGGGCCCCTGGGGCGCGTCCCTGGTCCGCGCGGTGAAGGACGGGCTCGTCCCCGAGGCCGCCGTCGACGACAAGGTGCGGCGCCTGCTGCGGCTCGCGGACCGCGTCGGGGCGCTCGGCCCGCACCGCCGCCGCGCCACGGCGGTCGCGGGAGCACGTGACAGCCGGGCGCTGCTGCGCCGCGCGGTGGCCGCCGGATCGGTGCTGCTGAGCAACCGCGCGGTCCTTCCGCTGGACCCCGCCGCGCTGTCGGGCGTCGCCGTCATCGGGGTGCACGCCGCCTCCCCCCGCACCCAGGGCGGTGGCAGCGCGGGCGTCTTCCCCTCCGGCGTGGTCACCCCGCTCGACGGCATCCGCGCCCGGCTGCGCGGCCGTGCCCGGGTGGTGCACGTCCCCGGCCCCTCGCTGGGCGTCCCGCCCGCTCCGCTGGACACCGTCCGGTGCGTGGACCCGAGGTCGGGGGAGCCCGGGGTCCTGCTGCGGGTCCTGGACGCTTCGGGCGAGGAGCTGTACGCGGAACGCCGCCTGTCGGGGCGCCAGTTGGAGCCGGAGGAGGTGCCGGGGGCGCATACCGTGGAGATCGGTGCGCTGCTGCGCCCGCAGGGTGCGGGGGAGTGGACGTTCGGCGTGGGCGGCTTCGGCCGGATGTCACTCGCGGTGGACGGACGGACGCTCCTGGACGGGGAGTTCCCCCGGCTGACGGACGACCCGGCCGTCGTCCATGTGAACCCGCCCGTCCACACCGTACGGGTCCCCCTGGACTCCACCCGGCCCGTCCACCTGGTCGCCCGCCGCGAGCTGGTCCCGGGGAGCGGGCGGGCCACGGTCCTCGCCGCGTCGCCACCGGAGCCGGACGCGGCGGCCTCCCTCGCCGCGGCGGCCCGCGCGGCCCGCGACGCGGACGCCGCGATCGTGGTCGTCGGCACCACCGAGCACAGCGAGACCGAGGGCTACGACCGGACCGGACTGGCCCTGGGCGGTCATCAGGACGCTCTCGTACGCGCGGTGGCCGCCGCCAACCCGCGCACCGTGGTGGTCGTCAACAGCGGGGGCCCCGTCGAGCTGCCGTGGCGGGACGAGGCGGGCGCGGTGCTGCTCACCTGGTTCCCGGGCCAGGAGGGCGGTGCGGGAATCGCCGACGTCCTGTTCGGAGTCGCCGAACCGGGCGGCCGGCTCCCCACCACCTGGGCGGCCCGGCTGTCCGACGCACCCGTCACCGGCGTGCAGCCGTCGGACGGCCGCCTGGTCTACGCGGAAGGTCTCCACATCGGTCACCGGGCCTGGCTGCGCGCGGAGCGGGAGCCGGCCTACTGGTTCGGCCACGGACTCGGGTACACCAGCTGGGAGTTCGAGGCGCTGGAGGTGCCGGACGCGGTGGAGCGGGGAGCCGCGTTCACCGTGCGCGTCCGGCTGCGCAACACGGGGGCGCGGCCCGGGCGCGAGGTGGTGCAGGTCTATCTGGCGCGCCCGGGGTCCGCGGTCGAGCGGCCCGTGCGCTGGTTCGCCGGGTACACGGCCGTGCACGCGGCCCCGGGGCGGACGGCGACCGCGGAGGTGGAGGTGCCGGCCCGCGCGCTGCGGCACTGGTGCCCGGAGACCGGGGCCTGGTCCGTGGAGTCGGGACCGTACCGGGTCATGGCCGGACGGTCGGCCGGGGACCTCCGCCAGGAGGGGACGGTCACGGTCGCCGGGCCGTGACGGGCGGGGCCGCCCACGGCGCGGCTGCGGGCGGCGGCCCGGCGCTCAGTGCGCCGCCCGCTGCTGGAGGGTCGCCTGCCAGGCGGGGGCCGGTTCCTCGGGACCGGTCTCCTGCGCACGGCCGCCGCGCGCGAAGAAGTCGGCGAGCGGCAGGATCGCCGCCCCGACGGTGACGGCGTCAGGGCCCAGGGTGCCGAGGTCGATGCGGACGTGGGAGGCCGGGTAGGACAGCGCGTACGAGGTGGCGTGGGTCCGTACGGACTCCAGGAAGCGCGCACCGAGCTGGAGGCCCGCCCAGCCGCCGACGAGAATCCGCTCGGGCTGGAACAGGTTGATGAGGTCGGAGAAGCCCGCGCCGAGGTACTCGGCGGTCTCGTCCAGGACGGCCAGCGCCGTGGCGTCGGCCTCGGGCACCGTGCCCCCGGCGTCCGCGCCGGGGTAGGCGGCGGCGAGCATCGCGGTCAGTGCCGTCTCCTCGTCCGCGCCCTCGGGCGGGCGTCCGCCCGCCTCCGCCCAGCGCTGGAGGAGCGCCTCGGCTCCCGCGTACGCCTCCAGGCAGCCCTGGGCCCCGCAACGGCAGCGGCGTCCACGGACCCGTACCGTCAGATGCCCCCACTCCACGGCCCGGCCCGGCCGCATGGAGTCGGAGACCACGCAGGCGCCGACGCCGGAGCCGAAGAGCACGACCACCGCGCTCTGCGCGCCCCGGCCTGCGCCGAACCACATCTCGGCCTGGCCGAGCGTCTTGGCGCCGTTGTCGATGTAGTACGGAACGGTCTCGGGCAGCAGCCCGGACTCGCGCAGCAGGCGTTCCAGCGGCACGGCGTCCCAGCCGATGGTCTGGCCGTGCACGACGGCCCCGTCCTCGGGGGTGCGCGCGACGATGCCGGGCACGCCGATGCCGACCCCGAGGAGCCGCTCGGCGGGAATGTCCGCCCGCTCCAGGACCTCGGCGATGCCGTCGAGGAGATGGCCGACGACGACACCGACGTCGTAGCGGGTGTTGCGGCCGACACGGTCGCCCGTGAGGGGCTTCTCCACCCGGGCGAGCTCGGTGAGGGCGAGGTCGAAGAGCTCGATCCGTACCCGGGTCTCCCCGACGTCGACGCCGATCATGTACCCGCAGCGCGGGCTGATCCGTACCAGGATGCGCGGACGTCCGCCGCCGGAGTCGACGCTGCCGGCCTCCTCCACGAGCCCTTCCGCGACCAGCTCCGCCACCACGTTGCTGACCGAGCCGGAGCTGAGTCCGGTGGCCGGACCGAGCGAGAAGCGGCTCAGGGGCCCGTCGAAATACAACCGTTGCAGAACGGCGGTGCGGTTTTCCCGCCGCAGGTCACGCACCGTACGGCCACTGCGCACTTTCACCCTGCCCCCTCTTCCTGAAGTTCCTACCCGCAACCTACAGGTGCCAAGACCCTTGACGCGACCTTCGCTTGAGGTTTAACTCACATCCTAAATTAAGTCGTGGGGGCATTCAGGGTCCGAACGCGGGGCGCTGCTCCGACCCATCTCCCCGGCGACACCCGCCACTTCCTGAAAGGCCCCTGTCGTCATGCGCAGAAGCCGAGCCGCGGCCGTCGGTGCCGTCACTCTCTCGCTCGTACTCACCGCGGCTGCCTGTGGCGGCGGATCGTCCGGTGGGGGCGGGTCCAACGAGCAGCCCAAGACCCTCACCTACTGGGCCTCCAACCAGGGTGCCAGCCTCGAAGTCGACAAGAAGGTCCTCCAGCCCGAACTCGACAAGTTCGAGAAGGAGACCGGCATCAAGGTGAAGCTGGAGGTGGTGCCGTGGGGGGACCTGCTCAACCGCATCCTCACCGCGACCACCTCGGGCCAGGGCCCGGACGTCCTCAACATCGGCAACACCTGGAGCGCCTCGCTCCAGGCCAGTGGCGCGCTGCTGCCCTGGGACGCGAAGAACTTCGACGCGATCGGTGGAAAGGACCGCTTCGTCGAGTCCGCCCTCGGCTCGACGGGCGTCCAGGGCCAGGACCCCGCGGCCGTCCCGCTCTACTCCATGGCGTACGCCCTCTACTACAACAAGAAGATGTTCGAGGACGCGGGCATAGCCGAGCCGCCCGCGACCTGGGACGAGGTGGCCAAGACCGGCAAGCTGCTGGCCAAGGACGGCAAGGGGGGCCTCGGCGCGGAGGGATCGAACCTCTCCAACAACATCCACCAGGTCTTCGTCCTCGGCAAGCAGCACGGCGCCGACTTCTTCACCCCCGACGGCAAGGCGGATTTCACCTCCGACGGAGCCGTCGCCGCCGTCAAGCAGTACGTCGACCTGATGGCCAAGGACAAGATCATCGCGCCCGGCAACGCCGAGTACGCGCAGAACCAGTCCCTGAGCGACTTCGCCACCGACAAGACCGCGATGGTG
This sequence comes from Streptomyces sp. NBC_00234, assembly GCF_036195325.1. Taxonomy (NCBI): domain Bacteria; kingdom Bacillati; phylum Actinomycetota; class Actinomycetes; order Kitasatosporales; family Streptomycetaceae; genus Streptomyces; species Streptomyces sp. NBC_00234. The sequence goes on along the minus strand of NZ_CP108101.1, from coordinate 2,990,089 downwards.
CTCTGGCAGACCGCCTCCGCGACCTTCAAGGCCCAGGGCATGAACGAGGACGAGTGGGGGGTCGCGCCGGCGCCGGTGCAGTCCGGCGCGCCCGGCGAGGGCACCGCCACCAACTCCATGGTGGCCGGCATCAACATGGCCGTCTTCAAGAACACCAAGAACACCGACGGCGCCATGAAGTTCGTGAAGTTCATGACCGGTGACGAGGAGCAGACGATCCTCAACAAGGCGTACGGCTCGATCCCGCCGGTCAAGGCCGCCCAGGAGGACCCGGCGTTCAACGGACCGGCCCTCTCGGTCCTCAGGGAGACTCTCGCCACCAGCGCCGCCGCGCTGCCCCAGGTCCCCGAGGAGTCGCAGTTCGAGACGGTCGTCGGTACCGCGGTCAAGGAGCTCTTCGCCGACGCCGCCGCCGGCCGCCCGGTGACCGGGGCATCGGTCAAGGCCAAGCTCGAAAAGGCCCAGCAGCAGATGCCCAAGAAGTGAGTGCAGACACCACCATGACCACCACCGTTGCCCCCGGCACGGGTGCGCGGACAGCACCGAAGGACCAGCCCGGAGCGGAGCCCCGCAGGCGCCGCTCCGGGCGGCTGCGCCGCATCGGCCTGCCCTACCTGCTGCTGCTTCCCGCCGTCCTGCTGGAACTCCTCGTCCACATCGTGCCGATGGCGATCGGCATCGTCGTCAGCTTCAGGGAACTCACCCAGTTCTACATCCGCGACTGGACCACCGCGCCCTGGGCCGGGCTGGACAACTACGCGCTCGCGGTCGACTTCGACGCCCCCGTGGGGGAGGCGCTGCTGAAGTCCTTCGTCACCACCTGTGTGTTCACCCTGATCTCGGTCGCCCTGTGCTGGCTGATCGGCACCGCCGCCGCGGTCTTCATGCAGGAGAACTTCCGGGGCAGGGGCTTCCTGCGCACCCTGTTCCTCGTGCCGTACGCGCTGCCGGTCTACGCGGCGGTCATCACCTGGGCGTTCATGTTCCAGCGGGACAACGGCCTGATCAACCACGTGATCCACGACCAGCTGGGGCTCACCGACAGCCCGCCGTTCTGGCTGATCGGCGAGAACAGCTTCGTCACCCTGCTCGTCGTGGCGGTGTGGAAGGGCTGGCCCTTCGCCTTCCTCATCATGATGGCCGGGCTGCAGAACATCCCCCGGGAGATCTACGAGGCCGCCGCCCTCGACGGGGCCGGCGTGTGGCAGCAGATCCGCCGCATCACGCTGCCCTCGCTGCGGCCCGTCAACCAGGTCCTGATCCTCGTCCTGTTCCTGTGGACCTTCAACGACTTCAACACGCCGTTCGTGCTCTTCGGCAAGGCGGCGCCCGAGTCGGCGGACCTGATCTCGATCCACATCTACCAGTCCTCGTTCCAGACCTGGAACTTCGGTACGGGCTCCGCCATGTCGGTCCTGCTGCTCCTGTTCCTGCTGGTCGTCACGGGGCTCTACCTCCTCCTCACCTCACGGGGAAGGAAGGCCACCGATGTCTAGCCACTCCCGGCAGCGGTCCCGCTCACCCATGGCACCGCCGCAGTCGTTCCTGTGGAGCCGGCGGATCTTCCTGTCGCTCCTCACGCTGTTCGTGGTGCTTCCGGTGTTCGTGATGGTGTCCAGCTCGCTCAAGCCGCTCCAGGACGTCTCGGGGAAGTTCCAGTGGGTCCCCTCGGGGCTCACGGTGCGCCCGTACTTCGACATCTGGGAAACCGTCCCGCTCGCCGACTACTTCGTGAACTCGCTGGTCGTGGCCGGTTCCGCGACGGTTCTGTCCGTGGTCATCGCCGTCTTCGCGGCCTACGCCGTCAGCCGCTACAGCTTCCGCGGCAAGCGCGTCTTCACCGTGACCGTGCTCTCCACCCAGATGTTCCCGGGCATCCTCTTCCTGCTGCCGCTCTTCCTCATCTACGTCAACATCGGCAACGCCACCGGCATCGCGCTCTTCGGATCACGGGCCGGGCTCATCCTCACGTACCTCACCTTCTCCCTGCCGTTCTCCATCTGGATGCTGATCGGGTACTTCGACTCCGTACCCCGGGATCTCGACGAGGCGGCCAAGGTCGACGGATGCGGGCCGCTCGGGGCGCTCTTCCGGGTCATCGTGCCCGCCGCGATCCCCGGCATCGTCGCCGTCGCCGTCTACGCGTTCATGACCGCCTGGGGCGAGGTGCTCTTCGCCTCCGTCATGACCAACGACGCCACGCGGACCCTCGCCGTCGGCCTCCAGGGCTACTCCACCCAGAACGACGTGTACTGGAACCAGATCATGGCCGCCTCCCTGGTCGTGAGCGTGCCCGTCGTCGCCGGATTCCTTCTCCTCCAGCGCTACCTCGTCACCGGCCTCACCGCCGGCGCCGTCAAGTAGCCCAGCGGTCCCGTGACCCTGCCCTCCCGACCGAACAACCCAGAGAGGTCCTCCGTGTCCGCTCCCATCGACCTTGCCGCCTTTCCCCGCGACTTCGCCTGGGGCACCGCCACGTCCGCCTACCAGATCGAGGGCGCCGTCACGGCCGACGGCCGCGGCCCCTCCATCTGGGACACGTTCTCCCACACCCCCGGGAAGATCGACAACGGCGACCACGGCGACGAAGCCTGCGACCACTACCACCGGTGGCCCGAGGACATCTCCCTGATGAAGCGGCTCGGCACCGACGCCTACCGCCTCTCCCTCGCCTGGCCCCGGATCGTCCCCGGCGGCGACGGCCCGGTCAACGCCGCCGGACTCGACTTCTACGACCGCCTCGTCGACGGACTGCTCGACGCCGGCATCACCCCGTCCGTCACCGTCTACCACTGGGACCTTCCCCAGGCGCTCCAGGACCGGGGCGGCTGGGCGGAGCGCGAGACGGCCGAGCACTTCGCCGCGTACGCCTCCGTCGTGGCCGAGCGCCTCGGCGACCGCGTCACCCAGTGGGCCACCCTCAACGAGCCGCTCTGCTCCGCCTGGATCGGCCACCTCGAAGGCCGGATGGCACCGGGCCTGAGCGACCTCACGACCGCCGTCCGGGCCTCCTACCACCTGCTGCTCGGCCACGGTCTCGCCACGCAGGCGATCCGCGCGGCGGCCCCCGGCGCGCAGATCGGCCTCGTGACCAACCACTCGACCGTGGCCGCCGCCTCCACCCGCTCCGAGGACATCGCCGCGGCCGTCCGCATGGACGGGCACACCAACCGCTGGTGGCTGGACCCGGTGTACGGCAGGGGCTTCCCCGCCGACATGCGTGAGCTGTACGGGGTCGACCTGCCCGAGCGCCCCGGCGACCTGGACACGATCGCCGCGCCCCTCGACTGGCACGGTCTCAACTACTACTTCCCCGCGACCGTCGTCGACGACCCCGAGGGACCCGTCCCGTACGCCCGGGAGGTCCGCCTGCCGGACGTCCCGCGCTCCGGACTGGACTGGCAGATCGACGCCGACGGCCTGGAGGCGCTGCTGATGCGCCTCACGGACGACTACGGCCTGAGCCGGATCTACGTCACCGAGAACGGCTCGGCCTTCCCGGACACCCGGGGCCCCGACGGCGCCGTCCACGACCCCGAGCGGACCCGGTACCTGGAACAGCACGTGGCCGCCTGCGCCCGCGCCGTCCGCAAGGGGGCGCCGCTGGCCGGCTACTACGCCTGGTCCCTGCTCGACAACTTCGAGTGGGCCTACGGCTACGACCCGCGCTTCGGACTCGTCCACGTCGACTACCCGACGCAGACCCGCACCATCAAGAGCAGCGGACACCGGTACGCGGAGATCATCAGCGCCCACCGGCAGGCGCACGGCTGACGGGCGGGTCAGGCGGATTCGCGGACGATCAGTTCCGGTTCGAACATCGTGGAGGCGGGCTCCGTGCGGACGCCCTGGACGTGCTCCTCCAGCAGCTGGGCCATGGTCGCCGCCATCCGCTCCACGGGCTGCCGGACCGTCGTCAGCGGCGGCCGGCACGTCACGGCGATGCTCGAATCGTCGAACCCGATGACGGCCACGTCCTGCGGGATGCGCCTGCCCTGCTCGCGCAGGACCTGGCAGGCTCCCTGGGCCATCAGGTCGTTGGCGGCGAACACTCCGTCGATGTCCGGGTGCTCCTCCAGCAGCCGGGTCATCGCCACCGCACCGCTGTCGAGGGTGAACGTGCCCTCGGCGACCGGCGGGCGGTGCAGGCCCGCGCGGGCCAGGGTGTCGCGGAAGCCGTCGAGCCGGGCGCGGGCGGCCGGGATGTCCTGCGGGGCGCGGATCGTGGCGATCCGGCGGCACCCCCTGGTCAGCAGGTGCTCGGCCGCCAGCCGGGCCCCCGCGTAGTGGTCCAGGTCGACGTGGCTGACCGGCTGGGGCAGCTCCGGGCGGGCGAAGAGGACGATGGGGACCCCGGCCGAGACCAGCAGGTGCGGCAGCGGATCGGCGGCCTGGATGGAGACCACCAGCGCGCCGTCCGCGCCGCCCTGGCGCAGATAGTCGACCGCCTGTCCCCGGGCCTGCTCGGACTCGGCGAACATGAGCACCGGGTGCGTGCCGTTGGCCCGCAGGTGTCCCAGGACACCGCTGACCACCCGGCCGAAGAACGGGTCGGCGAAGACCCGGGCGGCGAACGCGTCCCCGGCCCCGGAGACGATGAGCGCGACGGTTCCGGCGCGCCGGGTGACCAGGGCCCTGGCCGCCCGGTTGGGGGCGTATCCCGTCCGGTCGATCGCGTGGCGGACCAGATCCTGGATGCCGGGGTCGACGTTGCGTACCCCGTTCACGACCCGGGACACCGTCGCCCGGGACACCCCCGCCTCCCGCGCCACGTCTTCGAGCGTCGGGATCTGTCTGCTCATGGCACGAACCCTAACCCTCCGCATTCCGGCCGGTACAGGACTGCCTTCCCGGCCGCGGCCCACCCTCGCGCGGGCGTCCTCGCCCGGCCGGGGCATCGTGTATAACGGCTGGAGGGGCGAACGCGTGTGCGCGCGTCCCGCCGGACCGTGACTGTGGTGACTGTGGTGAAGGAGGGGCTGATGGGCGACGCGAACCGTCTCCGTGGCACCTTCGCACGGCTGCTGCGACCGGTCGGACTGGTGGTGCTCTTCCTCACCGAGGTCCTCCTCGCCGAAGGCGGCAGTCTCTCCGCCGCGGTCGCGCTCGCCGCCACCGCCGCAGCCGGCTCCGCCCTTCTCGCCTCCGCCGTGATCAGCGCGCGCTGCGCCGTCCCCGTGCCCCGCACCCGGGTCCGCACCGCCATCCGCGACCGGGAGAAACGCACCGCGTTCCTGCCCCAGCGCGATCCCGACGCCCGGGGCCGCACCAGGCCCCGAGCACCCGGCCGTGCCCTCCTGACGGCCGCGTAGGGGCTTCGCCGCACCAGGAATTCGCTCAAGAATCCGCGCAGGAAGCCGCACCGGGACGTCGCATCGCGCGACGCCGTGCACCCCACGTGGGCCGTCATGCCGAGTCCGTACGTACTCCCGGCACGACGAGACCCCCGGAGGGCTCATCCATGTCCGCTTTCATGTCCGCCTTCGCGAGCCTGGTCGGCTCGCTCGCCGACCTCCTCCAGCCGTTCTTCCAGACGGCTTCCACCGCCGCCGCGATCGTCCTGTTCACCGCCCTCGTGCGGCTCGCCGTGCACCCCCTGTCCCGGGCCGCGGCCCGCGGGCAGAAGGCCCGGACCAAGCTCCAGCCGCAGATCGCGGAGCTGCGCAAGAAGCACGGCAAGAACCCCGAGCGGATGCAGAAGGCGCTGATGGAGCTGCACGCCAAGGAGAAGGTCTCCCCGCTCTCCGGATGCCTGCCGAGCCTGCTCCAGATGCCCGCCTTCTTCCTGCTCTACCACCTGTTCTCCAGTGCGCGGATCGGCGGCGAGCCCAACGAGCTCCTCAGTCACCGGCTCTTCGAGGCCCCGCTCGGCGACCGCTGGCGCGACGCGCTCGCCGAGGGCGGCCTCTTCGGTGCGCAGGGACTGGTCTACCTCGGGCTCTTCGTGATCGTGGCGGCCGTCGCCACCTTCAACTACGGGCGTACGAAGCGACAGATGGCCGCCAACCCCGTGACCCCCGCCACGGGCCCCGACGGGCAGCCGGTTCCCGGCATGGGGGCGATGACCAAGCTCATGCCGCTGATGTCCTTCATGACGCTCTTCACCGTGGCCTTCGTGCCGCTCGCCGCCGCGCTCTACGTGGTGACCAGCACCACCTGGACCGCGATCGAGCGGGCGTACCTGTACCGCGACATGCCGGTCCCGGGCAGCGCCATGGCCACTGCGGCGTAGTCGGGCACGGCATGTACTCCGGTCCAGTGTGTGAACAGGGTCTTGCGGGGTGATCGGATGTCTTGGAGGATCGGCCAAGCCCATTCGATGGCCGCAACCACCGACGGGCTCGATCTCGACCAAGGGGAGATGGACCGTTGAAGCTGCTTCGAGTCGGTACGGCGGGCGCGGAACGCCCTGCGCTGCTTGACCAGGACGGAACCCTGCGCGACCTGTCGGGCCTCGTCGGCGACATCGACGGCGGGCTGCTCGCCGACGCGCAGGCCCTCGCCCGGATCCGGGCCGCGGCCGGTTCGGGCGAGCTGCCCGTGCTCGACGCGGACGGGCTCCGGGTGGGGCCGCCGCTCGCCCGCATCGGCAAGATCGTGTGCATCGGGCTGAACTACCACGACCACGCCACGGAGACCGGCGCGGCGATCCCGCCGGAGCCGATCCTGTTCTTCAAGGCGCCGGACACCGTCGTCGGACCGGAGGACACGGTGCTGGTGCCGCGGGGCTCCCGCAAGACCGACTGGGAGGTCGAGCTCGCGGTCGTCATCGGGCGGACGGCCCGCTACCTGGAGTCGGCCGAGGAGGGCCTCGCGCACGTCGCGGGCTACGCCACGGCGCACGACGTCTCCGAGCGCGAGTTCCAGATCGAGCGCGGCGGCACCTGGGACAAGGGCAAGAACTGCGAGACGTTCAACCCGCTGGGCCCCTGGCTGGTGACCGCGGACGAGGTGCCCGACCCGCAGGCGCTGCCGATGCGGCTCTGGGTCAACGGCGAGCTGAAGCAGGACGGCACCACCGCCGACCAGATCTTCCCGGTGGGTGAGGTCGTCCGCTATCTGAGCCACTTCATGACGCTGTACCCGGGCGATGTCATCAACACCGGCACGCCGGCCGGGGTCGCCATGGGGCAGCCCGAGCCCAAGCCGTATCTGCGGGCGGGCGACGTCGTCGAGCTGGAGGTCGAGGGGCTCGGGCGTCAGCGGCAGGAGCTCAAGGACGCCTGACGGCTCCCGGAGGGACCTGAAAGATCGGAGGGGTGGGGCGCTGCACACGTGCAGCGCCCCACCCCTCCGCCGTGCTGCGGGAGTCAGCCGCCGAGCTTCGTGGCGAACTGCTCCAGTGCCTCGACGACCAGTGCGTGGTCCTCGGCCTGCGGCAGACCCGAGACCGTGACCGAGCCGATCACGCCCGCGCCCTCGACCGCGATCGGGAACGAGCCGCCGTGCGCGGCGTAGACGTCCGGGTCCAGGCGCGAGGACTCCTCGAACGTGGTGCCCTTGGCCCGGAAGCGGGTGCCGACCAGGTAGGAGCTCTCCGCGTACCGCTCGACGACCCGGCGCTTGCGGTCGATCCAGGCGTCGTTGTCCGCGGTCGAACCGGGCAGCGCCGCGTGGAACAGCTGCTGGGCGCCGCGCCGGATGTCGATCGCGACCGGGGCGTGCCGGGCGCGCGCCAGCGAGACGAGCAGGCCGCCGAGGGCGTAGGCGTCGTCGTAGCCGAAGTGGGGCAGCGTCAGGCTGCGCTCCTGGGCGATGAGCTCGGAGATGGTCGGAGCGGTGGGGTTCATGCGGACTGCTCCTCGGGGTGGGGGAGAAGGGTCACGGACGTGCCCTCGCGTGCGGAGCGGCGGGCGGCCTCCAGGACGTCCAGGGCCGCGGCGGCCTGGAGGGCGGTCACCGGGTTCTCGCCGGTGCCGCGCAGGGCGGCGGCCACTCCGGCGTAGTACGCGGGGTAGTCGCCCGGGAGCGAGCGGACCGGGATGCCGCCGCCGGTGAGCGGCGACTCGCCGGAACCGAGCCGGCCCCACAGCTCCTGCGTTTCCTCGCCCCAGGGCTCGCCCGCGGAGGGGCGCAGCCCCTCGCGCAGCGCGGCCTCCTGCGGGTCCAGGCCGTACTTCACGTACCCGGCCGTGGAGCCCAGCACCCGGAAGCGCGGGCCGAGCTGGGCCGTGGTGGCGCTGACGTACAGGTGCGAGCGCACCCCGTTCGCATGCGTGATCGCGAGGAAGGTGTCGTCGTCGGCGGAAGCACCCGGACGGCGTACGTCGCTCTCGGCGTACACCTGCACGGCCGGGCCGAACAGGGTGAGCGCCTGGTCGACGACATGGCTGCCCAGGTCGTACAGCAGTCCGCCGATCTCCTGAGGGTCGCCGGACTCGCGCCAGCCGCCCTTGGGCTGCGGACGCCACCGCTCGAACCGGGACTCGAAGCGCTGTACGTCGCCGAGCTCGCCGTCGGCGATCAATCGGGCGAGGGTGAGGAAGTCGTTGTCCCAGCGGCGGTTCTGGAAGACCGAGAGCAGCAGTCCGCGCCGGTCGGCGAGCGCGGCGAGCTCCCGCGCCTCGGCGGCCGTTCCGGCGATCGGCTTGTCCACGACCACCGGCAGACCGGCTTCGAGCGCGGCCGTCGCGAGTGCGACATGGGTCTTGTTCGGGGAGGCGATCACGAGCAGGTCGAGCTCGTCCGCACGGGACCAGAGCTCGTCCGGCGAGGAGGCGAGCCGTACGTCCGGGAACTCGGCGCGGGCCTGCGCCCGCCGCTCCTCGTTCGACGTGACGACCGTGTCGAGGACGAGCCCCTCGGTCGAGGCGATCAGCGGGGCGTGGAAGACGGAGCCGGCCAGGCCGTATCCGACGAGTGCGACCCGGAGCGGGGCATTGGGGTTCCCAGTCATGCCTGCCACTTAAGCAACGCTGTTGCCAAAGTGCAAGCGGTGGGGACAATGGGGTCGTGAACAGAAGCAATACCAGGAGCGGCACCGGAGCCAACCTCCCGACACTGCGCCACCACAACGCCGCACTCGTGCTGGATCTGCTGCGCGTGGCGGGCGGGCGCGGGATCAGCAGGCTGGAGCTGGCCGAGCGGACGGGGCTCACCCCGCAGGCCGTCAGCAAGATCACCACCCGGCTGCGGGCGGAGGGGCTGGCGGCCGAGGCGGGCCACCGCGCGTCCACCGGCGGCAAGCCGCGCACGGTGCTGCGGCTGGTCCCGGACGCGGGGTACGCGGTGGGGCTCCACCTGGACCGCGACGAACTGACGGCCGTCCTGGTCGACCTGGCCGGCACACCGGTCGCCGCCCGGACGTCCCCGCTGGACCTCGGGGCCCCGGCGGACGAGGTGATCGCCGAGGCGGCGCAGGCGGCGGACGCGGTACGCGGGACGGGCGCGGCGCCGAAGCCGGTGTTCGGGCTGGGCGTCGCCATGCCGGGACCGCTGGACCACCGCGGCGGGGTGCTGCACCGGGTCACGGGGTTCCCGCAGTGGGACGGCTACCCGCTGCGGGACGCCCTGTCCGCGCGGACGGGGCTGCCCGTGGTCGTCGACAAGGACACCAACGCGGCGGCCCTCGGCCTGGCCCTGCGGGAGCCGGACGGGGGCGACTTCGCGTATCTGCATCTGGGCACCGGGCTCGGCGCGGGGCTCGTGCTCGGCGGGGAACTGCACCGGGGGGCCCGCACGGGGGCGGGGGAGTTCGGCCACCAGACGCTTCAGCTGGACGGTCCGCCGTGCGGCTGCGGGGGCCGCGGCTGCATCGAGGCGCTCTGCCTGGCCGCGGTCGCACGCGGCGACCTCGCGGAGGCGGTGCGGGTGCTGGGGGCGGGCGCGGCGAATCTGGTGGGCCTGCTCGACATCGACCGGGTGGTCCTGGGCGGGCGCATCGTCGCCGCGGACGAGGAGGCGTACGTACGAGGGGTGCGGGCCGTGATCGAGGAGCGGGCCCAACGGGACGGCACGGGCGCCCCGGCCCCGGTCACGGTCGCCGGCGGAGGCGACCGCCCGGTCGCGGAGGGCGCGGCGCAACTGGTCCTGGCGCCCCTGTTCGGCCGGGTGGGAGCTGCGGTGCCCCCGCCCGAGGCCCTGACCTCGACCGCCTGAGGGACGGGCGGGCGTTCGAGGGACGGAGCGGCGCCCGCGCTGGGCCGCACGAGCGGCGCCGTGGCTCCGTACGGGCGAACCCATCCGCATGTCGGCGTCGTTCGCCCGCGCGCGCGTGGCAGCGTCGCCGGTCACAGCCGTGGCCCCCGCCCGGTCGTTCGCGAGCAGCAAAGGGTGATCCCCGATGCCCAAACCCATCGCACGTGTGCGCGACGGCCGCGCCCTCATCACTCTCGGAACCCTCGGACCGGCGGCCGGTATCGCCGCAGCGGCCGTTCTCCTCGTCGGAGCCGCCCCCGAGGGCGCCGCCGCGGTCTCCGTCAGCGCCGGCCGCCAGCCCGGCTGCGGCGACCCGAACGCCGACGAGTTCCCCATCGAGACCCGGATCCACGGCGGCCCGGACACGTACGCCTCCGGCGGCGGCTACGGGACCTGGTTCCTCGACCTGACCAACACCACGTCCGAGCCGTGCCGCGCCGTCCACCCGGTCCTGGTGCTGACCGACCAGGACCGGAAGCTGGCCTCCGACCAGATCAGGCTGGAGTTCTCCGAGCGGACGAAGCGCCCCGACCCCGTCACCCGGCACCGGGTCACCTGGGAGACCACGGACCGGGACGAGCAGATCGGGGTCTTCGGCGGAGACGGGAAGGGCGAGGGCTTCCCCGGCTTCACCGTGCCGGCCGGGCGTACCGTCACCGTCCAGGTCCGGATGGCGTTCACCTCCGACACCGAACCGGGCAAGGTCACCGCGAGCGCCGCCGTCGTCCAACGGCACAAGGGCCGCGGCGGCGACGACGGGGACTGGGTCGGGGAGTCCGACGGCTATCCCTTCGTCATCGTCGAGGGCGGCGGGGGAGACACCGACGTCGGCGGCGAGCCCGAATCCGCGGACACCGGAGGCATCCGCGGCAAGGAGCGCCTGCCCGAGGCCGACCCGGAGACCGAGGCCGAGCCCGAGGCCGAGCGCGAGGCCGAGGCCGACGGCGGCACCGGAGCGGGCGACGGCACCGGCACGAAGGAGCGCGGCGACACCCCCGGTCGCGACGCGGCGGGCAACCCGCTCCCCGAGCTCGCCCGCACCGGTCAGGACCCGCTGCTGCCGGCCGGATTAGCCTCCGGAGCGCTGGTCCTCGGCGGTGCGGCCGTCGTGGCCCGCGCGGGACGGGCCCGGCGCGGCCAGGGCTGAGCCCGGTCCGCCCGTACCGTCGCGTTCATGTCCGTCTGCCACCATCGGGCCGTGGACTATCCGAACGACCAGGCACCTGGCGCACCGATCCGTTCCGGCATTCCGGAGCACGGCCGTATCCCCAAGTACTACGCCGTCAAAGCTCATGTATCGCTCCTGATCGACGAGTTGGGAGAGGGCGGTTCGCTGCCCACCGAGCGCGATCTCGCCCTGCGCTACGAGGTGTCGCGCGAGACCGTGCGCCAGGCACTGCGCGAACTGCTGCTGGAGGGGCGCCTGCGCCGCCAGGGCCGCGGCACCGTGGTGGCCGGGCCCAAGCTGGAGCAGCCGCTCTCCCTGGCCAGTTACACCGAGGGCGTCCGCCGCCAGGGCCGTAGGCCCGGCCGTACGCTCATCGGCCTCGACCGCTTCCCCTGCCCCGAGGCGCTGTCCGCCGAGACGGGGGTCACCCGCGGCGAGCCGGTCTGGCACCTGGAACGCGTCCTGCTGGCCGACGACGAGCGGGTCGGCCTGGAGAGCACGTACGTCTCCGTCGCGCGTGTCCCGCACCTGGACACGGAGTTCGACCCCGACTCCTCCTTCTACGCCTATCTCCACGAGCGCCTGGGCATCTCCTTCGGCGACGGTGACGAGCGCATCGAGACGGTGCTCGCCACCCCGCGCGAGGCGCTGCTGATCGGCACTCCGCCCGCGCTCCCGATGCTGCTGATCCACCGGGTCTCGCGGGACACGTCAGGTCTGCCGCTGGAGCGGGTGCGGACACTCTTCCGTGGTGACCGGTTCTCCTTCACGACGCATCTGGGCAACCAACGCTGAGCCGCCGAGGCCGAATCGAGCCTCGGCGACCGGTAAACGACGCATATTGATAACGACGACGTAACGGGTCTAGGCCAACCTTGGGTGCTCGTTCACCCTCCCGTTGCCGTACCGATTCGTTCGGGCCACCCGCCCCGAGGAGCGTTGCCGTCGTGAGAGTCATCGTCGTAGGAGCCGGCGTGGTGGGAACCATGCACGCCTGGCACGCAGTGAACCGCGGCCACGAGGTCGTACAGATCGAGCGAGAGAGCGAGGCGCGCGGAGCATCCCTTCGCAACTTCGGACAGATATGGGTCAGTGGCCGGGCGGGCGGCGAGGAGCTCGACACCGCCCTGCGCGCCCGTGAGCTGTGGGAGGGCATCGGCGCACAGGTCCCCGGCCTGGGCTTCCGCCCCTGCGGATCGCTCACCCCGCTCCGTACCGCACTGGAGATCGCCGTCGCCGAGGCGGCCGTCGCCCGCCCCGACGCCGCGGCGCGCGGCTACAAGCTGCTCACCGCCAGGGAGGCACGAGCCGTCAACCCGGCCCTGCGCGGAGCGTTCGAGGCGGCGCTGTGGTGCGAGCGGGACGCGGCCGTCGAGCCGCGCACCGCCCAACTGGCGCTGAAGGAAGCACTGCTGGTGTCCGGCAGATACACCTACCTCGGTGGCCGTGAGGTCCGCGAGGTGATCGGCGACAGTGCGGTCCGCGACGACCACGGCGACGTGCACACCGGCGACGCGGTCGTCCTGTGCACCGGTGCCTGGCTCGGCGGTCTCGTACGCGAACTGGCCGGCCCCGACCTGCCCGTGCGCCGTGTCCGCCTCCAGATGATGCAGACCGACCCGCTGGGCGAGGCGCTCACCACGTCCGTCGCCGACGCCGACAGCTTCCGCTACTACCCGGCCTACGCGGGCGGGGCCCTGGACGCTCTCAACGCCGGCCAGGCCCAGCAGCCGACCGCCGCCGAGCACCGGATGCAACTGCTCATGGTGCAACGCCGCGACGGCGGGCTGACCATCGGCGACACGCACGAGTACGAACACCCCTTCGCCTTCGACACCGTCGAGGAGCCGTACGAGCACCTCACCCGGGTCGTCGAGTCCTTCCTCGGCCGCCCGCTGCCGAGGATCCGCCACCGCTGGGCCGGGGTCTACGCCCAGTGCACCGACACGAGCCGGGTCGTCCACCGCCAGCAGGTACGCGGCGGCACCTGGCTCGTCACCGGACCGGGCGGGCGCGGGATGACCTGCTCGCCCGCCATCGCCGAAACGACCGCCGACGAACTGGGCTGGTGAACACAGTGACCGAGAAGCGCACCCACGACCTGATCGTGCTCGACATGGCGGGGACGACCGTCGCCGACGGCGGACTGGTCGAGCAGGCGTTCGCCGCCGCCGCCAAGCGGCTGGGCGTCGAGCCCGGCTCCGCCGAGCACGCCGAGAAGCTGGCCCATGTCCGCGCCACCATGGGCGAGTCCAAGATCTCCGTCTTCCGGCACCTCTTCGGGGACGAGGACAGGGCCCAGCAGGCCAACACCGCCTTCGAGGAGGCGTACGGGGACCTCGTCGACGGCGGCCTCGTCGCCCCGGTCCCCGGTGCCCGGGAGGCCATCGAGGAACTGAAGGCGGCCGGCCGCACGGTGGTCCTGTCCACCGGCTTCGCCCGCCCCACCCAGGACGCCATCCTCGGCGCCCTCGGCTGGCAGGACCTCGCCGCCCTCACCCTCTGCCCGGCCGACGCGGGCGGCCGTGGCCGCCCCTACCCGGACATGGTCCTCGCCGCGTTCCTGCGCACCGGCGCCGTGGACGGCGTCCGGGACGTCGTGGTCGCGGGCGACACCTCGTACGACATGCTCAGCGGCGTACGCTCCGGGGCCGGCATCGTCGCGGGCGTCCTGACCGGCGCCCACGACAAGGAGCGGCTGGAGCTTCACGGCGCCACCCACGTCCTCGGGTCGGTCGCCGAGCTGCCCGACCTGATCGCGAGGGCCGAGGCATGACGGGCGGCGGCGGCGCCGTCCGCAGCGGCATCCGGTTCGACCAGGTCACCGTCGCGTACGGGAAGAACGTCGTCCTCGACCGGCTCGACCTGACCGTCGAACCCGGCGAGGTCATGGCGCTGCTCGGACCCTCCGGCTCAGGGAAGACCACCGCGCTGCGCGCCGTCGCCGGATTCGTCCGGCCCGCCTCCGGGCGGGTCCTGCTCGGCGACCGCGACGTCACCGGGCTGCCCCCGTACCGGCGGGGCATCGGCATGGTCGTCCAGCAGTACGCCCTGTTCCCGCACATGCGGGTCCGGGAGAACGTCGCCTTCGGACTCAAGGCCCACAAGGTCCCCAAGTCCGAGATACCCGGACGGGTCACCGAAGCACTCGAACTCGTCGGCATGGGCGGCTACGCCCGGCGTTACCCCCGCGAGCTCTCCGGCGGTCAGCAGCAGCGCGTCGCCATCGCCCGCGCCCTCGCCATCCGGCCCGGCGTCCTGCTGCTCGACGAACCCCTCTCCGCGCTCGACGCCCAGCTCCGCTCCGGAATGCTCGCCGAACTGGCGCGCCTGCACCGCGAACTGCCGGACGTCTCCATCCTGTACGTCACCCACGACCAGGTCGAGGCGCTGACCCTCGCCGACCGGATCGCCGTCATGGACAAGGCGCGGCTGCAGGACTGCGGCACCCCGCAGGACCTGTACCGCCGTCCCCGTACGGAATTCACCGCCTCCTTCGTGGGCAACGCCAATCTCCTTCCCGTCACGGTCGGTTCGGGATCCGTCGCCTTCGCCGGACAGGAGCTGCGGCTCTCCACCGGCGAGGCGGCCGAGGGCAGCACGGCGACCCTGTGCGTACGCCCCCACCTCGTCGGTCTCGGCGAGGGTCCCAACGCCCTCACCGGAACGATCGCCGAGGTCCAGTGGCGGGGCTCCACCCACCGGCTCTACGTGGACGTCGACGGCCACCGCCTCAAGGCGGATGTGCGGGAGCTGCGCGAGACGCCCGTGCTGGGGGACCGGGTCACGCTGCACTTCGCGCCCGAGGACGCGGTGCTGCTGCCCGCGGTGGGCGCCTCCCAGGGCGCCGGAGCCATGGAGGAGTTCGCGGGCGCGACCGTGTCCGGAGGAGCCCGTGGCTAGCGCCGTGACCGGAGACCTCCGCCGGGGTCCGTCCGGCAGCCGGTCCGCCCTCGACCGGCGGACGGGCCGGAAGGCCCCGGCCTGGGTCTGGGCCCTGCCGCCCGTCGCCGTCCTCACCCTCGTCTTCCTCTACCCGCTGGCGCTCGTCGTCCAGCAGTCCGTCACACCCGACGAGGGCGGCACCTCACTCGCCCCGTACGCGGACGTCTTCGCCTCCGAGTCCTTCCGCTCCGCGCTGACGACCACCGTGTGGCTCGCCGTCGGATCGACGGTGGGCTGTCTCGTGCTCGGCTTCGTCCTGGCCCTGATCATCGCGTTCGTGCCGTTCCCGGGCGGGAAGGCCGTCGCCAGGTTCATCGACGTCTTCCTCTCCTTCCCGTCGTTCCTGATCACGCTGGCCCTGCTGTTCATCTACGGCACGGTCGGCATGGCCAACGGCATCTGGACCGACGCCACCGGCGCGGCCGACGGGCCCTTCCACTTCCTCACCACCCCGTGGGGCGTACTCCTCGCCGAGATCACGTACTTCACCCCGTTCGTGATGCGGCCCCTGCTCGCCGCCTTCTCCCAGCTCGACACCGCGCAGCTGGAGGTGGCCTCCTCGCTGGGCGCCCGCCCCGCCCGGATCGTGCGGAAGGTGATCATCCCCGAGGCCCTTCCCGCGCTCGCGGCGGGCGGCAGTCTGGTCCTCGTCATGTGCCTCAACGAATTCGGCATCGTGCTGTTCACCGGGGCGAAAGGGGTCACGACCCTGCCGATGCTCGTCTACGGCAAGGCCATCCTCGAATCCGACTACCCGGCCGCCTGCGTCGTCGCCGTCGTCAACATCGCGATCTCGGTCGGTCTCTACAGCCTCTATCGGATGGTGAGCCGCCGTGTTGGTGCATAGCCGAGCCGCCACGTGGGCCGTCCGGGCCCTCTTCTTCCTCCTCTTCGTCCCCCTGTTCGCGGTGCCGCTGCTGGTGATCGTGGCCGCCTCGTTCGCCACGAACTGGTCCGGGGCCTTCCCCTCCGGGCCCACCGCCGAGCACTACGCAGCCGCCACCAGCGGTGATTCGCTCCAGGCCCTCACCACCAGCCTGGTCACCGCCGTCAGCGCCAGCCTGCTGGCCCTGACCGTCGGCTCCTGGGCCGCGATCGCCGCCGCCTCGCTGCGCAAGGGCGGAAAGAGGTTCCTGGACGCGCTGTTCATGCTGCCGGTCGCCGTGCCCTCGGTCGTCGTCGGCCTCGCGGTGCTCGTCGCGTTCAGCCAGCCGCCGATGCTCCTCAACGGGACGCGCTGGATCGTGATCCTCGCGCACACCGTTCTTGTCACGGCGTTTGCCTATCAGTCGGTTTCGGCCGCGACAGTACGTCTCGACCCGATGTACGAGCAGGCGGCGGCCAGCCTCGGCGCCCGCCCCTCGTACGTCCTGTGGCGGATCAGACTGCCGCTCCTGCTGCCTTCGCTGACAGCGGCGGCCGGTCTCTGCTTCGCCCTGTCCATGGGCGAGCTGAGCGCCACGATGATGCTCTACCCGCCGGACTGGACACCGCTTCCGGTGCAGATCTTCGCGGCCACCGACCGTGGCTCGCTCTTCACCGGCGCCGCGGTGGCCGTGGTCCTGATGGGTTCGACGCTGCTCGTCCTGCTCGGCGTCTCCCGCATCCGGACCAGGGCCTCGTACCGCTGACCACCCCCGTACGCACTTCCAGGAGATACGACACCCATGCGCAAGAACCTCCTCACGCCGATAGCCGCGGTCTCCGGCAGCCTCGTCCTCGCCGCCGGCCTCACCGCCTGCGGCGGCTCCTCGGCCGCCTCCGACGAGAAGGTCGTCACTGTCTACAGCGCCGACGGCCTCAAGGGCGAGAACGGCGACGGCTGGTACGACAAGGTCTTCGAGGACTTCGAGAAGAAGACCGGCATCAAGGTCGAGTACGTCGAGGGCGGCTCCGGCGAGATGGTGCAGCGCGCCGTCCGCGAGAAGTCCAACACCCAGGCCGATGTGCTCGTCACCCTGCCGCCGTTCATCCAGCAGGCCGACTCCAAGGGCCTGCTGAAGGCGTACGAGCCGGCCGGCTCCGAGCAGGTCGACGGCGCCGACAAGGCCGCCGACGGCACGTGGACCTCGGTCGTCAACAACTACTTCGGCTTCATCTACAACAAGAAGGAGCTGACGACCCCGCCGAAGACCTGGGAGGAGCTGCTCGACGGGAAGTTCAAGGAGAAGGTCCAGTACTCCACCCCGGGTGTGGCGGGCGACGGCACGGCCGTCCTCATCAAGGCCATGCACGACTTCGGCGGCAAGGAACCGGCGATGGAGTACCTCAAGCGGCTCCAGACCAACAACGTCGGCCCGTCCGCCTCCACCGGCAAGCTCGCCCCCAAGGTGGACAAGGGCGAGCTGCACGTCGCCAACGGCGACGTCCAGATGAACTTCGCCCAGTCCAAGGACATGCCGAACCTCGGCATCTGGTTCCCCGCGAAGGGCGCAGGCAAGCCCACCACCTTCGCCCTCCCGTACGCGGCCGGACTGGTCGACAAGGCCCCGCACAGCGAGAACGGCAAGAAGCTCCTCGACTTCATGCTCTCCGAGCAGGCCCAGCAGGACGTCAGCGCGGTCGGCGGCGGTTTCACCGCGCGCAAGGACATCGAGGCCACCGACGCCAACGCCATCGAACTCGCCGCGCTGCTCGACGGGGTGGAGGTCTTCGAGCCGGACTGGTCGGACATCGGCACCAACCTGGACAGCTACGTCGATGCCTGGAAGTCGGCGACGGGCAGCTGATCGTTGCTCCACCATTCACCGCACGGCTATGGACCGCCGGTGAAGTGTAGCGGAATGATAACGGGTCTGGACCCACGCTCGACTCCCCTTGTACGCAAGGGGAGTCGAGTACCCCCAACCGCCCTTCATCCCGGAGGATCCTGTGTCATCAGGACTGTCCCGCCGTTCGCTCCTCATGGGCGCCGCCGCCCTCGCCGCCGCTGCCGGACCGCTCGGCGCGGCCACCGCCCGCGCAGCCGCCCGCACCCCCAAGGTCCTGGCCATCGGCCTGGACGGCGCCCTGCTCGGCCGGATCAAGGACGCCGCCGCCCCGCACCTGGACGCCCTCATGGCGGCCGGACTCACCGCGGCCAGCTCGATCTACGCCAACCCGCTGGCACCCACCGTCTCCGGCCCCGGCTGGTCCACGATCATCACCGGTGTCTGGCCCGACAAGCACGGCGTCAAGGACAACACCTTCAGCGGCAGCAAGTTCTCCCAGTACCCCGACTTCCTCACCCGGATCGAGACCGCGAAGCCCGCCCTGTCGACGTACGCGGTCGCCTCCTGGGCCCCCGTCACCGACACGATCTTCTCCTCGAAGGTCGACACCCGGGTCTCCACCCCGGGCGCCGAGTACGACACGGGGACCACCAGCCGCGCCGTCGCCGAGCTGAGGAACGGCAACCGGGACGCCGTCTTCGTCCATCTCGACAACATCGACCACGCGGGCCACAGTTACGGCGCCGCCTCCCCGAAGTACCTCGAAGCCGTCCAGCTCGTGGACACCCAGATCGGGCAGTTGGTGGCCGCCGTCGCCGCCCGGCCCACGTACGCGTCCGAGGACTGGCTCATCATGGTCACCGCCGACCACGGGCACACCGACGCCGGCGGCCACGGCGGCTCCAGCGCCGCCGAACGGCAGACCTTCCTCATCGCGAGCGGCGGCGGCATCTCCGCGGGATCCGTCCGCCACGACGTCAAGATGCCCGACCTCGCCGCCTCCGCGCTCGCCCACCTCGGCATCGCGATATCCCCGTCCTGGAACCTGGACGGCCGCCCCCTCCAGCAGCCCGCCCCCGACGCCTTCGACGCGCTGAGGCCCCAGCTGACGACCCGTGTCGACGAGACGGGCATCGGCGCCGGAGTCCTCGGCTTCACCCACACTCCGCCCGCGGGCTGGACCGTCGAGAACGGGGCGATGGGCACCGGCGGCATGACCGAGTGGCGCGGCTGGACCTTCACCACCGACGAGTTCTGGACGGCGGCCGAACGCGACCAGGGGCGCGAGTCCAACGTCCGCGCCCGCAACGTCTTCGCCGTCGCGGACGGCGACGAATGGGTCGACAGGAGCTACACCGGCACCTTCGACTCCACCCTGGTCAGTCCGGCCTGGCCGGTCACCGGCGGCAGCACGGCGGTCCTGCGCTACACCACCTACTACCGCCAGGAGTCCCCGCAGAAGGGCGAGGTCCTGGTCTCGTACGACGGGGGCGCACCCGTCTCCGTACGCACGTACACCGCCGACGCCCCGTCCAGGGAAGAGGCGGTCACGCTCCAGGTCCCCTCCGGCGCCACGAACGCCAGGGTGCGGTTCCGCTACACGGCGGGCAACAACTGGTACTGGGTGGTCGACGGGGTCAAGATCAGTTCCTCGTGACCGGGCAGTTCCGCCCGGTGGGACGGGAAGCCTAAAATCGGGACGTCGGCGCTGCACAACGCGGTGCCGCCGGCGTCCCAGCACATTGCGTGCACAGTACGTACGGCAGGAGCCCGTCACATGGCAGAGCGCAAGCCGATCGAATCCTGGCTGACCGACATGGACGGTGTCCTCATCCACGAGGGCGTGCCCATCCCCGGGGCCGATGCCTTCCTCACCAAGCTCCGCGAGTCCGGCAAGCCCTATCTGGTGCTGACGAACAACTCCATCTACACCGCTCGTGACCTCCAGGCGCGTCTCACCCGCATGGGCCTGCACGTGCCGGTCGAGAACATCTGGACCTCGGCGCTGGCGACCGCCCAGTTCCTGGACGACCAGCGGCCGGGCGGCACGGCGTACGTCATCGGCGAGGCGGGGCTGACCACCGCGCTGCACGACATCGGGTACATCCTCACGGATTCCGACCCCGACTTCGTGATTCTCGGGGAGACCCGTACCTATTCCTTCGAGGCTCTGACGAAGGCCGTCCGGCTGATCAACAACGGCGCACGGTTCATCGCCACCAACCCGGACGAGACCGGGCCGTCGACGGAGGGCGTGCTGCCGGCGACCGGATCGGTTGCCGCGCTGATCACCAAGGCGACCGGCAAGGACCCGTACTTCGTCGGCAAGCCGAACCCGCTGATGATGCGGGCCGGCCTGAACGCCATCGGGGCGCACTCCGAGACCTCGGCCATGATCGGCGACCGGATGGACACCGACGTGCTCGCGGGTCTGGAGGCCGGCATGACCACGTTCCTGGTGATGACCGGGGTGACGCAGCCGGGCGACGTCGACCGGTTCCCGTTCACGCCGTCCACGATCGTGGAGTCCATCGCGGATCTCGTCGACCTCGTCTGACGGTGAGCGAGGCAGGTCGCCCGACCAGGCGTCCTGCGGATGCGAAATGCCGACGCACGGGCGAACCTGCCAGAAGGAGGTTCACCATGCGTTCACTGCCCCTCACGTTCTGTGCCGCAGCGACGGTCGCGGCGACACTGCTGCCCGCGACCGCCGCCCTGGCCGACTCCGAGCCCCAGGGAAGGGTCTCGGTGACCCCGTCCGCCATAGCCCCCGGCGGGGAGGTGGAGCTCTGGGTCGACATCTGCGGCAAAGGCAAGGAGGCCAAGGGCAACTCCGATGCCTTCGTCAACGAGGCCCACTTCGCCCCCGCCGACGACAAGGGTCTGTTCGCCGAGGCCAGGATCCGCTCCGATGCCGAACCCGGCGACTACGACGTCTGGGTGAACTGCAAGGGCGGCAAGGGCAAGGCCACCGGCAAGATCACCGTCGTCCACCACCGGCAGCCCTCGCCCGTCGCACCCGTCAGGGCCGGCGGCGGTGGCACCGCCACGCTCGCCGACCAGACAGCCGAGCAGGACGGCCCCGGCACACGGCACGCCGTGACCGGACTGGTCCTCGGGGCCGTCGCGGCCGTCGCCGTCGCCTTCCGCAGCGCGCGGCGCCGTCGCTCGGCCACGGACTGAGATGTCCGCCTCGGACCGCCCGGCAGGCACCGGGCGGTTGCTCACCGGAGTCGCCTGGGCCGTTCTCCTGCTCGGCCTGTGGCTCTGGGGCCGTGAGATCACCGACGGCCCGGGCGGCAGCTCCGCCCCGACCACCGGTGACGTCGCGGCGGTCGGGCGCCCCCTGGGCGTACCCCTGCCCCCGGCGCACAAGCCGCTCGACGGTGCCGCGCCGAAGCGGGTCGAGATCCCCTCGATAGGGATCGAGGCCCCCGTCGTCCGGCGCGGTCTGGACAAGGGCGGGGCGATCGATCCGCCGCCGTACGCGATGCCGCAGACCGTCGGCTGGTACGGCAGCGGCACCGAGCCGGGCACCGAGGGCGCCGCACTCTTCGTCGGCCACGTCGACACGGAGACGAAGCCCGCCGTCTTCTACGGGCTCAGCGCGGCCCGCCCCGGCGAGAAGGTCCGGGTGACCAGGGCCGACGGGACCATCGCCGAGTTCACCATCGACGACGTCCAGGTCTTCACCCGGGAGCGCTTCGACGCCCAGAAGGCGTACGGTCCCCGCAAGGACGGCCGGGCGGAGCTCCGGCTGATCACCTGCGGCGGCACGTACGACCACAAGTCGCGGTCGTACACGGCCAATGTGGTCGTCTCGGCCTATCTCACCGGCCAGCAGAGCGCCGGGGAGAAGAGCAACGGCGAGAAGAGCCGCGTCTGACGTACGGCACACCGCGAATACCGGGCCCGGCCGGCCACCCGCTCCCCCTCGGAGTCGCCGGCCGGGCCGGTCCTCGACCGTTGGTGACCGGGCCGCGGGAGAGGCCGGGCCAGCACGGGAGGTCGGGTGCGTGCCCGCCACTGTAGGTGGGGCGATGCCCGTGGCCCAGCGAATTTCTGACGGGATGTCCGGATGACGCGGTCGCCGCGGGCCCGCCGAAGCAGCTCCCCCGGCGACTTCGTGCGGGCCCGGTGGGCCCCCGTGCCGCTGTGTCAGGATGGATGCGACCGGGAGTACAACGGCGCGGCCGGCAACGGGTGCGACCAGTGCGACCAGTACACCCGAGGGGGAGTGGATGTACGGCAGTTACACCGGCCGGTCCGGCGCGCGCACGCGCCCGGGTGCCGGTCTGCGGACCGGCACGGCGGCCGTGATCGGAGCGGTTCTGCTCCTGGCGGGATGTTCCTCGTCGGACGGCGGGGACACCGACGGCCCGGCCGCAGTGGGCCAGCAGCCCAAGGGGAGCGACCCGTTCTGGGTCGACCCCGACGGCACCGCGGCGCAGCAGGTCGCCGACTACGCGAAGAGCGGCGAGGACGAGAACGCCGACCTGATCCGGAAGATCGCGCGCCAGCCGGTCGGCGTGTGGATCGGCCCGGACAACGCCGAGGACGAGGTGAAGGGTGTCACCGGGGCGGCCGAGGAGGCCGACCGGGAGGCGCTGCTGGTCCTCTACAACATCCCGCACCGCGACTGCGGGCAGTTCTCCAAGGGGGGAGCGTCCGACGGCGACACCTACCGCGCCTGGGTGGAGAGCGTGGCCAAGGGCATCGGCGACCGCCGGACCACGGTGATCCTGGAGCCGGACGCGCTGCTGCACCTCGTCGACGGCTGTACGCCGCAGGAGTTCCACGAGGAGCGCTACGACCTGCTGAAGGGGGCCGTCCAGCGGCTGAAGCAGCAGCCCGGGACCACGGTCTACGTGGACGCGGGCAACGCGGGCTGGCAGAGCCCCGACGCGCTGTTCGATCCGCTCCAGCGGGCGGGGGTGGGGGACGCCGACGGTTTCGCGGTCAACGTCTCCAACTTCCAGACCACGGCGGCCAGTGCGGACTTCGGCAAGCGGCTCTCGGAGAAGGTCGGCAACAAGCCCTTCGTGATCGACACCAGCCGCAACGGCAACGGCCCCTACGACGGCGGCGACCCGGCGGAGAACTGGTGCAACCCGCCCGGCCGGGCGCTGGGCGAGACACCGACCACGCAGACCGGCGACGAGCTGATCGACGCCTACCTCTGGATCAAGCGCCCCGGCGAGTCCGACGGCGACTGCAAGGGCGGCCCGAAGGCGGGCGAGTGGTGGCCCGAGTACGCCCTGGATCTGGCCGGCCGGTAACCGCACCACGAAGGGACCGCCCGGCGACCGTGCGCAACGGTCGCCGGGCGGTCCCCTCGGGTTACGGCACTTCCACCCACGTGCCCTCGGACGGCGTGCCCCGCTCGTCGGTGACGAAGAGCATGTACCACCCCGACGGCACCAGCGCCCGGTTCTTCGGCACGGTCACCGTGACCCCGTCCGCCGACTTCTTCATGTCCAGCGCGATCGTCCGCTGATCCGTGTCCGTGACATGGGTGACCGCACTGGGCCGCATCAGCTTCGCCGAGGCGAGGGACGACGCCTGCCGCGTCGCGAACGTCCCCGAACCGCCGCGCGCGATCCGCTTGGGACCCTCCGAGAGTTCCGGACGGCCGGTGCGGTACAGATACGGCGGCGTGTAGATCTCGATCCGCTGCTCGAACGTGCCCGGCCGTGTGTTGTCCCGGTCCGAGTAGAGCGAGTCGGAGCCGAAGATCATGACCCGGCCGTCCGGCAGCAGCACCGAGCCGGAGTGGTAGTTGCGGCCCACCGCCGGGTCCGCGACCCGCTTGTACGTGTCCGACTTCGCGTCGTACAGCCGCGCCTGGAGGACATCGGAGCCGCCGCGCCCGCGGTAGTCCTCGGAGCCCCCGGTGACCAGCAGGGAGTCGTCGGGCAGCAGTGAGGCGCTCGGATAGCGGGTCCCGTCCGAGAGTGCCGCCCCGTCCTCGAACCGCGGCTTCTCGGCCCGGAGATCGACCAGCCGCGACTTCTCGCTGGACTTCTCGGACTCGCCGACCCCGCCCCCGCCGATGACCATGAACTTCTCGTCCTGGGCGGGAGGCAGCCGTACGGTCGCCGAGGTCTCCATCTTGTCCGGGTCGCTCAGCCCGGGGATCTTCGTGAACCTGTTCGTCGCCAGGTCCCAGACACCGGGGGCGCGGCCGACGCTCGCGGGCCCGTACCCGGCGTTGGACCCGGAGTAGAAGAGCTTCCCGTCGTTGAGGAGGAAGACCGCCGGATAGGTGGGGAACTTCCGGATGATTCCGGTGTACTCCCACTTCTTCGTCTCGGGGTCGTAGACCTCGTCCTTGCCGGGCACGATCTGCCCGATCTCGTCCAGGCCGGAGAGGGCGAGGACCTTGCCGTCCTTCAGCGTGGTCAGCGTCGGGTACCAGCGGGCCTCGTTCATCGGGTCGACGGTGATGTACTTCTCCGCGACCGGGTCGAACTCGTAGGCTTCCCTGATCCCCTGGAAGTCCTTCTTGTCCAGGGCGAGCTTCTGCGCGATCCCGTAGACGTTACGGGTGTCGGAGCCGGACAGGCCGGCGATCCGGTAGTTGTCCTCCGTGCCCGTCTCGTGCTTCGCGCCGGACTGCTTGGCCTCGACGTAGATCCTGCCGCGGCCGGGCTCGTTGCGTACGAAGGCGCCGGTCTGCTTGTCGAAGACCTTGGTGGCCTTCTCGACCAGCACCGGGTCCTTGGAGACGAACGTCTTGCCGTTCTCCTTGCCGGTGAACCGCGTCCCGGCCGGCAGGGTGACCGGCTTGTCCGGGTCCTCGTTCTGGACGATCATCAGGCCGCCGGCCTTGGTGACGTCGCCCTCCAGCTTCTCGTACCGCTTGGTGCCGCCGGCTATCAGGAGCTTGCCGTCGGGCAGTTGGGTGTGACCGGCGCAGAACATGTCCTTGGGCGTGGGTATGTTCTTGAACCCGTTCGTCTTCGGGTCCCACAGCACCGACCGGAAGCTCTTCGCGTCGAAGTTCTTCTGGTTGTTGCCCGAGCCGGCGACGAGCAGCACCTTTCCGGTGTGCAGCAGCGCCGCGTGGATCGTGTTGATCCGGAACTCCGCGGGGACGTCGAGGAAGTCCCAGTGGCCGTTCGCCGCCTTGTACTCCGAGGTGTTGATCTTGTACGTGTGGTAGTGCTCGGTGCCGAAGCGGTACAGCCACGGTCCGTTCGCGCCGGCGAGCGCGAGAACCACCGCCGTACTGATCGCCAGTCGGCGGGTACGGCGGCTCGGACGGTACTTCATTGGTTACGTCCCCCAAGGGCGATCTGCATGGTCTGTTCGTTGTCGGCCGGTCCGGGCCGGTGCTGCGGCGCGGTTCCCGGCTGCGGGGCGGGGGCCCCGCCCTCCGGTGGTCCCGCGCGGCGTTTCCTCTTCTCGGCCCGGACGGTGTGCCGCCAGCCGAAGATCGGCGCCGCCGTGATCAGCAGGGCGAGGCAGGCCCAGGTCAGCATCGCGGGGTGGCTGTGGCCCAGGAAGAAGGACGCGGCGATGGAGCCGCCGAAGACCAGAAGGAAGAAGAGGTGGATGCGGAAGGTGCCGAAGAGGGTGTCCGGGCTCGACGAGTCGCCCTTGGGCGTCACGACGAAGGAGCTCTTGCGGCGAAGGACGGCATCCATCAGGGAACGTGCGTAGATCGGCGCGGAGAGCGCCGACATCATCATCCCGGCGAGGCCGCCGGAGCCCTCGGGTTCGTGCGGCGAGACGTTGTGGCGGCGGTTCCAGATGTAGAGCCCGATCTGGAGCGCGGAGGCGTTGCCGTAGAGCATCATCCAGATCGTCGGGTCGATCTGCACACCGGAGGCGCCCATGCCGAGGAACAGCGCACAACTCAGGGCGGCGAGAATCCAGTTCATCGCCGACATCGGGTAGAAGATGATCATCATCGTGTAGTTGAAGAGCTTGCCCGCGGGGAGCGAGAACCAGCCCTTCCAGTACTGCTTGAGGATCGTCTCGTACGTCCCGCGCGACCAGCGGAGCTGCTGGGTGAAGAAGTCCGTCCACGCGGTGGGGCCCTCGCCGACGGCCAGGACGTCCGGGGTGTAGACCGAGCGCCACTTCTTGCCGGTCAGCGGGTTGCGGGCGCGGTGGATCTCGAAACCGGTCGCCATGTCCTCGGTGATCGAGTCGTACAGCCCGCCGATCTGCTTGAGGGTCGAGATCCGTACGGCGTTGCTCGTGCCGACGAACATCGGGGCGCCGTAGCGGTTGCCCGCGCGCTGGATCAGCGCGTGGAAGAGGAACTGCTGGGACTCGGCGGCCTTCGTGACGAACGTGTCGTAGTTCCCGTAGACCTGCGGGCCGATGACGAAGCCGATGTCCGGGTCGCGGAAGTAGCCGAGCATCCGCTCCAGGTAGTTGGGCAGCGGTACGTGGTCGGTGTCGACCGAGGCGAAGAAGTCGTAGTTCCCGCCGTGCGCGTCGAGCCAGGCGTTGTAGTTGCCGTGCTTCGTCTTCGCGCGGTGCGGGCCCTTGGCCTGGTTCCAGTGCGCGACGCCCTTGCGGGAGAAGTGGTGCACACCGAGCCGGGCGCACACCTCCTTCACGGCGGGATCGTCGCCCTCGTCCAGCAGCCAGACGTGCATGAGCCCGCGGTGCCGGATGCGCACCGCCGCCTCCAGCGTCTTCGTCACCATCTCCAGGGGTTCCTTGCCCGGGACGAAGGAGGTGAGGAAGGCGACCTTGGTGCCCGTCTCCGGCACCACCGGAATCGGGTCACGGGCGACCAGCGTCGCGTGCGCGTTGGAGAGGACGTTCATCGTGCGGAAGAGCTCGATCAGACCGATCGAGACCAGCATGACGATGTCGAGGATCAGCAGCGTGTCGTTCCGGAGGTTCGGATCGCGTTCCGTCCAGTGCCCGGGCTGCATCAGCCAGGCGAAGAGGCCGAGCGACACGAGAGGGGCCGCACCGAGGAGCAGCGCGGCCCGGAAGCGGTGCGGTTCCTGCGAGAGCAGGGAGCGGTAGCGGACCGTGTAGGGCCGACCGGGCTCGGGCTGGGTCAGGGGCCCGGCGAGCCGGCTGTAGTGCTCGTAGTCGTACCGCGGCAGCGCCTTGTTCGTCTGGCGTCGCCGCTGCCCGGCCCGCAGCTGCGGCGGTATCCGTAGCTGCGTGGTCCGGGAAGGGTCGTTGTCCTGCCGGGCGCCTGGCGGCGTCGACGTCATGGGTCATCCCCCCGCACGCATGGTCAGTGCGTGATTGGTCGGTCAGTTCATGTGCGGTGGAGCCCCCTGGAACACCGCACACGCACACAGTGGCGGGCTACTTTTCCACAGACATGGAAAGGCGGCCTTCCGGTTGCATGATGCCCCCTCGGCATTCCTCCGTGAACGGGGCCCCCACCCCGTCGTACGTGCAACCGGTACATCACTCTCCGCTGCCCAACTGACCGTGGCAGCGGCCCCCTTGAAGTCGATGGCTCCAGGACAGGTTGTCCGACTTGTCGCGTGATCGCAAGGGTGAAACAAGGTGTTTACCGGCCATACGCACGGTTTGGCCACCGAGGGGGGCGTGAGGGGAGGGGGCGCGGAAGGGCGCCCGTGGGAGCTTGTGGAACGCCCGCTCGCTGCCTTTGTGGCGCACGCCGGAGTGCGGAAGAAAAAATGCGGGCGCGGACACGGACAAGGCCCCCTCACGCTCGGTGAGAGGGCCTTGACTGTGCGTGCGCCGTCAGGGACTCGAACCCCGGACCCGCTGATTAAGAGTCAGCTGCTCTAACCAACTGAGCTAACGGCGCCTGCTGACCTGGAGAACTCTACCCGATGAGACACGGTGCCCCTGACCAATTCCGCCGCGCCACGCCCTGTGGGATGGTCGTTTTTTCTCTTTGATCCGTCAAAATGCGATATGTCGGGAGAGTTGAGACACTGACGCCCGTTGCAGATGCGCCCAAAGATCTTGACGAGTGCGGAGGGGAATCGCATGACTGTGCCGGTCTTCGAGGAGTACGAACCCGCTGTCGACTGCACCTGTGCGGGGTGTGCCGAGCAGCGGCGTACCGCGGCCAGGGCCCTGT
Organism: Streptomyces sp. NBC_00234; assembly: GCF_036195325.1. Classification (NCBI taxonomy): domain Bacteria; kingdom Bacillati; phylum Actinomycetota; class Actinomycetes; order Kitasatosporales; family Streptomycetaceae; genus Streptomyces; species Streptomyces sp. NBC_00234. The sequence continues at coordinate 2,962,083 of NZ_CP108101.1, read as the reverse complement.
CGGCACGGCACGGCGGACATCCGGCGGCGCACGGCGCACGCCGTGCGCTGGTGCTGGTGACGGCCGCCGGAGTGGTCCTGTCCAGCGGGGCCGCCGAGGCGGCGTCCTCGACGGGACACGCCGCGGGACCCGCCCGGACGGACGCGCCGGCCGATCCCGAACCGGCCACCCCGCAGGGCGAGAAGGGTCCGCTGAAGGGGGCCGGGTCCGCGGGCCCGCCGTCCTCGGCACCGGCGCTGCGTAAGACCACCCGGGCCGACATCATCAACCGGGCCAAGGTCTGGGTCTCCGCGCAGGTCCCCTACAGCATGGAGAGGTACTGGTCGGACGGCTATCGCCAGGACTGCTCCGGCTTCGTCTCGATGGCCTGGAACCTGGGCGGGAACGAGTGGACGGGCAGCCTCGCCCAGTACGGGACGCGGATCTCGCGGGAAGAGCTCCAGCCCGGCGACATCCTGCTCTTTCACAACCCGGCCGATCCGGCCAAGGGCTCGCACGTCACGATCTTCGGCGGCTGGACCGACTACACGCACAGCCACTACACCGCCTACGAGCAGGCGCGCCCGCGCACCCGCAAGCAGGCGACGCCCATGGCGTACTGGAACAACTCCGACCGGTACGTGGCGTACCGGTACCGCGGTCTCTCGGGCGGTACGGGCGGCAGCGGCTCCTCGACCGCCTTCCCCGGAGCGGGGAAGTTCGGGCCCGGAGCCAACAACACGTACGTGACCCAGCTCGGCAAGATGCTCGTGGCCCGCGGCGGCAAGCGCTACTACACGGTGGGGCCTGGACCGCGCTGGACCGAGGCGGACAGGCGTGCGACCCAGGCGTTCCAGAAGGCCCAGGGCTGGAAGGGCAAGGAGGCCGACGGCATCCCCGGACCGCAGACCTGGCGGTATCTGGTCACCGGCACCGGGCGCAGCATCCCCGCCGCCGCTACGGGCGGCAGCCCGAGCGCGGCCCCGGCGTTCCCGGGCCGCGGCTATTTCAAGCCGGGTCAGTCCAACAGTCATGTCGCACGGCTCGGCAAACAGTTGGTGAAGAAGGGCTACGGCACGTTCTACCGGTCGGGCCCCGGCCCCCGGTGGACCGAGGCGGACCGCCGGAACGTCGAGGCGTTCCAGCGGTCCCTGGGCTGGCGCGGCAGCGCGGCCGACGGCTACCCGGGACCGGAGACCTGGCGGCGGCTCTTCGCCTGACGGCACGGACATGACGGAGGCGGGAATGCGACCCACGGTGTCGGACAGCTCCGGATTCCCGGAGAACGGAAAGGCAGGGCAGCCGGTGTACGGACACGAGAATGCGACCGAGGTCCCCGCCGATACGACCACCCCACCCGGGGCGCACCCGGCCCCGGGCATCCTGGCGGAGCGGGAGGCCGGTGCCGCTCCGGACGGGAACAGGAGGTCACCGGAACCGGAACCCGAACTGGAGGCGGACCCGGACCGGGCCCCGGAGGCGGAGGACGGGCGGGACGGCCACCGCGCCGCCCGGCCCGCGCCGGAGTCCGGTGCCACGCCGGATCCGGGCTCCCCGGCCGACGACCCCGAGCGGGGGGCCGACACCGTCGTGGACCTCGTGCTCGACCTGGCCCCGGCGGACACCGTCGTCGCCCCGGGCGGGGTCACAACGGCGCCGGTCGCGCTGCCGGTCCGGGGTTCCGACGGCGGACCGGTGGTGGGTGCGGGCCCGGCGCGGAACGGCTCGCCCGACCTCGTACCCGGTCTCGTCACCGTGCCGGGGCCGGGCGGCAGGACCGGGGCGGCCGGCGTCGACACCTGGTGGGACACCGGCCGCAGGCATCCGGTCATCGCCAACGAGTCCACCGCCTCCATCCCCGTACACCTGCTCTTCCGAGACGACCGGGACGGCCGCGACGACCGGGCCGACGGCCGGGACGGCAACGGCCGTCGCGACGACCGTGACCCCGGCGCGGACACCGAGCACTACGACCCGGGCACGCTGCCCGCCTTCGTGACCCGGCGCCCGCCGCCCGTACGCCGGCCACCCCTGCCGCGCTCGCCGCAGGTGCAGGCGCCGACCAGGCCCGCGCCGCTGGGCGATCCCCGGCTGGCCGAGCGCCCCGGGCCCGCGCTGCCCGGCTGGGCGGCGCTGCTCACCGGGGCGATCGGAACCGCGGCCGGCCTCGCCACCCTGTGGTGGTCCGGGGCACTGCCCGACGCCGTGCTCTCCCGCATCGGGATCGGATCCCGCCCGTACGACGGCATCGGCATCGGCGCCTGGGCGCTGCTCGCCTTCCTGACGACCGTGGTCCTGTTCGCGCTCGGCGGTCTCGGGCGGGGCCGGGTCGGCCACGCCTGGGTGCTGACCCTCTTCGGCGACTACCGGGGGAGCGTCCGCCGCACCGGTCTGGTCTGGGTCTCGCCGCTCCTGCTGCGCCGCCGCGTCGACGTACGTCTGCGGCACTGGCGCAGCGAGCCGCTGCCCGCCGTGGACGCGAACGGTACGGCGCTGCGCGTGGTCGTCCTGGTCGTCTGGCGGATCAAGGACACCGTGCGGGCCACGCTCGGCGTCGCGGACCACGAGGAGTACCTGCGCGAGCAGGTCGGGGCGGCGATGGCGCGGGTGCTCTCGCAGCTGCCGGCCGACGCCTTCCACGAGGACGCGCACACCCTGCGCAACGCGGAGGCCGTCGGTGACGCGCTGACCCGGATGCTGAAGGCGGACTGCGAACCGGTGGGCATCGAGGTGTACTCGGCGCAGCCGACCGGAATCGAGTACGCCCCCGAGGTGGCCGCCGCGATGCAGCGGACCCGGATCGCCGCCATCGACGCCAAGCACCGTGACAGCGTGCTGACTTCCGTGGTCGACGCCGTCGACGACACGGTGCACCGGCTCACCTCGCGGGGCATCGTGGAGCTCGACGACTACGAGCGGAAGGCTCTGGTGAAGGACCTGACGGTGGCGTTCTACACCGGGCGCAGCGGTGGGGACGGCGCCTGAGAAGTGCCCCCCGGCACCCGGACGGCAGACCGGAATCGGACGCTCATTGGTCTGGACATGTTCACGTCGCGTCAATAACCTATGACTTGGTCTAGACCGCACAACACGCGCGCAGAGCAGAGCTCATGGAACCTCCCCCACGTTCTTGAGGAGCAGAAGCATGCGGAAAAGGGCAAGCGCGGCCGTGATCGGCCTGGCGATAGCGGGCGCATCGATGTTCGCGACCAGCAGCGCCAGCAGCCACGGCTACACGGACTCCCCGATCAGCCGTCAGAAGCTGTGTGCCAACGGCACGGTGACCGGCTGTGGAGCCATCCAGTGGGAGCCGCAGAGCGTCGAGGGCCCGAAGGGCTTCCCGGCGGCCGGCCCGGCGGACGGCAAGATCTGTTCCGCGGGAAACAGCAGCTTCGCGGCGCTCGACGACCCGCGCGGCGGCGGCTGGCCCGCGACCAAGGTCACCGGCGGCCAGGGCTACAGCTTCCGCTGGCAGTTCACCGCCCGGCACTCCACCAGCGACTTCCGGTACTACATCACCAAGGACGGCTGGAACAGCACCCAGCCGCTCACCCGGGCCGCTCTGGAGTCCCAGCCGTTCATGACCGTGCCGTACGGGAACCAGCAGCCCCCGGCGACGCTGACCCACCAGGGCACGATCCCCACCCAGAAGACCGGTAAGCACATCATCCTCGCCGTCTGGAACGTCGCGGACACCGGCAACGCGTTCTACGCCTGCTCGGACGTGCAGTTCTGACGTTCGGCCGACACGGTGTGTGAGGCGGCGACCCGGGCGGGGGTCGCCGTTCCGGACGCGTGCGCGCGTCCGGAACGCACACAGGTGACGCACGTATAGAACATGCGTACGTATGCGTGGGCAGCACAAAGCGCAGTGGGCGGTTCCGGTGTACCGGAACCGCCCACTGCGTTGTCGTGCGCCGTCAGGGACTCGAACCCCGGACCCGCTGATTAAGAGTCAGCTGCTCTAACCAACTGAGCTAACGGCGCCTGCTGACTCGAAAATAATACCTGCTCTCCGGGGGTGCTGACGACACGCGTCGCCCACGCCGGACCCGTGACCGTTTTGTCCGTGTTCTCGGGGTGGGTCGTCCCTAGAGCGCCAGCGACAGGAGGACGGGTGCCGCCCGCCGGTTCAGGGTGTCCGCCGCCGACCGCAGCCGGTGCGCGTCCTCGACCGGCAGGGAGAGTGCCAGGCATCCCGCCGAGGCTCCGGCGGTCAGGGGCACCGCCGCGCAGACCGTGCCCACCGCGTACTCCTGGAGGTCCAGCATCGGGACCGTCGCGGGCTGGCTGTCCAGCTTGGAGAAGAGGACCTTCTCGCTGGTGATCGTCCGCGAGGTGAGCCGGGCGGTCTTGTGGCGGGAGATGTGGTCGCGCCGGCCGTTCTGGTCGAGCTGCGTCAGCAGGCACTTCCCGATCGCGCTGGCGTGCGCCGCCGAGCGGAAGTCCACCCACTCGTGGACCGCGGGCGTCCGGGGGCCGGCCGCCATCTGTGTGACGTGGATCTCGCCGTCGACGTACCGGCTGAGGTAGACCGCGGCGCCGACGGAGTCCCGCAGCTGCACCAGGGTCTGCTGGAGCTTGTCCTCCAGGGCCTGGCGGCGGGCCGCGCCGGAGCCGAGCAGGAGGAGCGAGGAGCCGATGACGTACGCCCCGTCGGTGACCTGCTCGACGTACCCCTCGCGGCGCAGCGTCAGCAGGAGGGAGGCGAGATGGCCGGTGGGCAGCCCCGTCTCGCGGGCGACCTGTACGTCGGTGACACCGTTGCCGTGTTTGGAGACCGTTTCGAGCACGCGCAGGGCGTACTGCACCGAGTGGAACGGTGTGGTCGGTTCGGGCTTCAACGCCACGGTGTCCCCCTACCAGGTTGTGACCGCAAGCTTTCGCCCCACGATAGCCGCCAATAGCCCTGTACGGGGCTGCTGTTGACGACTGGATGGGGGCGCCCCGGCCCTGTCAGCTGGGGCGCACCCGTCTGGCATATGCCCGCGTCATTGTCGATGTACCAACAGCATGGTCACAGCACCGCGTTGAGGAACTCGCGCGTACGTTCGTGCTCCGGATCCGAGAAGATTTTTTCCGGAGATCCGGACTCCACGACCCGTCCGGCGTCGAACATCAGCACCTTCTCCGAGACGTCCCGGGCGAAATTCATCTCGTGGGTCACGCAGAGCATGGTGATGTCGGTGCTCCTGGCGATGTCGGACAGCAGGTCCAGCACGCCGGCCACCAGCTCCGGGTCCAGCGCCGACGTCACCTCGTCGAGCAGAAGGATCTCCGGCCGCATCGCCAGCGCCCGGGCGATGGCCACCCGCTGCTGCTGTCCGCCGGACAGCTGGGAGGGATGCGCGTCGGTCTTCCCCGCGAGCCCCACCAGGTCGAGCAGCTCACGGGCCCGGGCCTCCGCCTCGTCGCGGTCCATGCCCAGCACGCTGACCGGCGCCTCGGTGATGTTCTGGAGCACCTTCATGTTCGGGAAGAGGTTGAACTGCTGGAAGACCATCCCGATCTTCTTCCGGGACTCCCGCAGCTGCTTCTCGCCGGCGGGCTTCAGGGAGCCGTCCGCCGTGCGGACGTGCGACAGCGGAGAGCCGTCGACCCAGATCACCCCGTCGCTGACCTTCTCCAGCGTCATGAGCAGCCGCAGGATGGTCGTCTTGCCGGAGCCGCTCGGGCCGATCAGGGTGACGTGCTCGCCGCGCCGCACCGTGAAGTCCAGTTCGTCCAGGACCACATGGTCGCCGTACCGCTTCACCACCCGGTCGAAGCGGACCAGCGGCTCGACGCCGGTCGACACGAGGCCCGCGACCGCGTCCGCGGGCTCCTTGAGGGGAGCAGATTCAGTGGCCAAGGCGCTTCTCCAGCTTTCTCATCAGTAGCGAGGTCGGGTAGCTCGCGACCAGGAACACCAGTCCCGCGAGCGTGAACGCCTCGGTGTACGCGAAGTGCTCGGCCCCGTACTTCCGGGCCTCGAAGACCATTTCCTGCACCGTGATCACGGCGAGGAAGGGGGTCTCCTTGAACATCGAGACGGCGTAGTTGCCGAGCGCGGGCAGCACGTTGCGCACCGCCTGCGGCAGGATCACGGCCTGCCAGGTCCGGCGGGCCGGCAGCGAGAGCGCCCGGGCTGCCTCCCACTGGCCCTTCGGTACGCCGTCGATCCCGGCGCGGTACACCTCGGAGGTGTACGCGGCGTAGTGGATGCCGAGCACCACGATGCCGACGGTCAGCGGCTCGACGGAGCCGAAGACCGCCGCCGCGCCCACGAGCTGGACCAGCAGAGGGGTGGAGCGGACGAACTCCATGACGGCCCGCACCGGCACGGTGACGAAGCGGCTCGGGGCCCGTCCGGCGACCGCGACGGCCAGCCCCAGGACGGCGGCCACGAGGGTGCCGAGCACCGTCGCGAGCAGGGTGACCCGGAACCCTTCGAGGACCAGCGGAAGGGCGTCTTCGGCGGCGCCCCAGTCGAAGCCGTTCACCGGGCACCTCCGACGGTGGTGGTGGCCGCGGCGCTGCGGCTCTTCAGCAGGCTGCCCGTGCCGGTCTCCAGGCCGAGCCGCCGTTTGGCGGACCGTTCCAGCAGGTTCATCAGCAGGGTCAGGGCGTAGGCCAGGACGAAGTAGGCGGCCAGCAGCGTCAGATACGCGGTGAGGGTCTCACCGGTGCGGTCGCGCAGCTGCTGGATCACGGTCATCAGGTCGGCGGCGGAGATCAGCCACAGCAGCGGGGTGCACTTCAGCAGCTGGATCAGCAGGTTGGTGAAGGAGGGGATCATCTGCACCCATGCCTGCGGAAGAATCACCTTGCGCAGCCGCCGGGACGGTGTGAGGTTCAGCGCGAGGGCCGCCTCGTACTGCCCGCGGGGTACGGAGTTGATGGCGCCCCGCACCACTTCGGAGCCGTACGCCCCGTAGTTGAGGCCGAAGGCGACCACACCGCAGAGCAGCGGCGTCAGTTCGTAGCCGGTCAGCGGCGGCATCGCGTAGTACAGCCAGAACAGCTGGATGTAGAGCGAGGTGCCGCGGAAGAACTCGACGACGGTCCGCGAGACCCCGCGCACCAGGAGCAGCCGGCTGCCGGCCATCAGGCCGAGGGCGAACGACAGGAGCAGAGCGAGCAGGGACCCCAGCACGGTGGCCTGGAGGGTCACCCACAGACCGGCGCGTACCTGGGGGAGTTCGTCGAGGAGAGTGGAGAAGAAGTCACTCATACGGTGTGGTCCGCCCCCGTCAGCCCTTGCACAGATCGGCGGTCTTCAGCGTGGCCGGCGGGATCTCCGTCGCCCCGAAGCCGTACGGCTCCAGGAGGCCGACATAGCGCGACCGGTCCGAGACGATCTTCTTCAGCTCGCGGTTGAAGGAGTCCCGCAGGTCCTCGTTGCCCTGGCGGAACACCGCACCGCCCGGGGAGAACTGCTGCTTGCCGTCCAGTTCGGGAAGGAAGGCGTCGGTGACCTCGGTGGCCGGGTTGGTCCTGGCCAGCCAGCGCAGGGAGATGCCGGTGAGCAGGAAGGCGTCGATGCGCCCGCCCTTGACGGCGTCGGCGCCGTCCTGCGGCTTCTGCAGCGTCTTGATCCGGTCCTCGGCGATGCCCGCGCCCTTGGCGTACGAACCCTCGACCGCACCCGACATCACGCCGACGGTGGCCCCGGCGGCCTTGACGGACGCCAGGTCGGTGAGCTTCTTCGGGTTGCCCTTCCGCACCATCAGCGCGGTGGGGGAGATGAACTCCGGTTCGGAGAAGATGGCGTTGGCGCACCGCTCGGGGGTGATCGCCATGCCCGCGCTGACCACGTCGTACTTGCCGGCCTGGAGTCCGGGGATCAGGCCGTCCCACTCGGAGAGCGTGGGCTTCAGCTCCTCGACGCCGAGCGCCTTGAATATCTCGCGGTGCAGCGTGGGTGCCTCGCCCTTGAGCTCCTTGCCCTCCAGGTAGCCGTACGGGGCCTCGTTGGCGTAGGCGACCCGTACGAAGCCCTGCTTGCGGAGCTTGTCGAGGGCGCCCTCGCCGTCCGCCGCGCCGGCGTCGGTCTTGCTGCACGCGGAGAGCAGGCCGGGAACGACGAGCAATCCGCCCACGGCTGCCGATCGGTTGAGAAAACCCCGGCGGGACAGGTTCGGGAAGTCAGCCATGGTTCGCAATCTCCTGGAGGTCGGACACCGGACAGGGTGAGCGCCTGCCCGATCCCGTACGTCTATGCAGGACAGGGCGGCATGTAACCCAAAAGTGGCCGGAGGGTGACCTTTTCGTGCCCTGATGCGGGCGGAGTGCGACGAGGGGTGTGCGGGGCGTATTGCCGGGCAGGGCCTGGCATGTGAGCGGCCGTCAGTCGAGGCGGTGCGCGTCGGTCTCAGTCGGTGCGGTCGGTGGAGGGTACGTAACCCTGCTGCTTGTCGACGACGTTCGGCAGCGGCCGGCCGGCCGCCCACTGCTCGTACATGTCCACGAACTGCTCGCCCAGCCGGTCGCGCCAGCCGACCGTGTCGCCGCTCATGTGCGGTGAGACCACCAGGTCCGGGACGTCCCACAGCGGGCTGTCAGGTCCGAGCGGTTCGTCCTGGAACACGTCGAGCGCGGCGCCGGCGATCCACCGCTTGTGCAGGGCGTCCGCCAGATCGGTTTCCACGACCATGGGGCCGCGCCCCACGTTGACGAAGACGGCCGAGGGCTGGAGCAGACCGAAGAACCGGGCGTCGAACATCCCGCGCGTCGACTCCGTCAGCGGTGCCGCGCAGATGACCCAGTCGGCGCGGGAGGCCAGCCGGTCGAGGTCCTCGACGCCGTGGATGGTGCGCCGGGCCCGCCGCGCCACGAGCGCCACCCGGACGCCGAGGCCGTGCAGCAGCCGGGTGATCTCGCGGCCGATGGGACCCGCGCCGACGACCACCGCGCGCGTGCCGGAGAGCTGCCGGGCCTCCCTGTGGCGCCACTGGTGGCGGCGCTGGAGCTCCAGGGTGCCGGGCAGGTCCTTCGCGAAGGCGAGCACCAGCCCGGTGACGTACTCGGCGATGGGCAGTTCGAAGATGCCCCGCGCGTTGGTCACCACGGTGTCGGACGCGGCCAGTTCGGGGCAGAGCAGCCGGTCCACGCCCGCGCTCGCGGTGTGCACCCAGCGCGGGCGCGGCCCGTCGCCGGGCCAGGCCACGCGTACTGCGTCCGAGGTGAAGTCCCACACCAGCAGGGCGTCCGCGGAGGGCAGGTCCCGGGCCAGACTCCGCTCGTCGGTGTAGCGGACCCGGACCCGTCCGGTCAGCCGGCCGAGGCGCGGCGGAGGGTCGGTGCCGAGGACGAGCAGGGTGGGCTCTGGCATGGGTGAGTGATCGCTTCTCGACGTCTGAGATGTACGGATTGACCACGCTCGCACCCGAACCCGGCTTCGTCAACGGAACGACCGGTCACGCTCCGTGCGGCCGACAGGGTGCGGTCGCAGGGGGAATACTTGGCAGAGGCGAGGGCAGCGGTGACGGATCACGCGCCGAGGGAGGTACCGGCCGTCCGCCGGCCGCCCACCGGGCCTCCTGCCTCCGCCCGGCGCTCCGGACGCACAGGAAGGGTGGACATGACGACCATCGGACTTCTCTACCCGGGCCACTCGGCCGAGGACGACTTCCAGCGGATCGAGGTCATCCTCGACAGCGACATCAGACTGCCCCTCTTCCACACCGCCGTCGGCGAGGACACCACCCCCGGCGTCGGCGTCCTGCGTGAGCTGGGCTCCCCGGAGCGGCTCGTGGCGGGCGTGGAGGATCTGCGACTGGCGGGCGCCGAGGCCCTCGTCTGGGCCTGCGCCGGTGGAAGCTTCGCGTACGGCTGGGAGGGCGCCCACGAGCAGACGGCGGGCCTGGCCAGGGCGGCGGGCCTGCCGGCGTCCAGTACCGCCTTCGCCTTCGTGCACGCGGTACGGGAGGTGGGGGCGTCCCGGGTCGCGATCGCGGCGACCTACCCCGAGGACATCGCCGCGCTCTTCGCCCGCTTCCTGGAGTCCGCGGGCATCGAGGTGGTCGCCACCCGGGGCGGCGGGCTGCTCACCGCCACCGAGATCGGCACCTGGGACGAGCGGCTCGTGAAGGAGCTGGCCGTCGCCGGGGACCACCCGGACGCGGAGGCGGTGCTGCTGCCGCACACGGCCCTGCACACCGCCGCGTACGTCACCGAGCTGGAGGCACTCCTCGGCAAGCCGGTCCTCACGGCGAACCAGGTGACGGTCTGGGAGGGGCTGCGGCTGGTGGACCGCCGCATCTGGGAGCCGGAGCTCGGCGCGCTCTTCGCCACCCGCGAGCCGCCCATCGGAGCCGCGGAACCCCGCGGGATCGAGGTTCGGGAATAAACGGAGCCAACCTCCTGTTGGCTTCTTCCGATACATACGCATCACCGGGAGAGGCCGAAACGTGGACGAGATCCGAGGCGACCAGATTCGCGGCACCGCAGGCGGAACGGCCCCCGTGCCCCTGTCCGTGCTCGACCTGGTGACCGTGGGACAGGGCCGCACCGCGACCCAGGCGCTGCGGACCAGCGTCGACATCGCCAAGCTCACCGAGCGCCGCGGCTTCCACCGCTTCTGGGTCGCCGAGCACCACTCGATGCCGGGCGTGGCCTCCTCGTCCCCGGCCGTGATCCTCGCCCACCTCGCCGCGCACACCGAGCGCATCCGGCTCGGCTCCGGCGGAGTCATGCTGCCCAACCACGCGCCGCTCGTGATCGCCGAGCAGTTCGGCACGCTGGAGGCCATGGCCCCCGGGCGCGTCGACCTGGGTCTCGGCCGGGCGCCCGGCACCGACGGGGCGACCGCCGCGGCCCTGCGCCGCACGGACCGGCTGAACGAGGGCGCCGACGACTTTCCGCAGCAGCTCGCCGAGCTCGTGCGGTTCCTGGACGACGACTTCCCGGACGGCCACCCGTACGCCAGGATCCACGCCGTGCCCGGCCCGGTCCAGGCGACCGCTCCCGGCGGCGTGCAGTCCGCGGCCCGCCCGCCGGTCTGGCTGCTGGGCTCCTCCGGCTTCAGCGCCCGGCTGGCCGGTGTCCTCGGCCTGCCCTTCGCCTTCGCGCACCACTTCTCGGCGCAGAATACCGTCCCGGCCCTCGACCTCTACCGGGAGTCGTTCAAGCCCTCCGCGGTGCTGGACGCCCCGTACGCCGTGATCGGCGTCTCGGCCCTCGCCGCCGACGAGGAGCGCGAGGCCCGTCGTCAGGTGCTGACCGGAGCCCTGTCGATGGTCCGTCTGCGCACCGGACGCCCGGGGCTGATCCCGAGCCCGGAGGAGGCGGCGGCGTACGCCTTCAGCCCCATGGAGCAGGAGTTCGTCGACAGCTGGCTCTCCAACGTCGTCCACGGCACCGCGGACGAGGTCCGCACCGGCCTCGACGACCTGGCCAAGCGCACGGGAGCGGACGAGCTGATGATCACGGCGAACGCGCACGGCGGCGAGGCGAGGCTGCGCAGCTACGAGCTGATCGCGGACGCGTACGGTCTGCCGTCCTGAAGCCCGAAGGGCCCGTCCGGCGCCGTCGGCCCTCAGGCCCCGGACGGGCCCGGCCGTCGCTTCGCGCCGATCAGTTCGGCGATGCGCTCGGGCGCCACCGCCCGTGAGTACAGCCAGCCCTGCCCCGTGTCGCAGCCGATCCTCCGCAGCCGTTCGGCCTGGCCCGCCGTCTCCACGCACTCCGCGGTGACCGTGAGGCCCAGCCGGTGCGCCAGCTGCACCATCGCCTCCACGATCGTCTCGTCGGCGGGGCTGGGGTGCGCGCCGTCGTCGTAGCGGAAGCCGCGTACGAAGGAGCCGTCCAGCTTCAGTACGGAGACGGGCAGCCGGCTCAGATAGGCGAGGTTGGAGTAGCCGGTTCCGAAGTCGTCGATGGCGATCCGGACGCCCATGTCGCTGAGGGCCTGGAGCGCCCGCAGCGGACGGCCCGCGGAGCCCATCACGGCGGACTCGGTCAGTTCGAGTTGCAGGAGTCCGGCGTCGAGTCCGGTCTCGGCGAGGATCTCCGCCACGTCCGCGACCAGGTCGGAGTCCCAGACCTGACGCACGGCCACGTTGACGCTGATGAACAGCGGCGGCTCGCCGGGATGGTCGAGCTGCCAGCGCCGCGCCTGACGGCACGCGGTGCGCAGCACCCACCTGCCGAGCTGCACGATCGTGCCGTCCTCCTCGGCGATCGCGACGAACCGATTCGGCGCCAGCAGGCCGAACTGCGGGTGGTTCCACCGCACCAGGGCCTCGACCCCCCGTACGGTTCCGTCGGCCATGGAGACCAGCGGCTGGTACTCCAGGGTGAACTCGCCCCGCTCGACGGCGGGCCGGAGCGTGGAGGAGAGCGCCTGGCGCGTCATGCGGTGGGCGTTGCGCTCGGGGTCGAAGAGCGTCCAGCGAGCCTTGCCGTCCTCCTTCGCCCAGTACAGCGTCGTGTCCGCGGCCTGCATCAGACCGGTGGGCGACGTGCCGGCGGAGGCCCGTTCGACCACCCCGATCGACGCGGACACGGAGAGCCGCCGGCCGACGAGGTCGAAGGGCTGCTGGAGCGAGACGAGGACCTCGTTCGCGAGTTCGGTGAGCTGCGCCGTGCCGGTGGAGTCCTCGACCAGGATGGCGAATTCGTCTCCGCCCAGCCGCGCCACGAGATGACTGCCGCTGCGGCCGGAGCTGTCGCGTTCGGCGCAGTCGGTGAGCCGGCCGGCGACGGCGGCCAGCAGCCGGTCGCCGATGCGGTGCCCCATGGTGTCGTTGACCGCCTTGAAGCCGTCCAGATCCAGGTAGCAGAGCCCGATCCGGCCGTGCGGGGGCAGCGAGTCGTCCTGGAACGGCGGTGCGTCCAGGGCCGCGGCGAGCCGTTCGAAGAACAGCGTCCGGTTGGGCAGCCGGGTCACCGGATCGTGCATCTGGAGGTGGCGCAGCCGCTTCTGGAGCTCGCGCCGGTCGCTGATGTCGGCGACCGACAGCAGCGCGCCACCGGTGGCTGACGGGGTGTCCATCGGTACGACGGTGATCTCGGCCCACAGGGAACGCCCGTCGGGGTGCTTCAGCTTGCGGGTGCAGCGGAACCGGGAGCGCCGGCCGTGCAGGACCTCGCGGTAGGCGTGCCAGGTGCGGCCGTCGGAGGCGAGGTCGACGAGGTCGGCGGCCGGCCGTGCGGCCAGGGCGGCGGCATCCGTGCCGAGCAGCCCGGCCAGGGCGTCGTTCGCGCTGACGATCTGTCCCTCGTGGTCGACGACGGCCATCGCGAGGACGGCGACCTGGAAGGCGGCCCGGTAGTCGCGCAGTTCGGCGGCGCTCGGTCCGGCGGCGCTCGGCCCCGCCGCATGACGCTCCGTGACCGGTGGTCGCACGGTGCCGAGCGCGCTGCCTGCCGGGGGCTCCGGCCCTTCGGAGGTTCCGCTCACCGCTTGCTCCCGCTGTGCAGATTGTCGTGAACAGGTGTGGTCGGACAGGCCACCGTGTGGAGTCCCGTTGTCAGGAACGGTATCCACGCCGGAAAACGTGGTGAAGCATAGATGGTCCTGAGTCGGCCGTTCCAGCTCGCCGGCCGTTCCCGGCTCGCCGAACCCCTCCGGACGTCGCTCCGGGCTTCCATCCGGTTTGCCCTCGACTGATCGTTTCCGTGTGGTTCTGTTATATCGCTTCGACGGAATGATCGATTGTGACTGTCCGTGAGGCGGGGCGGCTGCCCGAGGTCCCACTGACCCGAGTGGGGCAGCCCAACAGGACGTACGGCCCCGGTCCGGCACAGGGTGGGTGGGGTGTCCCGTGTTTCCCACCCGGAGGTAGATGTGCCGCGACAGCGCAGACCCGGGGGAGTGGAGAGGCCGAGTCTGCGTGGCGTCGCAGCCGCGCTGACCTCTCTCATGGCGCTCGCCGCCACCTCCCTCGTCGCGGGACCCGCCGTGGCGACCACGCGCGACGCGGGCCCGTGCGCCCTGCCCAGGACGGGGGCGCACCACTCCCTCGGCCTCGACACCTGGAACGGCGCCTACCCGCGTCCCGACCGCAGCCTCGACGCGGTCATGATCTTTCTCTCGTTCCCCGACGCCGAACCCGCGGTCACCCCCGCCGTGCTCACCGCCGACTACTTCCCCTCGACCACGCGCTTCTTCCAGCGCGCCTCGTACGGGAAGTTCACCCTGCGCCCGCACCCGCAGCAGCAGTGGATCGAGATGCCGCGCCCCTCCAGCTGGTACGGCATAGAGCGCGACTGGGACTCGGGGCGGCGCAGCGCGTATCTGCGCGACGCCATCGACGTGGCGGACGCGAAGACCGACTTCTCGGCGTACGACATCGTCTACCTGGTCGCCGACCCGGACGCGCCGGGCGTCGACTCCGACGCCACCAAGGTCGTCAACTTCGACCGGCCGCTGCGGGCCGACGGCGCGGACATCAAGCGCGTCGTCACCGTCTTCGAGCAGCACCCGCCGGACCGCAACGTCCTCGCCCACGAGACCGGGCACGTCTTCGACCTGGCGGACCTGTACCACCGGCCGAGGGACGGCAAGGGCGACTGGGACACCTACGTCGGCGACTGGGACGTCATGGGCAGCCAGTTCGGGCTCGCGCCCGAGCTGTTCGGCTGGCACAAGTGGAAGCTCGGCTGGCTCGACCACCGTCAGATCCGGTGTGTGCAGGGCAGCGCGAACCTCACCCTGGAGCCCGTCGCCGCCGTTCCCGCGCGCGGCGGGTCCATCGGGACCCGGCTCGCGGTGATCAGGACCGGCGAGGAGAGCGCCCTGGCCATCGAGGCCCGCAGCGCCACCGGCAACGACGGGGCGACCTGCACCGAAGGCGTGCTGATCTACCGGATCCGCAACGAGACCCCGTCCGGCGGCGGCCCCGTCGAGGTCCTGGACACGCACCCCGACTCCGACGCCTGCTGGGACAGGTCCGTCTACCCGCCGCTCGCGGACGCCCCACTGGGCGAGGGCGAGACCTACACCGTGCCCGGCGAGCGCACCAGGATCGAGGTCGCGGGCCGGACCCCCTCCGGGTCCTGGACCGTACGGATCACGACGGGCACCTGACGGGAGGCCCCGGGGGCGCGCGCCCACGGAGAAGCGCACACGAAGAAGCCCCCTCGCTTCCGCGAGGGGGCTTCCACCGTCTGTGCGCCGTCAGGGACTCGAACCCCGGACCCGCTGATTAAGAGTCAGCTGCTCTAACCAACTGAGCTAACGGCGCCTGGTGACGTCGTAGACATTAGCACCCGGATCCGCAGGAGGAAAAATCGAATACCCGGAGGCCGGGGAAGGCTGTGACCTGCCCACCCTCACGCAGGCCCACAGCAGCACGTCGGGACCCGGGAGCCAGGGGTTACGGGTGTCGGGGGCGACCACCCAGCGGGGGCCGGCGCCCTCGGAACCACTGGCCAGGGGCGGGACGGTCACCGCGTCACCGGTGCCGTGGCAGAGCAGCGGGGGCACGGAGGCGCGGTGCTCCCCGGTGCCGCCGGTGCCCCATTCCTCCCAGCCGAGCAGGGACGGCAGCCGCTGGGCCGTTCCCGGCGCGGCGAACAGCAGCATCCGGCCCCGGTGCGTGGCGACCGGGCCGGAACCGGGCCCTTCGGACCAGAGCTGCTCCAGCATGCGGCGCCCGAACAGCGCGGGGACGTTCACCACGTCGAAGACGGAGCCGCACGGCAGGACGCCGGGGGAGCCGGGGCGGGCCTGCCACTGGGAGAGCGTGCTGCGCGGATAGGCCGTGGCGCCGGCGAGCCAGGAGGCACCCGCGGCGGTCACCTGCGCGGTCTGGTGCCGGGGCTGGTCCCGCAGCAGAGCGAAGATGTCGACGTTGCGGTGGGAGGCCCCTGCGGCTGCGGGGCGGGTCGTTTCGTCTTTCGGCCAAGCGCTCATGCGGACAGGTCTACAGGGAGTGACGGTGCTGATTCCGAGAGTTGCCGGAAACGGGGACAGAGTCGGGCGCGGAGGAGTATCTTGCGCGCGGGCATATGCCAGCGGCGGTGCCCGGAACCGGGGCGGACCCGTTGGCCCGTCAGGGTCCGGCGTTCTTCATCAGGGTCCGGCCGAACTCGATCATCTTCTTGGCATAGTCCTCGGTCCACTCCGCGCGCTGCGCGACATCGGCTGCCGTGAGCCGGTCGAAGCGGCGTGGATCGGCGAGCTGGGCGGCGGCCACCGCCTGGAATTCGACGGCACGGTCGGCCGCGGCCCGGAAGGCGTGCGTGAGCTCCGTCGCACGGGCCAGCAGCTCCTTCGGGTCCTCCATCGCGTCGAGGTCGAAGAAGCGCTCGGGGTCGGCTGCCGCTTCCGACGGCTCGAAGAGCAGCGGTGCGGGACGCAGCCGCTGCCGCTCGTTCCGCTCGGGTTGTGCCATGAGTGTTCCTCCTTCGGGCGGCCCGGTGGCCACCCTCCATTGTCCAACCCGGCGCAAGAGGGCTGGGGAGCGTCCGGCGGGCCGACGTCCACCCTGTCAAGGCCGCCAGCGCACCCGGTGTTCCGCGAGATGGGCCAGCACCGAGTGATTCGCGTCCCACCCGTCCGGGAACTTCACCGTGACGCCCAGCTGGACCGGTTCGGTGGACGGGTGCTCGTCCAGCAGGTCCGCGACGCCCTCCCGGCACACCACGACACAGGCGTGGCGGTGGCGGGAGGCCAGGACGCACAGGCGGCCCGTCTCCAGATGGAAGGCCGTCGCGTCCGGGCGACCCGACAGGGGATGCAGGACCACCGTCACGTCGAACTCGCGGCCCTGCAGCCGGTTCGCCGTGTCCACGGCCACGCCCGTGACACCGAGCTCGGCCAGCGCCGCCCGGACCGCCGCCGCCTGGTCGCGGTGGGCCGTACCGACCGCGACCCGGTCCGCCGTCACCGGGACCGGGTCGGGCGAGCGCTCGCTCGTCGCCGCGCCGCCCCGGTCCAGCAGCCTGCGGATGATCAGGGCCACCGCCCGGACCGCCTCCGGGTCGGTGCGCGGGGTGTGTCTGGCCGGCAGTTCGAGCAGGCCCCAGCCGGACTCCGCCGCCTCGTCCAGCACCCGGTCGGGACCCGAGCCGTCCGACGGGACCCCGAAGGCCAGGCGGCGCTCCCCGTGGTCCGTACCGCTGCGGAACGGGGTGTACGGGTAGAACGCGTCCGAGACGAGCGGCGCCGCCGACGCGGGCAGCCGCCAGGAGACCGGCAGACGGTGCTGCGGCAGCTTCGGGTTGTGGGCGAGCAGCGTGGTGACCGCGCTCGCCGACGGGTCGTACGACAGGCCCGCCCACTGGTCGGCGCCGACGATCGAGAAGGGGTCCAGCTGACCCGGGTCGCCGACGAACAGCGCCCGCTCGAAGAGCCCCGCGACGGCCAGCAGCGCGTCCGAACGCATCTGGTACGCCTCGTCGACGATCGCGTGCCCCCACGGCTCCACGTTCTTCACGTGGGCCCACTTGGCGGCCGTGGAGATGACGATGCCGAGACCGGCGAGGTCCGCGGCCTTCGCCGACTTCCGTACGTTGTCCAGGCCGTCCAGCACCGTGTCGTACGGATCGGAGTCGTTGCTGTGCAGGCGGCCCACCGGCAGGTCCGGCGCCTTCTCGGCCAGCCGGACCACCAGGTCGTCGACCTGGGCGTTGGTCTGCGCGATCACCATCAACGGCTTTCCCGCGGCGGCCAGTTCGAGGGCGGCGCGCACCACCAGGGTCGACTTGCCGGCGCCCGGCGGCGAGTCCACGACGATGCCGCGCGAGGTGCCGTGCAGGGTGTCGTCGAGGATCGCGTCGGTCGCCCGCTTCGCCGCGGCGCCCGGGTCGAACGTGGCCTTCTCCGAGGTCACAGCAGGTCCTCCGCGGTCACGGGATCGGGCCGTTCGGCCCGTTCGGCGGCGGCACCGGGCGGGCCGCCGTGGGTCCAGGGGGTCTCCTCGGGGTCCGGCAGCTTCGGACCGCCGCGAGGGTCGTGCTCGAACAGGGTCCAGACGATCCGGTCGCCCGGCTCGGGGACCGATCCCGGCGCGGGCTCCTTGCTCCGGCCCATCCGGTCGGTGATCCGCAGCACCAGCAGCGGACCGTCCTCCCCGCCGTCCCCGGCGGACACCCGCTCCACGAACTCCGCGGTCTGCGGTTTGCCGTCCAGCGAGCGGTACACCTTCGTCCGCTCACCGAGCTGCGGGTGCTCGTCCGTACGGACCGTGACCAGGGGGCGCGGGGAAGGACGCTTCGACTCGCTGTAGGCCATCACCACCTCCGTCACCTCCCCGACGAACGCCTCGCCGGACAGTCTGCGCCCCGCGAGCACCAGCGGATCGTCCAGCGCCTCCTGCGCGTCGAGCTGGGCCTGGGCCGACTCCCGGGAGGCCAGCTTCTGCGCGGCCGTCACCGCGTCGTCCCGGCGGGGCTGCGGGGGCTCCCCGGCCCGCACCCGGTCCCGGTGGCCCGTGAACGACCAGCGGTCCCGCGTCCAGCGGTCCTCGGCCCTGGCCCCCTCGGGCAGTTCGCGCAGCAGGTCGAGCCCCCGCCACACCGCGTCCCAGGTGGGCAGCATGACCTTGGCCAGCAGCGATCTGATCTCCCGCTCGGCGCGCGTCAGTTCGGCCAGGCGGGCGTCCGCGGCGAGTCCGTCCTCCGCCGCCGCGAGCGCCGTGCGCGCCCGGTCGTACGCCTCGATCGCGGGGGCCAGCAGCCGGTTGTCGAACGCGGGGTCCGTGGCCGGCCCCGCCGGCGGGCAGAGCAACTGGCCCTCCCGGTCCCGTTCCAGCTCCGCGCGCAGGGCGGCATCGGCACCCGATCCGCCGTCCGGAGGGGCGATCCAGGCGAGCAGCGCTCCCAGGTGCTGGTCCTCCAGGCTGCTCTGGCCGGTCGCCCAGTGGCGGTTCAGGAGATCGGTCGTGGCGAGCAGCAGGGAGGAGCCGGGCACCCTGGCCCGCTCCGCGTAGTGCGTCAGCCAACGACCCAGCAGGGGGACCCGCGCGGGCGCCGGATACGGGGTGTCCGGATCGTCCTCCGCGGTCCGCCGGAAGCGCATCGAGCGCCCCAGGAGGCGTACGAAGTCGATGCCCGCCCGGCTCGGCACGATCAGCTGCGCGGCGTCCGTGCACAGTTCGACCTCGACCTTGACCTTCTTGCCGGTCTCGGGATCGGTCTCGTTGCGCTCGGCCGGCTCGACCACGTCGGCGTACGACTCGATGTGCGGCAGCACGGCCTCGGCCAGCTCGGCGAGGAACGCGAAGCGCAGATCGCGGTCGCGCGGCTGGGCCACGGCCAGCAGCCGGGGCGTCTCCCGGTCCGTACCCACCAGCGCCCCGAGCGGGGCGCCCGCCTCACCGGCGGTGGTGAGCGGGACCAGCACGAGCGGCCCGGCGGTGAGATGGCGGTGGCGGACGGTGGCCAGGGGCTGGGCCCGCCCGCTCTCCACCGCCTCCAGCCGCGCCAGTGTGGTGATCAGTGACATACCGCGCGGCCCTCCAGCGCTTCCGCGCGCAGGGCAGCGGCACGGCGCAGCGCCGCGACCGTCGGATCGGCGGGGTCGCCCTCCTTGCCCGCGGCGGCGGCCAGCACCGCGCCCACCGTCGTGAGCCCGCCGAGCTCGCCGCGGACACTGCGCCCCAGTGCCTCCACGGCGCCTCGGGCACGGGACTTCTCCCGGCAGTGGAAGGCCAGTTCGCAGGCGGCCAGGCACTCCGGGGCGTACGCCGCGCCGACCGCGTCGACGGCCTCGCCGAGCTCCTGCGGCGAGCAGCCCGGGTCGAAGGTGGTGCCCTCGGGCAGGGTGGCGGCGATGTCCTCGATGCGGGTCAGCCTGGTCAGCTGGCGGCGGGTGACGGCCCGCTGCTTGCGGACGTCGACGACCGAGGCCGTCGGCAGGTTGGAGAAGTCCTTCGGGCAGACCAGCAGCACCCGGTGCCCGACCTCGGCGCCCTCGGTCACCGCGGCGATCCGCTCCAGGGCCAGGACGTAGACCGCGGACTGCCGGGCGGCGGCGCCGACCTTGGCCGCGTCCGACGAGCCGTCGATCATGGGGAATGACTTGATCTCGACCACGGTCCAGGTGCCGTCGGGGTGCACCACCACGGCGTCCGGCTCCAGATAGGCGGGCGAGCCCGCCACCTCCAGGGCCAGCATCGGATGGTCGAGCAGGGCCCAGCCGCCCGCCGCCGTCGCCTCCCGCAGGGCCAGCGCCGTCCTGGCCGCACGGCCTTCGGGCCCGGCGGCCGTCAGATCCGGCACCAGCGCCTCGCGCGGTGCCTCGCAGTCGCCGCCGAGGCGCTCGTACAGCAGGCGCAGCAGCTCCGTACCGCCGTCGGCCTTCACCTTCGCCTCGAACGCGTTGCCCCGCATGAACGCGAACTGCGACTGGCCGAAGGCGGCGGGGGAACCGAGCGCCGTGGCCAGCACGGTCTTGTTCACCCCCGCGGCGTCCAGCAGGGCACGCCGCTTGCAGCCGGGATTGGCGGCCAGGGCGGCCAGCGCGCGTGCGTCGAGCGGGTGCGGTGCGACGGACGGGCCGCGCAGCTCAGCGAGCCGCTGCCGCAGCGTCGTCGACCGGTGCGCCGGTGTCGGTTGAATCTGCGGAGGAGGTCCGCTGGCCGGGGATTCGCTCACCCGCGGAAGTCTTGCATCCGGCACTGACATCCGGGGACTTACCGGCATTCACGGCCGTGCTCACGGGGACCGCGCCGGCCCGGAACCGGTTCTTCAGGCGGTCGGAGAGGCGGATGACCGGCTTCGCGAGAAGGGCTCCGACGGTCATCACCGCGACGCCCGCCACGGCGTCGAGGAAGTAGTGGTTCGCGGTCCCCATCACCACGAGCGTGGTCAGCAGGGGGTAGGCGATGCCGAGGGCCCGTACGACGGGGTGGCGGCCGTGCCGCCAGAGAAGGACCCCGCACCACACCGACCAGCCGACGTGCAGGCTCGGCATCGCCGCGTACTGGTTGGTCATCCCGCCGAGCCCGCGCGGTGCGCTCGCTTCGGTGCCCCACCAGCCGTACGAGCTGTACTGGGCCATCGTGTCGACGAAGCCGTGCCGTGCGTCGAGCAGCCGGGGCGGGCAGGTCGGCATCAGCGTGAAGCCGATCAGCCCGAGGAGCGTGGAGGTCATGAGCCAGGTGCGGGCCGCCCGGTAGGCGGCCTTCCGGCGCCGGAACATCCATATGAGGACGGCCGGGGTGACGAGGTAGTGCAGTGAGGCGTACGCGAAGTCGGCGGGTATCCCGAGCGCGGGGTTGGCGGTCAGCAGCCGGTTCAGCGGATGCTCGGCGTTCAGGAAGAGGGCCTGTTCCAGCCGGAGTATCGCGAGCCCGTGGTCGACCGCGGTCGACACGTCACCGCGGACCAGCAGCCGTCCCGCCGAGTACAGCGCGTACACCACCGCTATCAGTGGCAGCTCGGTCCACCATCGGGGACGGTGGCCGGGTGCGGGCGCGGCGGTGGCGTGCTGCATCCGGTAGCTCTCCCCATGTTCATGCTGCCGACGAATGGCATTCAACCGTACGGCGGTCGTCGGCCGGGATTCCCTGGGGGGTCCCGGTTCCGGCCGCCCCGTTCGCGGGTGCGGACCCGGGGCGGCCCGGCTGTGGCCGGGACCGTGCTGGAAGGGACGCCGTTACGGCCCCGGGGGTTGCCTCCCGGGCACGTGAGAGATGATGGAGCGGGAGGAATCGGCGGTGCCCCCGAGCGGGCCCGGGGCCGGTTCCCGCCCCTCGTCGCCGTAACGGACACCGCCGTCCGGGACCTACCAGATCGTGAGATCTCAGTTCCAGGGAGAGCCTTCATGGCACCGCGCATCCTGCTCGCCCGGCACGGCCAGACCCAGTGGTCGGTGCAGGGCAATCACACCGGCAGGACGGACATTCCGCTGCTGGACACCGGCCGTGAGGGCGCCAAGCTGCTCGGCGAGCGCCTGCACCGCGAGCCGTGGGCGGGCCTGCCGGGTGTCGAGGTCAGGACCAGCCCGCTCGTCCGGGCGTCCGAGACCTGTGCGATCGCCGGGTTCGGTGAGCGGGCGGAGCCGTGGGACGCGCTGATGGAGTGGGACTACGGGGCCTACGAGGGCCTGACCCCGGCCCAGATCAAGGCGGACCGGCCGGACTGGCTGATCTGGCGGGACGGGGTGCCGGAGGGTGAGACGCCGGCGGAGCTGTCCGCCCGTGCGGACGAGATCGTGGACTGGGCGCGCTCGGCGGACCGCGATGTCCTGGTCTTCGCCCACGGCCACATCCTGCGGGCCCTGGGGGCGCGGTGGCTGGGGGAGGACGTGTCGTTCGCGGCGCGCATCCGGCTCGACCCGACGTCGCTGTCGGTGCTGGGCTGGGCGTACGGCATGCCCGCGCTGGAGCGCTGGAACGACACGGGTCACCTGGACGGATAGCGGTCAGCGGGCAGCCGGTGGCCGAGCCGACGGACCGGTCACGGCCGCGCCCGCCTCCGCGTACCGGGAGACGAAATCCGTGACCGCAGGCGAACCGCTCTGCGCCCGCAGCACCCGCACCGCGCTCGCCAGCATCGCGCGGATGCGGGAAGACTGGACCTGGTCCAGCAGGTCCAGCACCGCGTGTCCCGCTGCCGCCGCCTCGTCCGCGATCCCGGCGCGTGCCAGGTCGCCGGTCAGCTGGGCCCGGTAGAGCGCCAGGTTCCGTGTGAAGTGCGGGTCCTGGAACCGGGTGGCCCGCCGCGCGTGACGCGCCGCCCGCGGCCAGTCGCCCAGCGCCGACCAGCACTGGGCCTGCAGCATCTCCATCTCCGCCTCGCGGAAGAAGGTCATCCACTCCGGGTCGGACACGGTCGCCCCCCGCTCGAACGCGGCGTGCGCCCGCCCGATCGCCTGGTCGCACCCCGTGCGGTCACCGAGCCCCGCCCGGCCCCCCGCCTCCCGCAGGGCCAGCAGCGCCAGCAGCCGCGGGGAGCCCAGCGGCCGGGCGGCCCGCTGGCCGGCCTCCGCCGCGCGCACCGCCTCGCGCGGCCGTCCCGTATCCCTGGCCAGGAACGACGCGTTGCAGAAGGCGTGCGCCTCCAGCGCCGCGTCCCCCGCCAGCCGCGCCGTCGCCAGCGCCTCCGCGTAGTGGGAGCGGGCGTCCTCGAAGCGGCCCGAGTCGTGGGCCAGCCAGCCCACCGAGATCGCCAGCTCGCCCGCGCCCGCGTGCAGCCGGTCCGCGGTGGCGCGGCGCGTGGTCGTTCCCGCGTCGAGCAGGGCGTACGCAGCCCGGAGCGGCTGGGCGGCCCGCCGGTAGAGGCCGTCGGCCCCGTGCCGGTCGTCCAGCAGCCGGATCTGCCGCACCGCCTTCTCGACGGCGGTCACTTCGGCCTCGCCCACCCGGCGCTGTGCGGGCAGGCTGGTCAGGGCGGCGGCGGATGCGCCGCCGAGGCCCAGGGACGCGGCAGCCACCGTGGCGGTCCCGCTGGTCATGAACATGCGACGCAGCACGTCGCTCTCCTCGTCGGTGTCGCTGTGGAGCGTGGGGGGCGGTGGAGTGGTGCGGTGCGCCGGAGCGTCCGCGTCCGGAGTGCGCGCCCCCCGGCCACGCACGGTCTCGCGGGCCGAGAAGCCCAGGTCCGCAAGGCCGGCCCCGGGGAACATGTGGAGGAAGACCCGTTCGTACGCGTAGTTGGGGCAGCGGATCTCGCCGGACTCCACGCGGCCGATGTACCGGGCGTCGCAGGCGACCTGTTCACCGATCTCCCGCGCCGCGCGGCGGACCGCCGCCGCGAACTCCCCCGCGGAGCGCTGTCCGCGCAGCCGGCGGAAGGCGAGGTTGGGAACTGGCCGTGTCGACACCATGGCTGGGCCCTCTCTGGTGCAGCCGGGCGCTTGTTCCGTTGTCCCGGCGGAGCAAGAACGTACCTGCTGTGACGGGACGCACACGGAGTGTTTGCGTACAAAGGGGATATCTCGCCCGTGATCCGCCATGAACTGCCATCCTTTGTGGCGGCGTGGTGCCGTAGCCCTTGACGCCGTGGACGCGTTGGTCCACGTGGAGACGGAGTCAGGCTCCGTTCGGCGACGAGAGGAGGGGTTCCCTTGCTGCACCTCGGCACGGAGACCGGCTCACTGACGACCGCGGCGCACCCCACGACCGCACCACCCGCCGCACCACCCGCACCCGCGCAGGCCGCATCCCCCGCACCGGCGGGTGAACCGTGCGACCTGGTCACGGTCCCGGCCCGGCAGGGCCTGGAGGCGGTCGACATCCTGCGCCGCGGCCCCGACCTGGAGGCCGTGGGCCCGGTCCTCCACGACGGCGCCTGCGCCACCCTCGGATTCCTCGTACCGCCCGGAACGGCCGACGCCTGGGACGTACCCGGCAGCGCCTGTACGCGGACGAACGGCCGTGGATTCCGCATCCCCGCCGAGCCCCCCGTCTCCGGCAGCGGCTGGCTGCTGCCGCCGGCCGCCGACGCACCGGTCACCGACCCGGCCGTCCTCCGGGAGGCCCTGGGCCAGGCGGCCCGGCTGATCGAGGCGGCCGACAACTGCCAGTGAGTCCATAATGGCCGGACGGCCGGATCTCCTGCCGCCGCCGGTGGAGCAGTGGCGTACCGGCCCCGCAACGGACGAGCAAGGGCGAGCAGGCGTGGCACGTCGAGGAGCGTCGGCAGGAGGCGCGAGCGCCCGGAAGCGGTCCGACCGCAAGCGGGAGCCCCTCGTGGCGGAGGTGGACGGCGGTCGAGCCGAGCTGGTGCCCGACCGCGAGCGGCCCCACGGCTGGACGCTGCTGCTGGACGACGCCCCGCAGTCGCACGTGGACCTCGACGATCCCTCGTTCCTGTCCTTCGAGTACCAGCGCAGGATCGGCCACATGATCGATCTCGCCGCGCCCGCCCAGCAGCCCCTGCAGGTGCTGCACCTCGGCGGCGGGGCCTTCACGCTCGCCCGCTACGTCGCCGCGACCCGCCCGCGCTCCACCCAGCAGATCATCGAGGTCGACGCGGCGCTCGTCCAACTGGTCCGCCGGGAGCTTCCGTTGGACCCGCAGGCCCGGATACGCGTCCGTTCCGCCGACGCCCGCGCCGGACTCGCCAAGATCCAGGACGGCTGGGCGGACCTCGTCATCGCCGACGTCTTCAGCGGAGCCCGTACCCCCGCGCACCTCACCTCGGCAGAATTCCTCGCCGAGGTCCGCCGCGTCCTGAAGCCCGGCGGACAGTACGTCGCCAACCTCGCCGACGGACCGCCGCTGGCCCACCTCCGCGGCCAGATCGCCACCGCCGCCACGCTCTTCCCCGAGCTGGCACTCGCCGCCGACCCGACCGTCTGGCGCGGCCGGCGCTTCGGCAACGCCGTGCTGCTCGCCTCGGATCTGCCGCTCGCCGTCGCCGAACTCACCCGCCGGGTCGCGACCGATCCGCACCCCGGCCGGGTCGAACACGGGCGGGCGCTCGCGGACTTCACCGGAGGCGCCGCCCCCGTCACGGACGCGGGCGCCAAGGCGTCCCCGGCACCCCCGCCCTCGACGTTCACGTAGGCGCGACGCTACGGGCCGACGATCTGGACCTGCGGCGGATGGTCGTTCCAGGTGCAGAACAGCGAGTACGTCGCCCCGGTCTCGTCGCTGAAATTGACCCTGATCCAGGTCGTGTTCGTCCACACCTGCATCGACCAGCCGGGCTCCGGGGTCGCCGACACCAGCTTCGCCGAGCTGCTCCCCAGCTCGAACACGGCCCGCCCGCCGTCCGTGCTGTAGCTCTTCACCTCGCCCGAGGGGGCCGAGGACTGTGCGGGCGCCGGGCTGCTCGACGGCGTACGGGACGGGGTACGGGACGGTTTCCGGGTGGCCGGAGGCGTGGTGCGGGGGGCGGCCGTGCGCGAGGAGGGGGACGGCGCGGGGCGGTGCGTGGACGAGGACACCGGTTCCTGCGTGCTCTGCCCGGTGGGCGCCCCCACGGCCAGGGGCACCGCGCGCGGCGGGTCGTAGGCGGTCCCCGCCATCACCGTGTGCACACCCCACCACGACAGCGTGACCGCCGCCCCGGTGGCGAGCGACCACGCGATCGCGTGTACGAGTCCTCGTTGCATCCGGGACATCCTGCACCACACGGGCCTCCGCTGTCCCGGAGAGGACCGGCCCGGCACCACGGGCGGGCGAATGGCGTACGGTGCCGCCCATGGCAAGAGTGCTCGTGGTCGAGGACGACCAGTTCGTACGTTCCGCCCTCATCCGGCACCTCAGCGAGGCATCCCACACCGTGCGGAGTGTCGGCACCGCGCTCGAAGCGCTGCGCGAGGTCGCGCATTTCGGATTCGACGTGGTCATCCTCGACCTCGGACTGCCCGACCTCGACGGAGCCGAGGCACTGAAGATGCTCCGCTCCATCACCGACGTCCCCGTCATCATCGCGACGGCGCGGGACGACGAGGCCGAGATCGTGCGCCTCCTCAACGACGGGGCCGACGACTACCTGACCAAGCCGTTCTCGGTGGAACACCTCTCGGCGCGGATGGCCGCCGTGCTGCGCCGTTCCCGGGCGGCCGGCGGCGAGGCGCCGCCGCCGCGCGTCATCCAGGTCGGCGGGCTCTCCATAGACCCGCTGCGCCGGCAGGCCGAACTGGACGGGGCCACCCTCGATCTGACCCGCCGCGAATTCGACCTCCTGACCTTTCTGGCCGGCCGGCCCGGTGTGGTCGTGGCCCGCAGGGAACTGCTCGCGGAGGTCTGGCAGCAGTCCTACGGCGACGACCAGACCATCGACGTCCATCTCTCGTGGCTGCGCCGCAAACTGGGCGAGACCGCCGCCCGGCCGCGCTATCTGCACACCCTGCGCGGTGTCGGTGTGAAGCTGGAGCCGCCGGCATGAGATGGGCCCTCGTCAAGGTCTGTCTGGCCGTCACGGCGATGGTCGTCATCGCCTTCGCGGTACCGCTCGGCCTCGTCATCAAGGAAATGGCCCGGGACCGGGCCTTCACCGACGCCGAGCGGCAGGCGGCCACCATCGGGCCGACCCTCTCGATCACCACCGACCGCAAGGAACTGACCCGGGCCGTCCTGTCCACCGAACCGGGCGACGAGGGCCGGCTCGCCGTCCATGTCCCCGCCGCCGAGGAACCGGACCGGCGGGCGCTGGAGATCGGCAGCCGGCGGGCCACCCGCAAGGACCTGGAGACCGTACGGGAGTCGGGGCGCGCCGCGATCGCCGAGGTCACCGGCGGTTCGGTGCTGCTCCAGCCGACGGCGCTGGGTTCCGGGGACATCGCCGTGGTCGAGGTCTTCGTGCCCGAGGGCGAGGTCTCCAACGGGGTCGGCACCGCCTGGCTGGTGCTGGCCGGAGTCGGTATCGCGCTGATCGTCGGCTCGGTCGCGGTCGCCGACCGGCTCGGCGTACGGATGGTCGAGCCCGCACAGCGGCTCGCGGGCGCCGCCCAGGACCTGGGGGAGGGCAGGCTCGGAACGCGGGTCCCGGAGGAGGGGCCGACCGAACTGCGCTCGGCCGCCGTCGCGTTCAACTCGATGGCCGACCAGGTGGTCCAACTGCTGGCCAACGAACGCGAACTGGCCGCCGACCTCTCGCACCGTCTGCGCACCCCGCTCACCGTGCTCCGTCTCAACGCGGCTTCGCTGGGCGAGGGTCCGGCCGCCGAGCAGACCCGGGCCGCGGTCGAGCAGCTGGAGCACGAGGTCGACACGATCATCCGCACCGCCCGCGAGCAACGCCCCCAGACCCAGGGCGCCCCGTCGGGCGCGGGCGCCGGCTGCGACGCGTCGGAGGTGATCCGGGAGCGGATGGGGTTCTGGTCCGCGCTCGCCGAGGACGAGGGGCGCACGGTGCGGCTGGCGGGAGTGGACCGCACGGTACGGATCCCGGTCGCCAGGCCCGAACTGGCGGCGGCCCTGGACGCGTTGCTCGGCAACGTCTTCCGGCACACCCCGGAGGGCACCGCCTTCTCCGTCGACGTGCACCACAGCGGCGACGCGGTCATCGTGCTGGTGTCCGACGCGGGACCCGGTATCGCCGACCCCCGCGCGGCGCTGACCCGCGGTACCAGCGGACGCGGCGGTGCGGCGGGCGCGGTGGGCTCGACCGGGCTCGGGCTCGACATCGTGCGCAGGGTCGCGGAGTCCACCGGGGGCGATCTGCGGATCGGACGGTCGGTGCTCGGCGGCACCGAGGTACGGATCTGGATAGGGCTCGACGGCCGTCGGCCCGAGCGGGGCAGGCGCGGACACCGGGTCGGACGGCAGCGACGCGGAGTGCTGCGTCGGAACACAGAGTTCCGGGGTGGCTCCGGCGCGGGCACCCAGCATTAACCGGCGCCGATGCGCCCCTTAAGCCAACCCTAAGAACATCAACCGCCGTCCGAAGAGCCCCATTTGCCGCCTTCGGTGCCGCTAGCGTCTGCCGCGAACCCCCACCCCCCGCAGGACAGAGGCAGTCACCCGATGGGCACCAGCACGCACCGCCGCACGGCGAGCACCCGGACCAAGGCGGTCGGCGCCGTCGTCGCCGCGGCAGTGATCGGCGGCACGGTCTTCGCCCTGACCGGCACCGCCCAGGCCGCCGCGGTCGGCGCGACGTACACCAGGACCAGCGGCTGGACCGGTGGCTACACGGGCCAGTACGTCGTCACGAACGACAGCGCCGAGTCCCGGTCGGACTGGACGCTCGAATTCGACCTGCCCACGGGCACGACGATCAGCTCCCTCTGGAACGCCGAGCACACGGTCAGCGGCAGCCACGTCACGGTGAAGCCCGCGAGCTGGGACGGCGGGCTCGCCCCCGGCGCGTCCGTCACGGTCGGCTTCGTCACCACCTCGGCCGGCACCGCGGCGGACCCGACCGGCTGCCTCATCGACGAGGCCGCCTGCTCGGCCGGTCCCGGCACCACGCCGGAGCCGAGCGGCCGTCCCACCGGCACCGCGTCCCCCACGCCGAAGCCCACCCCCACGGTCTCCGAGACCGCGACCCCGGCCCCGACCGCCACCCCGAGCACGACGCCGGTGCCCACCCCGTCCGAGACGGGCGGCACCGGTGGCGGAACCACCTCCGCCGGCTTCGCCCCGTACATCGACACCTCGCTCTACCCCTCGTACGACCTCCTGGACACCGTCACGAAGACCGGTGTGAAGGAGTTCAACCTCGCCTTCATCACCTCCGGCGGCAGCTGCGCCCCCCTCTGGGGCGGTGTCACCGGGCTCGGCGACGACAAGGTCGCCGCGCAGATCGACGCGCTGCGGGCGAAGGGCGGTGACGTCCGGGTCTCCTTCGGCGGTGCGGCCGGCGCCGAACTGGCCCTCCACTGTTCCTCCGCGTCCGCCCTCGCCGAGGCGTACGGGAAGGTCATCGACGCGTACGGGCTCACCAAGGTCGACTTCGACATCGAGGGCGGTGCGCTGCCCGACACGGCCGCCAACTCCCGCCGCTCCCAGGCCATCGCCCAGCTCCAGAAGGCGCACCCCGGGCTGGACGTCTCCTTCACCCTGCCGGTCATGCCCGAGGGGCTGACCCAGCCGGGTGTGGACCTGATCGCCGACGCCGGGAAGAACGGCGTCCGCGTCGACGCGGTCAACGTCATGGCGATGGACTACGGCCCCGCGTACAGCGGCGACATGGGCACGTACGCCACCCAGGCGGCCACGGCCACCCAGGCGCAGATCAAGGGTGTGCTCGGCCTCTCCGACAGCGCCGCGTGGAAGGCCGTCGCGGTCACGCCGATGATCGGCGTCAACGATGTCGTCACCGAGATCTTCACGGTCGAGGATGCCACCCAGCTGGTGAAGTTCGCCCAGGAGAAGGGCATCGGTCGGCTGGCGATGTGGTCCGGCACGCGGGACAAGGCGTGCCCGGGCGGCGCTCAGCCGACGGCGGACGCCAGTTGCAGCTCGATCGCCCAGGAGCCCCTGGCCTTCACGAAGGCGTTCGGCGCGTACAAGTAGTCCCTATAGACCGCCACCCCCCCCCGCGCGCCCCGGCCGGGCCCCACGTCCCCCCACACCCGGCCGGGGTGCGCGCCCCATTGCGGAGACCTCGTCAGCCGCCGGACGGGCTGCTACCGGGCCTTCCACTCCTCCGCGTACTCGTTGAAAATCGCCCGCAGATGGTGGCCGATCTTCAGGTAGTCGAGGTCGTCCAGGTTGGCCAGTGAGACCCGTACCGACCACTCGGGCCCGTCGAAGCCGCCGCCGTTCAGCAGGACGACGGAGGTCTGCTCGGCCAGCCGGAACAGCGGGTCGACCGGCTCGTAGTTCTTCTCCAGGAAGTCGGCGAACGGCTTGCCGTGCACCCGCTCGGCCTCGGCGAGCAGGTCCAGCTCGATGTAGTAGGCCGCCCGCTTGGGGTCCTCGGAGACCTTCATGTGGACGCCCTCCAGCAGGAGGTCCAGGCGCTGCCGGACGATCGCGCGGATGCGGTGCTTGTACGCCTGGCCCTCGTCCAGCATGTCGAAGAGCGAGAACAGCGACATCATCACCTGCTGGGGGAGGGAGAGCCCCGCGGTGTGGTTCAGTGCGACCTGCCGGGAGTCCGCGACCAGCCGGTCGATGAACCGGATCTTCTCGGGTTCCGGGGAGAGCGTCCCGTACCGCTTGTTCAGCCGGGCCTTCTCGTTCGGGCCCCGCGCCGCCAGCATCGCGTCGATCACGTTGTCGTCGTGGAGCCCGATCACCCCGAGGCGCCACCCGGTGGCGCCGTAGTGCTTGGAGTACGAGTACACGAGCAGGGTGTTGCGCGGGAGATCGGCGGCGAGCGAGCGGAAGCCCTCCACGAACGTCCCGTACACGTCGTCGGTGACGACGATCAGGTTCGGGTTCTCCTCCGCCACGATCGAGACGATCTGCTCGGCGACGTGCGGGGCCAGCGCCAGGGAGGGCGGGTTGCTCGGATTGACGCAGCAGACCAGCTTCACCGCCGGGTCGGCCAGCTTGGCGATCTCCTCGGGCGGGTAGCGCCACTGGCGCACCCCGGTCTCGGTGAACAGGTTCGCCTCGACGTGGACCACGTCGAACTCGTACGTGTCCAGTTCGGGGATCTCCAGGTACGGGGTGAAGACCGGCACCATCAGCGCGATCCGGTCGCCCTTCCTCAGGATGCCGTTCTTCGTCAGCGAGTCGAAGACGTAGCACATCGCCGCCGTGCCGCCCTCCGTGGCGAACAGGCTCAGCGTCTGGTTCTCCGGCGGACGGTGGTCGAACATCTCGTCCGTGACGTACCCGCGCACGATCTCCTCGGTGTGGCGCAGAATCCGTTCTGGCACGGGGTAGTTGTCGCCGATCGAGGAGTCCGCCATCTCGTGCACGAAGGCGTCCCGGTCGAAGCCGAACCGCTTGACCGCGAGGTCGAAGCTCGCCTTCAGCAGCTCGATGCCGGGCAGCTCCGGATGCGTACGGACGAAGGAGTCGAAGCGGTCGGCGGAGCCCTCCTCCTCCGGCATGCCGCCCAGGTTGTCCGCCGTCCACACCCGGCGGGACTCGGAGAGCGCGAAGTAGCCGAGGGCGTGGTACGCCTCGCGGGGGCCGGTGGCCACCCAGTTCGGGTTGCCGCGGCCCGCGTTGAGCATGGCCCGGGTGGTCTTGCCCTTCTGGCCGGGCTTGTCGCTCTGCGCGTTACGGGCGAGGGCGATGAACGCGTCCTTCAGCTCGAACGGGCTGAGCCGGGCGAGGGACCGGATCTCTTCACGGCTGAGGGTGGTCTTGGGCATGGTGGCGTCCGCTCCCGTGCGGTTCAGTGGTCGAGGATGACGATCACGAGCCCCACACCGTCAGACATCTGATCAAGAGGGACATAAGGGGGAAATTACAGGAGTGGGGCACGGCGGCACCCTCGTTCCGCCGTGCCCCGGTCCGTGGCGTTCAGCCGGTCGGCGGCTTCGGCAGGACTCCCGACCTCGCCAGCTCGCCGTACCAGTGGGCGCTGGCCTTCGGCGTGCGCGTCTGGGTGGGGTAGTCCACGTGCACGATGCCGAAGCGCTTGCCGTAGCCGTACGCCCACTCGAAGTTGTCCATCAGGGACCAGAGGAAGTAGCCGCGCACGTCGGCCCCGTCCGCTATCGCCCGGTGGACCGCCGACAGATGGCCGTGCAGATAGCGGATGCGCTCCTCGTCGTGCACCACACCGTCGTCCCCCGCCTTGTCGGTGTACGCCGCACCGTTCTCCGTGATCATCAGAGGCATGCCCGGCGCCTCCTTCGTGTACCGCATCAACAGGTCGTGCAGCCCCGAGGGGTCGATCGACCAGCCCATCTCGGTCTGTTCGCCGGGCGGCTGGTGGAAGGCGACGTGCTCCGAACCCGGCCACGGCGAGTGCTCGCTCGCCCCGTGTCCGTCGCGGCGCGGGCCCTCCAGGTCACTGCCGTCGGAGACGACCGCCGGCGTGTAGTAGTTGATGCCCAGCGAGTCCAGCGGCTGGTTGATCGCCGCGAGATCGCCCGGCTCCACGAACGACCAGTCGGTCAGCCGGGCCGTGTCCTCGAACAGGTCCTGCGGGTAGGAGCCCTTGAGCACCGGGTCCGAGAAGATCCGGTTGGCCAGCGCGTCGATCCGGCGCTTGGCGTCCAGGTCCTGCGGCGACTGCGTCCGCGCCCGCACCGCACTCGGGTTGAGGCTCAGCGAGACCTGCGCGCGGGCGGGCAGCGCCGCACGCAGCGCCTGCGTACCCAGACCGTGCGCCAGATTCAGGTGGTGGGCGGCGCGCAGCGTGGCGACCGGCTCCGTACGTCCCGGGGCGTGCACCCCGGAGCCGTATCCGAGGAAGGCGCTGCACCAGGGCTCGTTGAGGGTGGTCCACAGCTCCACCCGGTCGCCGAGCGCCTCCGCGACGATGCCCGCGTACTCGGCGAAGCGATGGGCGGTCTCCCGCGCCGTCCAGCCGCCGGTGTTCTCCAGCTCCTGCGGGAGGTCCCAGTGGTAGAGCGTGAGCATCGGCTTCACGCCGCGCTCCAGGAGCTCGTCCACCAGGAGGCGGTAGAAGTCCAGGCCGCGCTGGACCGCGGGACCGCGCCCGGTGGGCTGCACCCGGGACCAGGAGACGGAGAAGCGGTACGCGTTCACCCCGAGGTCCGCGATCAGCTGCACGTCCTCGGTGCGGCGGTGGTAGTGATCGGTGGCGACGTCGGCGTGGTCGCCGCCCTCCGTCTTGCCCGGCGTGTGACTGAAGGTGTCCCAGATGGAGGGGGTACGGCCGTCCTCCCGTACCGCGCCCTCGATCTGATGGGCGGAGGTCGCGGTGCCCCAGAGGAAACCGGGCGGAAAGTGTGCGGACATGAAGAGCCTCCGTGAGAGTCCTGAGAGTCCTGAGAAAGGAGAAAGAGGGCGCGGGGGATCAGCCCTTGACGGCGCCCTGCATGATGCCGCCGACGATCTGCTTGCCGAAGATCACGAAGACGGCCAGCAGGGGCAGCGTGCCGAGCAGTGCGCCGGCCATGATCACCGACTGGTCGGGGATGTAGCCGCGGCCGAGCCCGGTCAGCGCCACCTGCACGGTGGGACTCCCGTTCTGGGTCAGCGCGATGATCGGCCAGAAGAAGTCGTTCCACGCCATGACGAAGGTGAGCATCCCGAGCACCGCCATCGCCGGCCGCGCGGCCGGGAAGACCACGTGCCACACGATGCGCAGACTGCTGGCCCCGTCGACCCGGGCCGCCTCGATCAGTTCGGTGGGCAGCGCCCCGATCAGGTACTGCCGCATGAAGAACACCCCGAAGGCGCTCACCAGGGTCGGCAGGATCACGGCCTGGAGCTGATCGGTCCACTGCAGCTTGGCGATCATCATGTACAGCGGTACGACGCTGAGCTGCGGCGGCACCATCATCGTGCCGATGACCAGCAGCAGCAGGACGTTCTTGAACCGGAAGCGGAGCTTGGCGAAGGCGAAGCCCGCCAGCGTGGAGAAGACGACCGTGCCCACGGTGATGGAACCGGCGACGATCGCCGTGTTGATCAGGGCCGACCCCATGTTGGCGTCGGTCCAGGCGATCTCCAGGTTCTTGAAGAGATTGCCGCCGAACCAGAACGGCGGCGGATTCTGCGCCAGCCGGTGGTTGTTGCGGGACGCCGCGATCGCCGTCCACACCAGGGGGAAGAGCGAGCCCACCGTGAAGACGATCAGCACCGCGTAGGTGAACTTGCCGCCGTACAGCTGCTTGCCGGCGCGTTCCCCGCCGCGCCGCCGCTTCCGCTTGCCCGGCGGCGCCTTCGGCGGGCTCACCGGCTCCGCCGGAATCAGGGTTGTCATCGTGTCGCCCCTCATGAGCTCTTGCGCAGACGACGGCCGACCAGCCAGTTGACGGCGCCGATCAGCAGAAGGATCAGGAACATCGTCCAGGCGATGGCCGAGGCCCGGCCGAGGTGGAGATTGACCCAGCCCTGCTCGTACAGGTAGAGACCGAGCGTCTGGAACTGGTGGTTGGCCCCGCCGGTGGCACCCGCGCCCCGGTTGAACAGGAGCGGCTCACCGAAGAGCTGGGTCGCGCCGATCGTCGACACCACGCAGGTGAAGAGGATCGTCGGCCGCAGCGACGGGATCGTCACATGGACGAACTGCTGCCAGCGGGTGGCGCCGTCCAGGGCCGCCGACTCGTAGAGGTCGTTGGGGATCGCCTGCATCGCCGCCAGATAGATCAGCGCGTTGTAGCCGGTCCACCGCCAGACGACGATGGTCGAGACGGCGAGCTGCGAGGTCCACTCGCCGTTCTCCCAGTCCACCGGGCCGAAACCGACCTGACCCAGCACCCAGTTGACCATCCCGATGTCACGGCCGAACAGCATCACGAACACGAGCGTCGCCGCGGCCACACTCGTCGCGTACGGCGTGAGGATGGCGACCCGGAAGAACATCGAGCCGCGCAGCCGGTAGTTGAGCAGATGCGCGATACCCAGGGCGATCAGCAGCTGCGGGACCGTGGAGAGGACCCCGATGGTCAGGGTGTTGCGCAGCGCGTTCCAGAAGAACTCGTCCTCCATCAGCCTGGAGAAGTTGCGCAGCCCGATCCATTCCATGTCGTTCGGGGCGGTCAGCTCGACCTGGTGGAGCGAGGCCCAGCCCGTGTAGATCAGCGGGAACAGGCCGAAGGCCAGGAAGAAGACGAAGAACGGGGCCACGAAGGCGTACGGACTCCACTTCAGGTCCCACCGGTACAGGCGGCTGCGCCGCTCGCTGCGGACGGGGCCCGGGGAGCCGCTGCCGCCCACGCGGCGCGGGGCCGCGCCCCCCTCGGAGAGGGGCGCGGCCGTGCGGGACTTGCTAGTCGTTCCGCTCACCGGAGGTCACTTCTCCAGGGCGTTGTCGATCGCCTTCACCGCGGCGTTCCAGCCGTCCTCGGACGAGACGCCCTTCTGGTCGACCTGGAGCATGCCGACATCGGCCAGGTTCTGGGCGATGATCAGGTCCTTCGGGCCGACGACGGTCACCGGGATGTTCTTGGCGGCGTCGGAGAAGATCTTGCCGATCGGGGCGTCGTTGACGTACGGGTCCTTGGCGTCGGCGACCTCGGGCAGCGAGAACGCGGCCTGCGCGCTCGGGAAGCTGCCCCGCTTGGCGAAGAACGTGGCCTGCTGCTCGGGGGCGGTCAGCCACGCGACGAGCTTGGCGGCCTCCTCCTTGTTCTTGCCGGCCTCGGGCACGGTCAGGAAGGAACCGCCCCAGTTACTGCTCTTGGGTGCCGCGGCGACGTCCCACTTGCCCTCGGTCTTCTCGGCGCCCTTGTCCTTGATGTAGCCGATCATCCACGGCGGGCAGGAGATCGTGGCGAAGGTGCCGTTCACGATGGCCTGGTCCCACGAGGGCTGGAACTGCTGGAGCTTGGCCGTCAGACCGAGGTCGGCCGCCTCGGCAGCGACGTCCCAGGCGTCCTTGACCGCCGGGTTGGTCTTGTAGATGACCTTCCCGTCCTCGTCGTAGTAGCGCGCGGCGGAGCCACCCTGCACGGCGTTCATCAGCCCGGAGGCGGAGTCGACGAACGAGGTCCCCTTGGGTGCCTTCGCCTTGTACTTCTCGCCCGCGGCGAGGAACTTCTGCCAGTCACCGGCCCACAGCGCGCCGACTTCCTCGCGGTCGGTGGGAAGCCCGGCCTTCTCGAAGAGGTCCTTGCGGTAGCAGATGCCCTGGGGTCCGATGTCGGTACCGAGCGCGACGGTCTTGCCGCTCTTGTCCGTGCCCTGGGACCACTTCCACTCCAGGAAGTTCTCCTTCTTCACCCCGGCGGTCTTGCCCAGGTCCACCAGCTTGGAGGACTGCGTCTGGGCGATCTCGGCGATGTTGTTGACCTCGATCGCCTGGATGTCGGCGAGACCGCTGCCCGAGGCGAGGTGGGTGAGCAGCTGCGGGTAGTAGTTCTCGTTCCGCTCGATCGACGTCTGCTCGATGTTGATCTCGGGGTGGAGCTTCATGTACGCGTCGTACAGCCCCGCCTCCTTCAGACCGAAGGCACCGAAGACGCCGACGGTGATCGTCGTCTTCCCCTTCCCGCCGCCGGAGGACGGGCTGGACGAGGCGTCCTCGGAATCCTCGGCGCAGCCGGCCAGCAGGCCGGCGCCGAGGGCGGCGACGGCTGCGATGACCACTGCACGGCGGAAAGCGCGGCGTGGCGGTGGTGCGGTCGTACCCCGGGTGAAGACAGAAGTGCGCATTGCGGCCTCCTTGTGCCCCGTGCGTGCCCTCCCCGGCCCAACTGCGCGAACGCGTCCGTACGTTGTTTCGCGCTGTGGTCCAGGTGAGGGACGTGCGGGAGATGTATGAGTCAGGTACGGTGGGAGCGCTCCCATACGTGATGTGTTGAAGGGTTGCGGCTCGCTGGGAGGGTGTCAAGGGACCGGACGGCGAGACTTGTTTCAGTTATCGGCTTGTGAGAAATTTTCGACGACTGGGAGGGGCAGCCATGACTGTTCGTGGACGGCAGGGGCGGCGGCCCACACTGGAGGAGGTCGCGGCGAAGGCGGGAGTCGGCCGCGGGACGGTCTCCCGCGTGATCAACGGCTCACCGCGCGTGAGTGATTCCACCCGGGCCACGGTCGAGGCGGCGGTCAACGAACTGGGTTACGTGCCCAACCGTGCCGCCCGCGCCCTGGCGGGCAACCGCACGGACGCGATCGCGCTCGTCGTGCCCGAGACCGAGACCCGGTTCTTCGCCGAGCCGTACTTCTCCGACATCGTGCGCGGGGTCGGTGCGGCCCTCGCCGACACCGAGATGCAGCTGCTGCTCACCCTCGCGGGCAACGACCGCGAGCGCCGCCGGCTGGCCCAGTATCTGACCGCGCACCGCGTGGACGGTGTCCTGCTGGTCGCCGTGCACGCCGACGACCCGCTTCCCGACCTGCTCGAACAGCTGGGGATGCCCTGTGTGATCAGCGGTCGCAGGCACGCCACCGAACCCCTGGCCTCGGTCGACTCCGACAACTTCGAGGGTGCCCGCATGGCCGTGGGTCACCTGATATCCCGAGGGCGCCGCTCCATCGCCACGATCACCGGGCGCCTCGACGTGTACGGCGCCCAGCGCCGCCTCGACGGCTACCGCGAGGCCGTCGCCGCCGCGGGCCTGGCCCCCGACGAGCGCCTGATCGCCCCCGCGGACTTCACCGAGGAGGGCGGCGCCCGCGCCATGCGGGAGCTCCTCGACCGCTGCCCCGGCGTCGACGCGGTCTTCGTCGCGTCCGACGTGATGGCGGCGGGGGCCCGTCAGGTCCTGCGCGAGGCCGGCCGCCGCGTCCCGGAGGACATCGCCATGATCGGCTTCGACGACTCGGCCGTCGCCCGCCACATGGACCCGCCGCTCACGAGCGTCCGGCAGCCCACCGAGGAGATGGGCCGGACCATGACCCGCGTGCTGCTCCAGGAGATCGCGGGCACCTCCGAGGACCGCCCGAGGATCGTGCTGCCCACCGAGCTGGTCGTACGGGAATCCTCCTGACCGGACACGGAGACGCCCTTCCTGTCATCCGTGACCCGGGTCACAGATGACAGGAAGGGCGTCGGCGCAACGAGAAGGGCCCCGGTCCGAAGACCGGGGCCCTTCCTTCAGGGTGAGTAACGGGACTTGAACCCGCGACATCCTGGACCACAACCAGGTGCTCTGCCAGCTGAGCTATACCCACCATGTCGCCCGGTCGCTTTTCCGACCGGCCGAGAAAAAGTGTACAGGGTCCGGGAGGGTGCTCGCGCCCCGGTTGTTTCCGCCCCGCCCACGGGCCCCGAAAGGCCCGTGACCAGGGTCGTCGTTCTACTCCGCGGGGGCCGAGAGACGCGCCGCGATCTCCTTGGCACGGGCCGAGTCGGGACCGGGCTGCGGCACGAAGACCGCCTCCCGGTAGTAGCGGAGCTCCGTGATCGAATCCCGGATGTCCGCCAGTGCCCGGTGGTTGCCGTTCTTCTCCGGACTGTTGAAGTACGCCCTCGGGTACCAGCGGCGCGCCAGTTCCTTGACCGAGGACACATCGACGATCCGGTAGTGGAGGTAGCCCTCCAGCGACGGCATGTCCCGCGAGAGGAAGCCCCGGTCGGTGCCGACCGAGTTTCCGCAGAGCGGGGCCTTGCCGGGCTCCTTCACGTGCTCGCGCACATAGGCCATGACCTGCTCCTCGGCGGCTTCCAGGGTCGTGCCCCCTGCAAGCTCGTCGAGGAGCCCCGAGGTGGTGTGCATCTGCCGCACCACCTCGGGCATGGTCTCCAGGGCCGCGTCCGGCGGGCGGATCACGATGTCCACCCCTTCGCCGAGCACGTTCAGCTCCGAGTCGGTGACCAGCGCGGCCACCTCGATGAGTGCGTCGTCCGTCAGCGAGAGCCCGGTCATCTCGCAGTCGATCCACACCATACGGTCGTTCATGTGCCCCACCCTACGGGGCGCTGCGCTGCCCCGGCAGGGCCGGGCGCCCCGGCGCGTACGCGTCAGAGCCCGGTTTCAGGTGGTCCGCCGAGCCGCCGGAGGCCACGCCGACCGGGGTCGGCCCGGGCGGTGCGGTCCGTCGGGCCGTGACCGTCCCCTGGGCGGGCACGACCGGGTCGATCGCGTGGGCGATGCTCTCCAGTCCTCCGCTCTGCGGACGACGGGCCCGGTAGGCCGCCCGGTAGGCGGCCGGCGACGAGCCCAGCTGGCGGCGGAAGTGCCCGCGCAGCGCGACGGGGGAGCGGAATCCGCAGCGGCCCGCGACCTCGTCGACCGAGTAGTCGGAGGTCTCCAGCAGCCGCTGCGCCTGCAGCACCCGCTGGGTGATGAGCCACTGGAGCGGTGCGCTGCCGGTGAGCGAGCGGAACCTCCGGTCGAAGGTCCGTCGGCTCATGTAGGCGCGCGCCGCCAGCGTCTCCACGTCGAACTGCTCGTGGAGATGCTCCAGCGCCCAGGCCACCACCTCGGCGAGCGGGTCGGAGCCGATCTCCTCCGGCAAGGACCGGTCGAGATAGCGCTCCTGGCCGCCGCTGCGGCGCGGTGGTACGACGAGCCGGCGGGCGAGTGCCCCGGCTGCCTCCGTGCCGTGGTCCGTGCGGACGATGTGCAGACAGAGGTCGATCCCGGCGGCCGTGCCGGCGGAGGTGAGTACGTCGCCGTCGTCGACGAAGAGCTCACGCGGATCGACGTGCACCGACGGATAGCGCTTGGCCAGCGTCGGTGCGTACATCCAGTGTGTCGTCGCCGGCCGGCCGTCCAGCAGGCCGGCCGCGGCGAGGACGAACGCCCCGGTGCACAGTCCGACGATGCGCGCGCCCTCTTCGTGGGC
Organism: Streptomyces sp. NBC_00234; assembly: GCF_036195325.1. Taxonomy (NCBI): domain Bacteria; kingdom Bacillati; phylum Actinomycetota; class Actinomycetes; order Kitasatosporales; family Streptomycetaceae; genus Streptomyces; species Streptomyces sp. NBC_00234. The sequence goes on along the minus strand of NZ_CP108101.1, from coordinate 2,922,553 downwards.
ACGGCGCAGCGCGTCCAGCGCTTCCGCGGGCGGCGGTGATGTGATGGATCGCCAGGCGGGCACCACGACGGTGCCTGCCCTGCTGATCGCCTCAAGTCCGTACGGTGTGCTGAGTTCGAGTCCACCCGTGGTGCGCAGTGGCCCCTCTTCGCCTCCGCAGACGAGCAGCCGGTAGCGGGGAACTCCCGCGTCCTGCCGGTCGATTCCGAAAACGGAGAGCGGGATGGAGCTCTCGAAGATAGGGCCGCCGCTGAAAAGCAGTACGGCTACGACTTCCCGGCGTCGCCGCCCGGTCAGCTTCCGTGCGGCCTCCGTTGCGGTGGCGGAGTCCTGGCTCATGACGCTAAGCCCCCCTCGGTGTTCGCGTCTCCCTGGTCCTTACGGGCCTGTCGCTCCTGCACGTTTCCCCTCGGTCTCGCACGAGTCCGCAGACTTCGTCCCATGATCGAATCTACTGCGTCCCGTGGTGCCGCAGTGACACGTTCTCCCACCCGCACTATGTCGACAAGGCCACTTGGCGCGAAGCCGTCGATCACGAAGCGTTCCACTCGCGAGGCGCCCAGGGAAGTGCGTCGCGCGATCATGGCCCGTCCACGTTGGGTAAAAGCGTACCGCGCGGTCTATTCCTGCCTGGTGGCATGTGGGTTGGTCGGGCAGAACACCAAGAGTTGGGCACGGGAGTGAAGTTGGCTGAAAAGCAGCGGTTGTGTGCGCGGAAACCGGTCACACCGGGCGCACCACCCCTCGATCATCGCCTGCCCCGGCGCGCCCCTTCGACACGTCGGGCGGCTGTGCGGGTGCGTGCGGGGGCCGTCCTCGGGGCCGTTCCGGGTGCGGACCGGCGGAGCAGGAGCCGGCAGGCCGCGGTGACGGCGGCGAGCCCGAGGGCGAAGGACGCGGCGCTGCCGGCCCGGGTTCCGTAGACCGCGAAGGCGGCCGGGAGGAGCAGGCACCAGAACAGTCCCCAGCGAACGGCGTCCGGTGACGCGGAGACTCCGGCGGACTCGGCGCGGGGCGTGCCGGAGGTCGGGTCGGTCGGCGGTGCGGACACGGCTACGGGCACGGTTTCGGCTCCCTGGAAAGCTGCGGTGGCTCAGTGTGACGGTCGGGCTAACGCCCGGGCGCCACGCCTGGTCACTGCTCGTACCTGTGGGTCACACCGACGACCCCCCGTGCGCGGGGGAAAGTAAGAGGAATGGTGTCGTCCGGTCGGGTGAGGCTCGGTGTACGGCACAACCGGCATTGCCATACGCTGCCGCCTCGGGCATGCTCCCTGCAACGTCGCACGCGCTTTGCGGGGGTCTGGGCTGTGGAGGAGTGGAGCCGTACCCTTGGGGGTATGGGGTTGGGAAGATGATTCCCGGACACACCTTTACGACCTGGAAGTACCGCCCGAAGCCGCTCCCTCCACACGAGGACTCTCTTCGCCGAGACACCGATGGCCGGTCACGAAATCCCTGAACCCGCAGACCGCAAGCAGGTTGCCGACCCACGGTCGGACCCGCAGACGGTAGAAGAAACACGTCATTCCTGCGATCCCGCCTTCCGACATGGGGTCGTGGTCGGTTTCGACGGCTCCACATCCAGTGAGCGAGCCCTCGCGTACGCCATCGGCATGGCATCGAGGTCCGGTTCGGGCCTGATCATCGTCCATGTCGCCAACCGGCTGCCGACCACCGTCTGGGCGGGCTGCGAGCCCCCGGTCTTCGTCGACGTGCCCGATCACCGCACCGAGGTCCTCGGTCTCGAGCTGGCCTGCGCGGACTATCTCTCCGAAGTGCCGTGGGTGCTCGTCGAGCGCGGCGGGGACATCTGCCACGAGCTGGAGGAGGTCGGCCGGGAGTACTCGGCGGACGCCATCGTCGTCGGCTCCACGCACGGCATCGTCGGCCGGATCTTCGGTTCGGTGGCGGGCCGCCTCGCGCGCCGGGCGCAGCGCCCGGTCATCGTCATCCCCTGACGCCGCCCGTTCACCGACGAAGCGTCAAAAACCCTGGGTACGCGGTAAATCTACCGATGCGTAGGGGTGGATTGTGCGCTTGTGAAGGGTATCCCGACGGTACGTGGAAACAGCACCACACCTGAAGGGAGCCCGCCGTGGACAAAGACGTCTCCGCGGGAAGCGCCAGTACCACCACCCTCGGTCAACTCGCCCTGGGAATCACTCTGTTGGCGTTCGGAATCGGAAGCACCGGAGTCATCGACGGTGTGACCGCGGCCGACGCCGTCATGCTCGCGCTCTATGTCGGCGGTATCACCCTGTTCGTCACCGGACTCCTGGAGTTCCGGGCGGGCAACGCCTTCGCCGGTACGGCTTTCGCCGGCCTGGGGGCCTTCTGGTTCACCTGGGGCACCGGCGCGGGAACGCCGTCCTCCGGTGACGCGGCCGGGCTCTTCCTGCTCCTCTGGGCACTCTTCGCGCTCAGTCTCACCCTCGGGGCGGCGGGCAGCGGTCCGCTCGCCCAGGGGATGTACGGACTGCTCTTCCTGGGGCTTCTGCTCATGGGTGTCGGGCAGTTGGCGGACAGCGACGTCCTCGGCGAGGCAGGCGGCTGGGTCGCCGCGGTCGCCGGGCTCGCCGCCTGGTACGGGGCGACGGCGGCGCTGGCCAACTGGCCGACCGCCGTGCCCAGGCGTGCTGCCGGCCGGGGCGTGACGGCCGCCGGCTGAGGCAGCGGACCGGCCGGCGCAGAGGCGGCGGCGGCCGGAACGGAGCGGCCCCGCACCCACGGTGGCGTGGTGCGGGGCCGCTCTTCGTGCCGTACGGGCGGACTGGCGGACTACTCGACCGTGACGGACTTCGCCAGGTTGCGCGGCTTGTCGATGTCACGGCCCATGGCCAGTGCCGTGTGGTACGCGAAGAGCTGGAGCGGGATGCCCATCAGGATCGGGTCCAGCTCGTTCTCGTTCTTCGGTACGACGATGGTGTGGTCGGCCTTCTCCTGCACCTGGTGGGCGACGGCGAGGATGCGGCCGCTGCGGGCCTTGATCTCCTCCATCGCGGCGCGGTTCTTCTCCAGCAGCTCGTCGTCCGGGACGATCGCCACGGTCGGCATCGCGGGCTCGATGAGGGCGAGCGGACCGTGCTTCAGCTCGGAGGCCGGGTACGCCTCGGCGTGGATGTACGAGACCTCCTTGAGCTTCAGCGATGCCTCGCGGGCGACGGGGTAGCCGCGCACGCGGCCGATGAACATCATCGACTTGGCGTCCGCGTACTCGGCGGCCAGCTTCTTGATCTCGTCCTCGTTGGCGAGGATCTCGCTGATCTGGCCCGGCAGCTTGCGCAGGCCGTCGATGATCCGCTTGCCGTCGGCGACCGACAGGTCCCGGATGCGGCCCAGGTGCAGGGCGAGCAGGGCGAAGGAGACGACCGTGTTGGTGAAGCACTTGGTCGAGACGACGCAGACCTCGGGCCCGGCGTGGACGTACGTACCGCCGTCGGCCTCCCGGGCGATCGCGGAGCCGACCACGTTGACGATGCCCAGGACGCGTGCGCCCTTGCGCTTGAGCTCCTGGACGGCGGCCAGCACGTCGTACGTCTCGCCCGACTGGGAGACCGCGACGTACAGGGTGTCGGGGTCCACGACCGGGTTGCGGTAGCGGAACTCGGAGGCGGGCTCGGCGTCCGCGGGGATGCGGGCGAGCTCCTCGATCAGCTGGGCGCCGATCTGGCCCGCGTGGTACGAGGTGCCGCAGCCGAGGATCTTGATCCGGCGGACCCCGCGCGCCTCGCGGGCGTCCAGGTTCAGACCGCCGAGGTGCACGGTGGAGAACCGGTCGTCGATGCGTCCGCGCAGCACGCGGTCCACGGCGTCGGCCTGCTCGGAGATCTCCTTGTGCATGTACGTGTCGTGGCCGCCCATGTCGTACGAGGCGGCCTCCCACTCCACGGTGGTCGGCGTCGCCGTCGTGGTGGAGCCCTCCGTGGTGTACGTACGGAAGTCGTCGGCCTTGAGGGTGGCCATCTCGCCGTCGTCGAGGGTGACGACCTGGCGGGTGTGGGCGACCAGCGCGGCGATGTCGGACGCGACGAACATCTCCTTCTCGCCGATGCCGAGCACGACGGGGGAGCCGTTGCGGGCGACGACGATGCGGTCGTTGAAGTCGGCGTGCATGACGGCGATGCCGTACGTGCCCTCGACCACCTTCAGCGCCTGGCGGACCTTCTCCTCCAGGGTCTCGGCCTGGGAGCGCGCGATGAGGTGGACCAGCACCTCGGTGTCGGTCTCGGAGAGGAAGACGATGCCGTCGGCGGTGAGCTTCGCACGCAGCTCGGTGGCGTTGTCGATGATGCCGTTGTGGACGACCGCGACCTTGTGGTCGGCGTCCATGTGGGGGTGGGCGTTCTCGTCGCTCGGCGCGCCGTGGGTGGCCCAGCGGGTGTGGGCGATGCCGGCGGTGCCGGCGAAGCGCTTGGGGACGCGGGCCTCCAGCTCGCGGACCCGGCCCTTGGCCTTGACCATCTTCAGGGTGCCGGGCTTGCCCGCAGCCGCCTTGCTGGTGACCACGAGGCCCGCCGAGTCGTAACCCCGGTACTCCAGCCGCTGAAGACCCTCCAGCAGCAGGGGTGCCACATCACGCTTGCCGATATAACCGACGATTCCGCACATAGAGTCTCTGCCCCTCCATCGACGTACAAAGTGAGTGCTCAGCCGTAGACGATGCGGCGCAGCTGCCGGAGCGAGAGCTCCGGCGGTGCGACCGCGCGGTGCGGCAGCTCGCCCGCGATCCGCTCGAAGATCTCCGCGTTCACCAGGCCGCCCGACTGCAGTTCGCGGTGGCGGCGGCGGACGAAGTCATCCGTCGTCTCGTCGAAGTACGCCAGCACGTCGAGGATCACCCGGGCCGCTTCGCCGCGCTGGAGCGCGGTGCTGCGCACCAGGTGGTCGATGAGGTCGTCATGTGACGAGCGGCGTTCGAGCACTCGTCGATATTGCGCGTCGGGCGAGCATTCCGCAAGAAATCTGCCCGATATCGGGCAGGGAGGCGCGGAAATCTGACTCCGTCCGGGTTGGGGTCGCCTCGGGATGCGACCGAAGTGGTCTAGTCCCTTGACCCACCCGTGATACGCACGGTACGGATGGTGACCGTTCGGTTGCTCGAGAACCACAGGTGCGAACCCGAGGAAAGGGCCCCCTTGTGAGACAGCACAGAACGTTCTCCCGTCTGTTCGGCTCGCTGCTGCTCGTCGCGGCGGCCGGGATCGCCGGCGTCGGAGCCGCCCCGGGCGGCAGTGCCCCGGCCGCCGCGGAACCGCCCAGGCCGCTCGGCCAGATCGTGCCCGCCCCCGCCCGGGTCAAGGCGGGCGGCTCCCCGTACGCCGTCACGGAAGGCACCCGTATCCGGGTCGACGAGGACTCCGGTGAGGTCCGGCGGATCGGGGAGTACCTGGCGGACCTCCTGCGCCCCTCCACCGGCTACGCGTTGCCCGTCACCGCCCAGGACGGCAGCGACGGCATCCGCCTCCGGCTCGGCTCCACCGACCCCTCGCTGGGCGCCGAGGGCTACCGGCTCCAGTCCTCCGGCGGTTCCGTCACGATCACCGCGCGCGGTCCCGCCGGTCTGTTCCACGGGGTGCAGACCCTGCGCCAGCTGCTCCCGGCCGACGTGGAGAAGGACAGCGTCCAGGACGGGCCCTGGAAGGTCGCGGGTGGCACGCTCACGGACTCCCCCCGCTACGCGTACCGCAGCGCGATGCTCGACGTCTCGCGGCACTTCTTCTCCGTGGACGAGGTGAAGCGGTACATCGACCAGCTCGCGCTCTACAAGATCAACACGCTGCATCTGCATCTCTCCGACGACCAGGGCTGGCGCATCGCGATCGACTCCTGGCCGCGGCTGGCCGAGTACGGCGGCTCCACCGAGGTCGGCGGCGGGCCCGGCGGCCACTACACCAAGAGCGACTACAAGGAGATCCTCCAGTACGCGGCCTCGCGCTATCTGGAGGTCGTGCCCGAGATCGATATGCCCGGCCACACCAACGCGGCCCTCGCCTCGTACGCCGAGCTGAACTGCGACGGGGTCGCGCCGCCGCTCTACACGGGCACGAGTGTCGGCTTCAGTTCGCTGTGTGCGCCGAAGGCCGTGACGTACGACTTCGTCGACGACGTGATCCGTGAGCTGGCCGCCCTCACGCCCGGCAGATATCTCCACATCGGCGGCGACGAGGCGCACTCCACCAGCCACGAGGACTACGTGGCGTTCATGGAGAAGGCGCAGGCGATCGTCGGGAAGTACGGCAAGACCGTGGTCGGCTGGCACCAGCTGACCGGGGCGGAGCCGGTGGCGGGCGCGGTGGCGCAGTACTGGGGCTACGACCGGACCGGTGCCGCCGAGCGGCAGCAGGTGGCGGACGCCGCCAAGAAGGGCACGAAGCTGGTGCTGTCCCCGGCGGACCGCACGTACCTCGACATGAAGTACGACCAGAACACCCGGCTGGGCCTGGCATGGGCCGGCTACGTCGAGGTGCAGCGCTCCTACGACTGGGATCCGGCGACGTATCTCGCGGGCGTTCCGGCGGACTCCGTCCTCGGTGTCGAGGCGCCGCTCTGGTCGGAGACGCTGACGAACAGCGAGGAGATCGAGCAGATGGCGTTCCCCCGGCTGCCGGGGGTCGCGGAACTGGGATGGTCCCCCGCGGCCACGCACGACTGGGAGTCGTACAAGGTCCGGCTCGCCGCGCAGGGGCCGCGGTTCTCGGCGCTAGGCATCAACTACTACCGGTCGCCGCAGGTTCCCTGGGGCGCGGAGTGAGGTGACCGTCGTCCCCGGTCGCCGGACAGGCTCGGAACCGAGCCCGTCCGGCGACCGGGGACCGTTGTCGTGTCCTAGAAGCCCGCGATCGGGTTCTTCAGGGTGCCGATCAGCTGCAGCGCGCCCGCCGGGTCCGTCAGGTCGACCATCTGCTTGTTGTTGCGCAGCTGGAGGCGGTTCAGGCAGGACAGCGAGAACTCCTCCGTGAACATGTCGTACTGCTTGAACTTGTCCGCGAGGTACGGCACGGACTCCTGGTAGCCGGTCACGCACTCCGCGACCGTCCGCCAGAACGTGTCCTCGTCGAGGATTCCCTCCGTGGCCAGACCCGCGCCCAGGAAGCGGAAGAAGCAGTCGAAGACGTCGGTGAGGACCGACAGCAGCTTCATGTCCTCGGGGACCTCGGCACGGATGCGCTCGACCTGGGGCGGCAGCACCGCGTCCGGGTCCATGACCGCGATCTCCTCGGCGATGTCCTTGAAGATCGTGCGGCGTACGGCCCCGTCCTCGATGACCAGGATGACGTTCTCGCCGTGCGGCATGAACACCAGGTCGTAGGCGTAGAAGCTGTGCAGCACCGGGACGAGATAGGCGTCCAGGTAGCCGCGCAGCCACTGCGCGGGCGTGAGGCCCGACTCGGCGATGAGCACACCCGCGACGGAGCTGCCCTCGTGGTCGGTGTGGAGCAGCGAGGCCATCGTGGCGACCCGCTCGCCCGGCGCAAGGTCCGGGACGGGGCTCTCGCGCCACAGCGCGGCGAGCATCTTCAGGTACGGGGAGCCCTTGGCGGTCGCCGCCTCGTAGGACCGGTGGTGGTAGCCGATCGCCGCCCGCTCCCGGATGATCGAGAACCGGGCCCGGCGCAGCAGTTCGTCGCGCTCGACGAGCCCCGCGAGCCAGTCGTTGATCGCCGGCGTCGCCTCCATGTACGCGGCCGAGAGCCCGCGCATGAAGCCCATGTTGAGGACGGAGAGAGCCGTCTTCACATAGTGCTTTTCGGGGTGGTCGGCGTTGAAGAACGTACGGATCGACTGCTGCGCGAGATAGGCGTCGTCGCCCTCGCCCAGGCAGACCAGGTGCTGCTGGGCGAGCTCTCCGGCGAAGGTGACGGACAGCTTGTTCCACCACTGCCAGGGGTGCACCGGGATGAGGAGGTAGTCGTCGAGGTCGAGACCCAGACCACTCATCGTCCCGGCGAACCGGCCGCGGGTCTCCTCGCTCAGTTCACCGGCGATCAGCGTCCCGTAGTCCAGTCCGGCGCCCGCGGTGAACGTGGCGCGGTCGCGGCGGGCGGCCAGCCAGACCAGCCGGATCTCGGCCGCCGTCTCGGGGGCGTACGCGCGGTACTCGTCCACGCCGAAGCCGAGGCGCCCGTTGTTGGCGACGAAGCACGGGTGGCCCTCGGTCATCCCGGTCTCGATCGCCTGGAACCCCGCGGCGACGAGCTCGGCGGAGGTGGCCGGTTCCTTGGTCAGTTTGTACGCGGTTCCGGCCAGCGTGGAGGAGATCTCCTCCAGGTAGACCGGCAGGATCTCTTCCGAGAGCCCCAGTGTCGAGCGCAGCTCGATGAAGAACTCCAGCGCGTCCAGCGGGAGTTCGGCGCCGTGCCGGTGGCGGGTGATGGAGTCCGCTTCGACCTGCCAGTGGTCGAGGGCGAAGCGGCGGGCGGCGAAGCGGTACTCGGTCTCCGCGTCGTCGCTGCGTACCGAGTAGCGGTCGTCACCGAGCGGGGCGGGGGCCAGCAGGCGTTCGTGGGTGAACTCGGCGAGACCCTTGCGGATCAGCTGCCGGTTGGCGACGGCCCAGCGCTCGGGGGAGAGGTGGGCGACGCTTTCGGTGATGGCCGGCATCAGGAGAGCCCTCCGGTCGTGGCCTGGAACTGTTCACGGGTGCAGGCGCTGAGCAGCGCGGTCTTCTCGGGCTTGACGATCTCGCGGAGGATCTCGAAGCCGACGGCCTTGTTCAGGGCGTGCACCGCGCCGTTGCGCACGTCGGGCTCGACGACGACCCGGAGCACCGAGGGGTCGGTGAACAGCTCCTTCATCACGGCCGTGATCACCGCGAGCGTGAAGCCGTGCAGCGGGGTGTCGGTGGGGGCGACCAGGAAGTGCATCCCGATGTCGCCCGGCTCGGCCTCGTACAGCCCCTTGAGCTCGACCTCGGCCGGGTCGTAGCGCTCCATGAGGAAGGCGGGCTCCCCGTCGTGCAGCCCGATGAAGGCGTCGTGGTGCGCGTGGGAGGCGATCGCCATGTACTCGCGCTCGACGTCCTGGAGCCGGGCGTCGCCCATCATCCAGAAGGACGCCTTGGGGTGGGTGACCCAGCCGTGCACCAGCTCGGCGTCGGACAGGGGGTCCAGCGGGCGGATGGTGAAGGTACCGATGGCCTGGCTCATATCGCGAACTCCTGGAAGGCGATGGACTTCTCGACCGGGTAGTACTCACGGCCGAGCAGTTCGCCGATGATGTACGCGTTGCGGTAGGCACCCATGCCCAGGTCGGGCGAGGTGATCGAGTGGGTGTGCGTGCCCGCGTTCTGGAGGAACACGCCGCGCCCCGTGGTGTCGATGCTGTAGTTGCGCGCCACGTCGAAGCGGCCCCGGCTGTCGTGTCTCAGCCGGCCGGTGACCGGTTCGAGGAAGGCCGGAGGGGTGTACTTGTAGCCGGTGGCGAGGATCAGCCCCTGGGTGCTCAGGGAGTAGTCCTTGCCCTGCTCCTCCTGGCGCAGGCCGAGCGTGTACGTGCCGGACTCCTCCTCGTAACGGGCACTGTTCAGCGAGGAGTTGGTGAGCAGGCGGGTGGGGACGGGGCCCGGCAGGTTCTTCTGGTAGAGCAGGTCGAAGATCGCGTCGATCAGTTCGCCGTCGATCCCCTTGAACAGGCCCTTCTGGCCGGACTCCAGCCGGTAGCGGGCCTCCTCGGGCAGGGCGTGGAAGTAGTCCACGTACTCCGGCGAGGTCATCTCCAGCGTCAGCTTGGTGTACTCCAGCGGGAAGAACCGCGGGGAGCGGGTCACCCAGTTGAGCCGGTAGCCGTGCACGTCGATCTCGGAGAGCAGGTCGTAGTAGATCTCCGCCGCGCTCTGGCCGCTGCCGACGAGGGTGATGGACTCCTTGGCCTGGAGCGCCGCCTTCTCCTCCAGGTAGCGGGAGTTGTGCAGCAGGTCGCCGCCCAGCCCCTGGCACGCCTCCGGGATGTACGGCGGGGTTCCGGTGCCCAGGACGAGGTGGCGGGCGCGGAAGACGCCGTCGGCGGTGCGGACGGTGTAGAGCTCGTCGCTCTCCTCGTACGTAACCGACTGAACGGTCTGGTTGAACCTGATACTGCTCAGTTTCGCGGCAGCCCAGCGGCAGTAGTCGTTGTACTCGGTCCGCAGGGGATAGAAGTTCTCCCGGATGTAGAAGGAGTACAGCCGGCCCCGCTCCTTGAGGTAGTTCAGGAAGGAGTACGGCGACGTCGGGTCGGCCATCGTCACGAGGTCCGACATGAACGGCGTCTGGAGATGGGCCCCTTCGAGGAACATGCCGGCGTGCCACTCGAAGTCCGGCTTGGACTCCAGGAAGACGCCGTTCAGCTCGTCGATCGGCTCGGTCAGGCACGCGAGCCCGAGGTTGAACGGTCCGAGTCCGATCCCGATGAAGTCGTGGGGGTCAGGAAGCGCGGTCAAGGGTGTCTCCCAGGTACTGCTCGGCGTGGCCCGAGATCAGGTCGAGGACCGCGGTGATGTCCTGCGCGGTCGTTTCGGGGTTGAGCAGGGTGAACTTCAGGTACTGGCGGTCGCCGACCTTCGTGCCGGCGACGACGGCCTCGCCGGAGGCGAACAGGGCCTTGCGGGCGTAGAGGTTGGCCCGGTCGATCTCGGCGGGCGCGGTGACGGCCGCGGGGATGAAACGGAAGACCAGGGTGGAGAGCTGCGGTTCGACGACGACGTCGAAGCGCGGGTCGGCGGCGAGGAGCCGCCAGCCCTCGGCGGCCAGTCCGCAGACCTCGTCGAAGAGCTCGCCCACACCGTCGGCGCCCATGACGCGCAGCGTCATCCAGAGCTTCAGCGCGTCGAATCTGCGGGTGGTCTGGAGGGACTTGTCCACCTGGTTGGGGATGCGTTCCTGGGCCATGCGCTGCGGGTTGAGGTACTCCGCGTGGTACGTGGCATGGCGCAGCGTCGCCCGGTCGCGGACCAGTACGGCCGAGGAACTGACAGGCTGGAAGAAGGACTTGTGGTAGTCCACCGTGACCGAGTCGGCGCGCTCGATGCCGTCGATGAGGCCGCGGCGGGTACGCGAGGCCAGCAGCCCGCAGCCGTAGGCGGCGTCCACGTGCATCCAGGTGGAGAAGCGCTCGCAGAGGGCGGCGATCTCGGGGAGCGGGTCGATGGAGCCGAAGTCGGTGGTGCCGGCGGTGGCGACGACCGCCATCGGCACGGCGCCCTCCGCGACGCACTGCTCCAGCGCGCGGGCCAGCGCCACGGTCTGCATGCGCTTGTTGCTGTCGACGGGCACGGCCACGACGGAGTCGGGCCCCAGACCGAGGAGTTTCGCCGACTTCTGGACGCTGAAGTGGCTGCACTCGGAGGCGAAGATCCGCAGCCGGCTGAAGTGCTCCGGGCGGGACTTGGCCTCCTCACGGGCCAGCAGGAGGGCCTGGAGGTTCGACTGCGTACCGCCGCTGGTGAAGATGCCGTCCGCAGCCGGGCCGAGGCCGATGCGCTCGGTGGTCCAGTCGATCAGTTTGCGCTCGATGAGCGTGCCGCCCGCGCTCTGGTCCCAGGTGTCCAGGGAGGAGTTGACGGCCGAGAGCACGGCCTCGCCGAGGACGGCGGGGATGACGACGGGGCAGTTGAGGTGGCCCAGGTAGCGCGGGTGGTGGAAGTAGACGGCATCGCGGAGGTAGACGTCCTCGAGTTCGTCGAGAGCGGCCGACGCGTCGCCCAGGGGCCGGTCCAGGTCTATCGCGTCGATGACGGGCGCCAGCTCGTCGACGCCGATTCCGCTGAACGGCCGCTCGGTGGCGGCGAGTTTGGCCGCGACCCGTTCGACTCCTGCGGTGACGGAGCGACGGTAGTGCTCTGCGGTCGAGTCGTTGAGCAGGTGCGAACGCATGAGGGGGGTCCTCCCGGGTGAGGGGAACTTCATCGAAACCCTCCGGGCAGGAGAAAGGGGACGAGGGTGCGATGTCGAAGTAAGGTTAGCCTAACCTAAGTTTTGACGTCCGCGTCCCCCGTCCCCTCCTGGGTCCGGAAGTTGTCTGGTTCATGCGCCTTCGGTGGCTGCTTCGGCGCGCAACTGCTCCTCGCTGAGCCCGCGGCGCCAGTAACCGACGAAGGTCACCCGCTTGCGGTCGAACTTCCGCTCCTGCACGAGGTGTCGGCGCAGCGCCCGCACCTCCGAGGATTCGCCCGCGATCCAGACGTACGGAGTCCCGGAGGGCAGCTCCGCGGCGCGGACGGCGTCCACCGCGGAGGGGGCGCCCTCCCCGCGTACGAGCCAGTTGATCTTTGCTCGCGAGGCGGTGTTGAGGGCCTGGCGGTCCTCGGTGTGCCCGACCTCCAGCCAGACCAGGGCGCGCATTCCGGCCGGCAGCCACTCCAGGGCCGCCGAAGCGGCGGGCAGTGCCGTCTCGTCGGCCCAGATCAGCACCCAGTCGGTGCCCTGCGGGGGGCGGAAGCGGACGGCCGTGTTGTCCTCGACGGCCGGGCCGAGCGCTTTGACGCGCAGGCCCGGAGCGGCGGCGGTCGCCCAGCGGGAGGCCGGTCCGCCGTCCGCGTGCAGCGCGAAGTCGATGTCTATCTCGGTCGAGCCGTCGTCCGCGCGGCGCTGGGCCCGCACCGTGTACGAGCGCATGACCGCCCGTTCGTCCTCGGGGAGCGCCCGCCAGGCGGCGAACCACTCGCCGTTCTCGTCGACCGGGACCACGGGGTCGGACTGTCCGGGGTGCGGCAGGAAGAGCGAGAGGCTCTGGTCCCGGCCTCCGGCCGCGAAGCCGTCGAGGCCGGGACCGCCGAAGGTGACCCGGAGCATGGACGGCCCGAGCCGTCTGGTCCGCAGAACTGTCAGGCCGAAGAACCGGAAGGGAGCTATGGCGGGTGCGGTGGCGGTGGACATGCGGGCACTCCTCCGGAACGGGCCGGGGTTCCCGAGGGGAGCCCGGCAGCGGCGGTCCGAAGGAAGGTTAGCCTACCCTTGCCCATTGGTGAACGGGGCGTAGGGGCGGTACGCCTGACGGAAAGGGGTTATTCGGCCAGCCCGCTGATCTCCTCGAAGGCGTACGGGCCGAGGCCCGTTGCGCCTGCGCCCCGCTTGCGCTCCGCAACGGCCTCACGGCTCCATGCGGTCCTTGGCTATCGGCGGTTCTGGAGACGAAGGCGCCTTAAGTGCGCTATGCCCCATCCGTTCTCACAGTTGACATGAACCCCTTCAGACGCAGTACAACTCTTGCGCCGGTGACGAACGCTGGGGAGCCGGTCCTGTACCGACCGTCACCACCCAGTCATTTCGCGCACCCCTGCGAAGAGCCTGGTCCGGTGCGGTCCGAAGGCACTGAGGGTGACATACGCGATGTTCGGACGACGCACACGCCGAAATCTGACGACCGGCACGATTGTGGGGCTGCTCTTAGCGGGCCTGCCGCAACCGGCGTTCGCCGCCCAGGTCGAGGGCAAGGCCCTCGTCGACGGGGTGCGAAGCTGGTTCGGAGCCGACGACGACGGTGGCGACGGGGAGAGATCCCGGCCACCCGAGCTCCCCGACGAGGGGGTGACGGACAACCAACGTCTCCCCGAAGGGCGCGAGGCGCCCAAGCCGAAGCGGACGGCCGAGCTCAAGGACCGGCGCACACCCAGCGCGCGCTACTGGAAGCTCTCCGACGGCAGGGTCCAGGCCGAGGTCTCCGGCACGCCGACGCACTACGAGTCGGGCAAGGACTGGAAGGCCATCGACACGACGGTGCGCCCCACCGGCCGTGACGGCTTCAGCCACGCCAACACCACCAACGTCGCCGGGACTTCGTTCGGCTCCGACCCGGACCGGCTCGTCCGCTTCGCCACCGAGTCCGGTCACTGGGTGACCGTCGGTCTCAAGAAGCCGGCGGAGTCGAAGCTCACCCCGAAGGTGTCCGGCAACGCCGTCACCTACGCGGGCGCCCTGGGTACGGGAGCGGACCTCCGCTACACCGTCGGCCACGGCTCGGTGAAGGAGGACATCGTCCTCGCCGCCCCGCCCGCCGGGAGCGCCGCGTACACCTTCACCCTCGACACCAAGGGGCTGACGGCCAACCAGCTCAAGAACGGCTCCATCGCCCTCTACAGCGAGAGCGGCGGCTCCGGGCGCCCCGAGCTGGTCATCCCCGCGCCGTTCATGACGGACGCGAAGAAGGACGCCGGTTCCGCGTACGGCACGTCCTCCAGTGACGCCGTCCAGCAGAAGCTCACGGGCGCGAAGGGCTCGTACGAGCTCGTCCTGCGCCCGGACGCGAAGTGGCTGGCCGCCCCCGAGCGGCAGTACCCGGTGGTGATCGACCCGACGATCTCGATCGCGCCGACGTCCACCCAGTCCCAGGACGTGATGATCTCCTCGGACGACCCGGCCGAGAACTACGACGGCAACTGGCGGCTGTCCGTCGGTGCCACGAGCCTCGGCGGGGCCTCCCGCGCCCTGGTGCGGTTCCCCCTGACCGGCGTCCCGGCCGGCGTGAAGCTCGACTCCGCCGACCTGAAGCTCTACTACGACCAGACGCACGGCACGGCCGACACGGACGTCCCCCTGGAGGCGCACCGCGCCACCTCGGCCTGGGACGAGACCACCGCCACGTGGAACAGCGCCAAGGACATCACGGGTGAGCTCTCCGGCACCTCGGTCGTCGTGGACGACGGAGACACCGGCGCCACCGCGGCCAAGGGTGCCTGGCCCGCGTCCGGGAACACCGCGTTCACGCAGTACGCGGTCAACAAGGACTACCTGTACAACAAGGACACGGTCGCCGGGGACACGTACACCTGGCAGCCGCAGATCCCCTCGGACGGCACCTACCGGGTCGACGTCCACAGCATCCCGGCGTCGGACCGTGCCACCAACGTCCCCTACACCGTGACGTACGACGGCGGCACCAAGGCGTACACCGTCGACCAGACCGCCGGTACGGGCGGCGTGTGGAAGACGCTCGGCAGCCACCCCTTCAAGGCGGGCACGGCGGGCAAGGTCGTCCTCGGTGACGGCCCGGCCTCCACCTCCACCTCGGTCATCGCCGACGCGGTACGGCTGACCAAGGGCGGCACCGTCACCAAGCGGGCGGGGGTCGTCAACACCTGGCACTCCTTCGGTGTCACCGACACCGTGCAGTCCTGGATCAACGGCACCAACACCAACAACGGCTTCGTGGTCAAGGCCGCCGACGAGTCCGCGACCGGACCCATGGGCGGACCGCGCTACGAGGCCGCCGAATTCGCGTACAAGGGTGAGGGCGCCAACTTCCCGCGCCTCGTGCTGACCTGGGGCCGCCCCGGAGTCACCCTCGACGCACCGAGGGTCATCCACTCCACCGGCGCCGAGCTGAACTGGTCCGCGTACGTCGACCCGTCCACGGTTTCGACGGCCGACGACATCGTGGAGTACCAGGTACACCGCAGCGTGTTCCAGACCTTCACGCCGTCCTCGCAGACCCTGCTCGCGCCCGTGGCGCCCAACAGCAGGTCCTTCACGGACTCCACCGCCACGCCGACCCCGGCGGACTCGGCGGACACCTTCGGGAACGTCTTCTACTACATGGTCGCGGTGAAGACGCGGGACGGGCAGGTGATCCCGGCTCCCACCGAGATCGTCAAGCTGCCCACCGCGGGCCGGACGACCGTCGTCCTCCAGGGCGACGCGGCGGACACGACGCTCGCCAGCGCCCAGCCCACCACCGGCCACGACGCGATATCCGAATCGGGAATCAACCACCCGTGGATGACGGTCGGCAACAACTCCGCGACCTACGGCAAGACGCGGGCGCTCCTGAAGTTCCCCTCGCTGAGCGAGGTCCCCGCCGGGGCTCGCGTCCTGGAGGCGCAGCTCGACCTGTGGGGCACGCTGACCACCACCGGTACCGCCGGTGCGGTCTACGAACTGCGCGGACTCACCAAGGACTTCGACGAGTCCACCGCGAGCTGGAACAACGCCACCGCCACCACTCCGTGGACGGCACCGGGCGGTGACATGGGCACGGCCGTCGCCGACACGGTGGGCGAGGTCACCAACGACCCCGCGCGCCAGAGCTGGATGCTCACCTCGCTGGCCCAGCAGTGGGTCTCCCAGCCCACGAGCAACAAGGGCGTGGCGATCCGGCTCAAGGACGAGTCCCTGAGCGGGCCGCAGGAACGCACCGTGTTCCTGTCCTCCGAGGCCGAGGAGCCGCAGCTGCGGCCCCAGCTCGTCGTCACGTACATCGACAAGTCCACGGACTCGACGTACTACGCCCCCGACACCCCGTCGCGGATGATCCCGGGCGACCAGTACGGCATCGACGTCACCCTCACCAACACCACCACGACGGAGTGGAAGTCGGCCGACCAGGCCCTCTCCTACACCTGGTCCCTGCCCGACGGCACGGACGCCACCACCGGCGGCAACCAGCTGCAGACGGCGCTGCCGAAGAACGTCCTGCCCGGTGAGACCGTCACGGTCAAGGCGCAGCTGAAGACCCCGATCAACTCGGACTCCGGCAACAAGCGCCTCGACTACGTCCTCAAGTGGGACCTGCGCAACAACACGACGGGCACCTGGCTCTCGGCCACCGAGTCCATCCCGCCGCTCGCGCAGAACGTGCGCGTGGAGGACCCGACCTCCGACCAGCTGGGCATGGAGAAGTTCTTCTCGTACAGCGGGAAGAACACCGGCGGCGGTGGCACGCTGATGAACAACCTGTACGCGGGCAACACGGTCTGGCAGTACAACGCGCTGAGCAACCCGGGCCGAGGCCTCTCGACCTTCGCGCGCTTCGCGTACAACTCGCTCGACACCTCGGACACCGTCCTCGGCCACGGCTGGTCGGCGCAGGCCGCCTCGCCGCTGCGCCTGGGCGCGGCGCTCGACTTCCACCCCAACCCGCACCCGACCGAGGTGACCCTGCCGGACGGCGACGGCACCTCACACATCTTCCGCAAGCAGGAGGACGGGTCGTGGAAGGCGCCCGCGGGCGTGCACTACCTGCTGGAACAGGGTTCCGGAGTGGACTGCACACCGGACAAGGACGGTGACCCGCAGGCGTGGTCGCTGACCCGCCCGGACCGTACGCGGTTCTTCTTCGACTGCGACGGCTATGTGACCTCGACGGTGGACAAGAACGGCAACACCCAGCTGTTCACCTACGAGGAGCGCAAGTCCAACAACAAGCCGGTCAAGTTCCTCCGGTACATCACCGACCCGGCGGGCCGGCAGACACTCACCCTGGACTACTACTCCAAGGCGGAGAGCAGCAACCCGAAGATCATCGACCACCTCAAGTCGATGACCGACGTCTCGCTGCGCAAGCTGACCTTCGAGTACTCGGACAAGGGACTGCTCACCAAGCTCACCGACGGCGCGGGCTCGTCCCAGCCGAAGGTGTTCCTCTTCGAATACGACGCCACGCAGGGCAACAAGAACGTCAAGCTGGTCAAGACGACCGACCCGCGCGGCAACGCCACCTCGCTCGACTACTACTACCCGAACGAGGGCGAGGACCCGAAGTTCCACTGGTACACCCAGCAGATCACCGACCGTCTCGGCGGTAACACGGGCTTCGTGTACACCGACACGGACGGCACCGCGGGCTCGGTGATCGAGACCAAGGTGACGGACGCGGAGAACCACGTCACGACGCAGGTCCTCGACGGCTACGGGCGCGCCACCCAGATCACCAATGCCAAGTCGGAGACGAGCAAGCTCAACTGGGACCCGGACAACAACGTCACCCGGCTGGAGGAGGCCAACGGGGCCTACACCACCTGGGTCTACGACCAGAAGACCGGCTACCCGCTGGAGCAGAAGGACGCCGAGGCCAACAAGAACGGCACCCCGGCTCGTACCTACACCTACTCCACCGGGCTGAACGGCCACATCGCCGATCTCTTCGAGAAGCGGTCTCCCGAGGGCCGCACGTGGCGGTTCGGCTACGACCTCCGTGGCAACGTGACCTCGGTCACCGACCCCAAGGGCCTCGCGACGGCGACCCTGGACGACTACACCTCGAAGTCCGAGTACGACGCGTACGGCCAGCTGACGAAGTCGATCGATGCCAACGGCCACGCGACCGTCAACAGTGACTTCCAGCCCATCGGCTTCCCGGCGACGATCACCGACGCCACGAACGCCCTGTCCACCTTCGTGTACGACGAGCGCGGCAACGTCACCAAGGTCACCAACGCCAAGGGTGCCGTGGTCACACAGGCCTACGACACCTTCGCCCGCCCGCTGGAGAAGAAGGAGCCGAAGGACCAGGCGTCCGGGGACTTCATCACGACACCGGCGCCCGTCTACGACGCGAACGACAACATCACACGGACGGTTTCGCCGAACGGTTCCCTGTCCGACTCCGTGTACGACAAGGCCGACCAGCTCACCGACTCGACCATGCCCGGAGACGAGGCAACCGCTCCGGCTCGCAGGACGACCGCCACCTACGACAAGGTCGGCAACGTCGTCACGATCACCGACCCCCGGGGAAATGAGACCCCGACCGTCGGGGATCACACCTCGACGACCAGATACGACGCGGTGTACCAGCCGGTCGAAATGCTGGATTCGGACGGCGGCAAGGTCACCACGGCGTACGACAGCGTCGGAAACATCGTCAAGGTGTCGGACCCGAAGAAGAACGCCAGCGCCGACCCCGACGACTACACCACCTCCTTCACCAACGACCTGAACCACCGGGTCGTGAAGACCACGGATGCCATCGGCAACTTCACCTCCGTCGCGTACGACCTCGATGGACTCACCGTCGGCAAGACGGACTCCGAGGGCAATGAGGCGCTCGCCGTGTACGACGAGCGCGGCGCGCTCGCCGAGTCGAAGGTGCCGTTCGCCAAGGACGGCTCAGGGGGCATCACCTATCGCACCACCAAATACGCGTACGACCAGGTGGGCAACCGCACGAAGACCATCACTCCGCGCGGGGTCGAGACCACCGACGACGCGACCGACTTCACGGCGGAGACCGTCTACGACGAACTGAACCGGGTCAAGGAGGAGCGGTCACCCTTCGACAAGGATGTGACCCGCTACAACACACCCGATTCAACGTTCTACTTCTATGACTCCGTCGGCAACCTGAGCTCCGTCTCGGCCCCGCCGTCGGACGGTCAGAGCGTCCGCAACATCACCGAGTACAGCTACTTCGACAACGGCTGGACCCGGACCGCGAAGGACCCGTGGGACATCACCACGTCCTATGAGTACAACGACCTGGGCCAGCAGACGAAGAACACCATGACCTCGGCCGGCGGGTCCCAGCAGCGCACCATGACCTGGGACTTCTTCGACTCCGGTAATCAGCGGGCCCGCTCGGACGACGGGGTGCCCGTCGGCAAGCAGGTGGTACTGGTCGACAGCTCGGACTTCAACAACACGGCGATTCAGGGCAACTGGGCGCGTACCCAGGCCGAGCAGCAGTACGGCTACGACACCTACTCGCATCCTGCCGGTTCTGGCGCGGACCAGTTCGTGTGGCAGTTGAACATCCCGCAGAACGGCACCTACGAGGTCCTCGTACGGCACCCGAAGATGACGGGGGCCGCGAGCGACGCCAAGTTCACGATCGATTACAGCGGCGGCAGAGTCACCAAGACCGTCAACCAGACCCAGAACACCGGCACCTGGGTCTCGCTCGGCAGCTACGCGTTCGTCGAGGACGGACCGCAGAAGGTCAGCGTCACTGACCAGGCCAACGGAACGGTTCTCGCCGACACGGTGAAGCTGGTCCGCGCCAACACCGGTGAGACCGACACCGAGAAGAAGGACTTCACCTACAAGTACGACGCCAACGGTGCCATGGTGGAGGTCAAGGACAACTCCTCCGGTGCCGAGGTCGACACGTACAAGATCGCGTACGACGGCGGAAACCGCATCTCCAAGGTCGAGGAGGTCGCGAGCGGAACGGTCAAGAACACCACCGCGCTGACCTACGACGCCAACGGCAACCCCGTCACCTCCACCCACGATCTGACCTGGTCGAAGATCGAGTACGACGCACGCGAACTGGTATCCAAGGTCACCAACGCGGACTCGGCGACGGCGGGCAACCAGCAGGTCACCACGCTGGAGTACACCGCCCGCGGGCAGCTGCTCAAGCAGACCCGGCCCAACGGCAACACGCTCGGCATGTCCTACTACCTCGACGGCTCGGTCAAGCAGTCAGTCGAGAAGACCTCGGGCGGGACCGTCGTCTCCCAGCACGACCTGGAGTACTCGTCCAACGGGCACCGCTCCAAGGACGTACTGAAGCTGATGAACGCCGACGACAACGCGGCGTACATCAACAACACCTACACCTTCGGCTACGACCCCCAGGACCGGGTCACGAAGGTCGACAAGACCGGTGACTCGCCGGCCACCGAGTCCTACACCTACGACCGCAACAGCAACGTCATCGAGCAGACGGTCGACGACACCACCACGACCCAGCGCTACGACCGCAACCGGCTGCTGAGCGCGAGCGCCGAAGGCGTCTCCTCCACCTACAACTACGACCCGCTCGGCCGGCTCGACACCGTCAGCATCGGCGGCCAGACCGCGCAGAAGTACACCTACGACGGCTTCGACCGCCAGGTGAAGGCCCGTGCGGGCTCCGGCGCGGCATCGGTGAGCACGTCCTACACCTACGACCCGTTCGACCGGACCGTCTCCCAGGTCACCTCCGGCGCCGAGTCCAAGACCACGGCGTTCACCTACCTCGGTCTGGACAACCAAGTCCTGCGCGAGGAGCTGGACGGCAAGGCCGACAAGTCCTACCAGTACCTGCCGTCCGGCCAGCAGGCCACACAGATCAAGCACAAGGACGACGGCAGCAAGGAGTACTCGCAGTACACGACCAGCCCGCGCGGTGACATCGAGGCGATCACCAAGGAGGACGGCAAGACCCGTTCGACGTACGGATACACCGCGTACGGCAAGGACGACGCCTCGCAGTTCACCGGCGCGGACAAGCCGGATTCCGGCAACCCCGGCAAGGAGTCGTACAACGCCTTCCGGTTCAACTCGTCCCGCTGGGACAAGGGCTCCGGCACGTACGACATGGGCTTCCGCAACTACGACCCGGGTCTGAACCGCTTCACGACCCGCGACTCCTACGGCGGGGCGCTCGCCGACATGTCGCTGGCCACGGACCCGTTCACCGGTAACCGCTACGCCTTCGCAGGCGGCAACCCGGTCAGCTTCGTGGAGCTCGACGGGCATTTGTTCGGCATGTCGCTGTCCGACATCGGCCATGCCGCACTCGATGTCGTCGGCCTGATCCCGGTGGTCGGCGAGGTCGCGGACGTCGCCAATGGCATCTGGTATGCGGCCGAGGGCAACTACGTCGACGCCGCACTGTCCATGGCCTCGGCGATCCCGCTCGTGGGTTACGGGGCCACGGCGATCAAGGCCGGTAAGTACGCCAAGAAGGGCCTCGACGCGGCCGACACGGCCAACGACGTTCGCAAGAGCGCGGACAAGGTCGACGACGTGGCCGACGCGAGCAGTGCGGCCCGCAAGACAGACGGCGATACGCCCGGCGCTCCTAAGAAGGAGCCCGAAGCCCCCAAGTGCACCAACAGCTTCGTTCCCGGCACTCGGGTGGTGATGGCCGACGGCTCCACCAAGGCCATCGAGGAGCTGCGCGAGGGCGACCACGTCCTCTCCACCGACGTCGAGTCCAGTGACACCCGCAGCCGGGAGGTGACCGACACCCTCAGCAGTAAGGGCGGAAAGGACCTTGTCACGCTGACCGTCGACGTGGACGGCCGGGACGGGAGGAAGACCGCCAACATCACGTCCACCGAGGCGCACACCTACTGGCTGCCCGACGCGGGCCGTTGGGTGGAGGCCGTCGACCTCGAACCCGGTGCGTGGCTGCGTACCTCCAGTGGCACCTGGGTACAGGTCACCGCCGTCGATCACCAGCACCGCACCGCACGCGTCCACAATCTGACCGTCGACGGCGTCCACACCTACTACGTGGCCGTGGCCGGACAGAGTCTGCTCGTACACAACGCGAACTGCGGACCGACCGAAGTCACGGTCAAGTACGAGCAGGGGATGTCGAAGGTCGAGTTCGCCAAGAAGGCGGCCGCCCTGCAGAAGCTGAGCGACCAGGGGAAGCTCTTCAAGGCCCCCAACCCGGTTAAGCGCAACAGCCAAATCACCAAGAACTACAAGGGCGACCTGATCAAGCGGGTCTACGACCAGTACGGGTCGACGAACCCGGCCTTCGCCGACAAGCTCAAGGACCGGATTCTCAACCGGATGGACCCCGACCACGTCCATGAGCTGCAACTCGGCGGTGCCGACGCGGCCAGTAACCTCAAGATGCTGGACCGGTTCACCAACTGGCACATCGGCACCCAGCAGATCTGGCCGCAGATCAAGAACCTGGATGATTTCACCCCGATCAAGATCAAGGTCGAATGGTAGGTGTGACACGGTGAATGGCGAGCTTCGGCGGGTCGTGGAGGAGTTGCGCGCTGCGATCTCCACCCAGGAGGAGTGGCGCATGATGAACTCGCTGCCTGCCGGAGCCGGCCCCGAGCGAATCGGGGCTGGACTGCCGGGACAGGTCCGGGAGTTCCTCACGGCGGCGGACGGCGCGACCTGCGGTGACGTCACCGTCTTCGGTTCCGCCACGGTCGACGGTATGCAGTTCCACGCCGACCCGGTCGAGGGGGCCCCGGTCACCCTCGACCGCAAGGAATGGTTCTGCCCCGGCGTCGTCTCCGACGAGCCGTTCTTCGTCAACCGGTCGACGGGCGCGGTCTGGTACTTCCCGGACACCGGGGTCGCATGGTGGATGTCGTCCGCGTTCGAGAAGGCAGCGGAGGACTTCACGACGTTCTTCCTGCAGTGGATGGCGGGCCCGGAGTACGTGCGGCTCTCCGCGTCCGGGCTCGACGACCCATGGGCGGACGTGCTGAGGCACGTGGGCCGACTGCGGCTGTGAAGCCTGCAGCGCAAGGGCGTTGGGCGCCGCTGTTCATCGGTGCTGTTGTGGGCGGTCCCACCGCCCGCAACAGGCCGGTCTCGGACGGCGTCGGACTGCTCGCCCGGCTGGCCGACGAGGCGCCCTGGCGGCCGACCGATGAGGAAACGGGTGTGGACGTGGTCTTCCACGTACCGGGCCCGCTCATCGCCCCCGACTACGAGGGAACGCGCACGGGCACGCTCTCGCGGCGTGACCGCCTGATCGCGATGCAGATCGCCGTGCCCGCGGACCTCAATACACGGGGAGAGCGTGAGGTGGTCCGCTATCTCGCGGACCGCCACGTGGAAGGCGTGGACCTGGCCAGGACCACGGTGGCGCGCCGCAAGGCGACGCTCGCCGTCGACCAGGCGGTGCCCAAGGCCCGATTCGTGGCCGAGCACGTCCACGACGAGGGCTGACCCAGCACGACACGACGGGCCCCAGGGATCACCAGCCCCGGGGCCCGTTGCCGTCCCCACCGACTGGAAGCGACAGGACAGCCCACGGAGTGGATCACGACGGGCGGCGGACGACGACCGGGTCGAGTCCGCGTACGTGCAACCTGACGAGCACACCTGGCTGGTACTGATCAGGCTGACGGCCTTGGGGCGGGCATGACAGACACGTCCGCGGCAGTCCGTATTGCGGTCGAAGCGTTGCGTACAGCGCTCCCCTCGCGCCGCACATGGCTGGTACTGAATACGCTGCCGCAATACAGATCGCCGTGCCCGCGGACCTCAATACACGGGGAGAGCGTGAGGTGGTCCGCTATCTCGCGGACCGCCTCGTGGAAGGCGTGGACCTGGCCAGGACCACGGTGGCGCGCCGGCAGGCGACTCTGTGCGTGCGCCAGGCGGTTCCTGTGGCCCGGTTCGTCGCCGGGAGGATCGGTGCCGACGTGGGCTGAGGCTGCTCGCAGACGCGGACCGGTTACCAGACGATGACCCCGCCGCCCACGCCGAGCGCCCTCACCCCGGCCGCCGTGATGTTGGCCAGCCGCTCGGCGACGTAGTCGGCGTGGTAACCGCCATGTGCCGCGAGCGCCGCAGCATGCGGGCGCAGCAGTTCGCACTCGGCGAGAAAGTCCTGGACGTCCTCCGGCTCGACGTACAGATTTCCGGTCGCGAGCAGCGGGAAGAACCGGGCTCCCAGCGCCCGGACCGGCTCCGCACCCCACAGCTTGGTCCGGCAGCTCTCGAACCCGGCCAGGTCGCGGCCGTTCGGAGGGTCGTCGAGGAAGTCGTGACCGCCGTCCGCGCGGGGCAGATACGTATGGACGAGGAGGCTCATGCGCCGAACTCCGCCCGGCAGGCGTCGAGTCCCTCGATCGTGACGTCGACGCTGCGGTACTCCTCCCAGCGGGCGCGTGCCAGCCGCAGCCGCTGCAGGGTGACGGGCTCGTCGCGTACGGCGCCGATATCCAGACCGTCGGGAAGATAGCCGAGGCGCCGCGAGACGCCGAGCGAACGCGGGTTGTCGGTCATCGCGGCCGAGACCGCGTACCGGGCACCGAGTCCGGCGAACGCGAGATGCAGCGCGGCTGCCCGCATCTCGGTGCCGATGCCCTGCCCCTGGTGCGCGAGCCCGAGCCAGGAACCGGTTTCGGCCTCGCCTTTCACCGCGAAATCGGCCGCCATCAGGTCCTGCCGTCCCACGACCTTGCCCTCGTGCAGCACGGCGAGGCTGAGGGTCCAGCTCCGTACGGACCAGTTCGCGACTGTGCCCAGCACATGCTGGTACACGGCACGCCCGCGCTCGGCGGGCGACCCGTCGGTCCACGGCACGGTGAACGGCATGCTGTCCGGTGCGTGCACCCCGTCGGCGGCCACCTTCGCGAGCTCGTCGAGCAAGTCGAGCCCAGGAAGGCGGAGTTCCAGGCGGGGCGTATGGATGCGAAGGCCGTACAGGGGCCAGTGCCGGGGAGTCATGACGGGACTCTGCCGGGGCGGGGCGAGCTGTGTCGAACGAGTTTCGGCCGACGCGTCCAAGCGGAAGGCCGCCGTGCGTCACGTCACCGCGCGCACGGCGGCCTCCCGCCCGGAACTCGACCCGTCAGGCCGGCAGCCCCAGCTCGCGTGCGATCAGCATCCGCTGCACCTCGCTCGTGCCCTCGCCGATCTCCAGGATCTTGGAGTCGCGCCACATGCGGGCCACCGGGTACTCGTTCATGAAGCCGTAGCCGCCGTGGATCTGCGTCGCCTCGCGGGCGTTGTCCACCGCCACCGTCGACGAGTACAGCTTCGCGATCGCCGCTTCCTTCTTGAAGGGCTCGCCCGCCACCAGCCGTGAGGCCGCGTCGCGCCAGCCGATGCGGGCCATGTGGGCCCGCATCTCCATGTCCGCGATCTTGAACTGGATGGCCTGGTTGGCTCCGATCGGCTTGCCGAAGGCGTGCCGTTCCGCCGCGTACTTCACGGACTCGTCCACACAGCCCTGGGCCAGGCCCGTCGCCAGGGCCGAGATGGCGATCCGGCCCTCGTCCAGGATGCGCAGGAACTGCGCGTAGCCGCGGCCCTCCTCGCCGAGCAGGTTCGCCGCGGGGACCCGGACGTCGCTGAAGGACAGCTCGCGGGTGTCCGAGGCGTTCCAGCCGACCTTGGAGTACGGGGCGGCGACCGTGAAGCCGGGGGTGCCGGACGGCACGATGATCGCGGAGATGCGCGGGGCGCCGTTCTCCTTGCGGCCGGTCACCGCGGTCACCGTGACCAGCTCCGTGATGTCCGTGCCGGAGTTGGTGATGAAGCACTTGGAGCCGTTGATGACCCACTCGCCGGTGGCCTGGTCCAGCACCGCCGTCGTGCGGGTGCCGCCCGCGTCCGAGCCGGCCCCCGGCTCCGTCAGGCCGAACGCGCCGAGCGCCTCGCCGGCGCAGAGCCGCGGCAGCCACTGCTGCTTCTGCTCCTCCGTGCCGAAGCGGAAGACCGGCATGGCGCCCAGTGAGACGCCGGCCTCCAGG
Organism: Streptomyces sp. NBC_00234; assembly: GCF_036195325.1. Lineage (NCBI taxonomy): Bacteria > Bacillati > Actinomycetota > Actinomycetes > Kitasatosporales > Streptomycetaceae > Streptomyces > Streptomyces sp. NBC_00234. The sequence continues at coordinate 2,896,678 of NZ_CP108101.1, read as the reverse complement.
GTGATCGCCACGGACGAGTCGACCCGGGCCAGCTCTTCGAGGGCGATGCCGAGAGCGAGGTAGTCCCCGCCCATGCCGCCGTACTCCTCCGGGAACGGCAGACCGAACAGGCCCATCCGTCCCATCTCGCGGACGATCTCGTACGGGAATTCATGGCGCTCGTAGAAGTCGCCGATCTTCGGCGCGACCACGTCGTGCGCGAACGCCTCGACGGTGCGTCGCAGTTCCTCGTGCTCGGCGGTCAGCCGGTGGTCCAGAGACATGGGAGGGATCACTGCTCCTTGTGGGAGAGGGCGCGGACGGTACGGGAGGGGCTGGGCCGGCCCAGCTGTTCGGCGAGCCACACGCTTGTGGCGGTGAGCTCGGCGAGGTCGACCCCGGTGTGGATGCCGAGACCTTCGAGCATCCACACGAGGTCTTCGGTGGCGAGATTTCCGGTCGCGCTCTTCGCGTACGGGCAGCCGCCGAGCCCGCCCGCCGAGGCGTCCACGGTCGTCACCCCGTGCTGCAGCGCGGCGAGGGTGTTGGACAGGGCCTGTCCGTACGTGTCGTGGAAGTGCACGCCGATGGTGTCGGTGGTGACGCGCTGCTCGTTGAGGGCGGAGAGCAGGGCCCGGACATGGCCGGGGGTGGCGACGCCGATGGTGTCGCCGAGGGAGAGCTCGTCGCAGCCGAGGTCCATCAGGGCCCGGGCGACGCGGACGACCTGGTGGACGGGGACGGGCCCCTCCCACGGGTCGCCGAAGCACATCGACAGGTAGCCGCGCACATGGACCCGGTCGGCCTTGGCGCGGGCGACGACCGGTTCGAACATGGCGAGCGACTCGTCGACCGTGCGGTTGAGATTGCGCGCGGCGAACGTCTCGGTCGCCGAACCGAACACCGCGATCCGCCGGGCACCGAGCGCGAGCGCCCGGTCGAGGCCGCGTTCGTTGGGTACGAGGACGGGAAGCGCGACGTCCCCCACGTCCGCGATGTCGCCGAGCATCGGGAACAGCTGCTCGGCGTCGGCCAGTTGGGGCACCCACTTCGGGTGGACGAAACTGGTCGCCTCGATCGTCGTGAGCCCGGCGACGGCCAGCCGGCGGATGAACTCCGCCTTCACCTCGGTCGGGACGACGGCCTTCTCGTTCTGGAGTCCGTCGCGGGCCCCGACCTCGTGGATACGGACCCGGGCCGGCAGCCCGTCGGCCGGGACCTGCATGGGAAGTCCCTCGGTCATGATTCCTCCGTGGCGGTCACGACGGCCAGCACCTGGTCCATGGCGACGGTGGCGCCCGCCGTGACATCGAGTTCGGTCACGGTCCCGGCGTGCGGCGCGGAGATGACGTGCTCCATCTTCATCGCCTCGACGACGAGCAGGCTCTGCCCGGCGGTCACCTCGTCCCCGACGGCCACCTTCACCACGGTGACGGTCCCGGGCATGGGCGCGGCGAGCGTGTCGACCCCGGCGCGGCCGGCGCCGCTGAGGGACGCCTCCACCGGGTCGTGGTCCTGGACGTGCCAGGTGTCGCCGTCCCTGCCCAGCCAGGTGCCCTCCGCGGAGGCGGCATGGTCGAAGGTGTGGGTGAGCCCGTCGATCTCGACGGTGACGCGATGCGAGGACCCGTCGACGAGCCGGGCCGCCCGTGCGCCGGGCTGCGGCGGGACCGGCCCGCAGGCGTCCACCTGGACGCCCTCGGCCGGCCCGTTGTCCACGGTGGGCCCGAGCGTCAGCCCGGCCCCCGTCGTGCCCGGCCGCAGACCGGTCCGTACCGGCTCGTGGCCGGGGACGCGGAAGTGGCGGACGATCGTGGCCGGAGTGCCGCCGAGGCGCCAGCCGCTGGGTGCGGAGAACGGGTCGGCCCAGACGTCCGGGGGCGTGGCGGGGGAGGACTGCCGCAGCAGCGCCGCCGCCCCGTACACCTCCTCCGGTACGCCGTCCGGGATCAGCCCCGCCACCTCGCGCTCCACCAGCCCGGTGTCCAGCTCGCCCGCGGCCACGGCCGGGTGGGCGAGCAGCCGGCGCAGGAATCCCGCGTTGGTCGGGACGCCGAGCACCACCGTGTCCGCGAGGGCCGCGCGCAGTCGGCGCAGGGCCGTCGCCCGGTCGGGGCCGTACGCGATGACCTTCGAGAGCATCGGGTCGTACGTGCTGCCGACCGGCACGCCCTCGCTGAGCCCGGAGTCCGTGCGGACCCCGCCGCCCTGCGGCTCGTTCAGCCGCAGCACCGTGCCGCCCGAGGGCAGGAAGCCCCGGGACGGGTCCTCGGCGCAGATCCGGGCCTCGATCGCGTGGCCGGTGAGGGTGATGTCGTCCTGCTTGTACGGCAGTTGCTCACCGGCGGCGATCCGCAGCTGCCACTCGACGAGGTCGAGGCCGGTGATCAGCTCCGTCACCGGGTGCTCGACCTGGAGGCGGGTGTTCATCTCCATGAAGTAGTACGAGGAGGGGTCGCTGCCCGGAACGATGAACTCCACCGTGCCCGCGCCCACATAGCCGCAGGAGCGGGCCGCCTGGACGGCCGCCTCGCCCATGGCCGCCCGGGTCTCCGCGTCGAGCAGGACCGAGGGCGCCTCCTCGATGATCTTCTGGTGGCGGCGCTGGAGCGAGCATTCGCGCTCGCCCAGATGCACCACGTTTCCGTGGCCGTCGGCCAGGACCTGGATCTCGATGTGGCGCGGCCGGTCGATCCACCGCTCCACGAGCAGGGTGTCGTCGCCGAAGGAGGCACGGGCCTCGCGCCGCGCCGCCGCGATCTCGTCGGCGAGCAGCGCCTCGTCGCGCACGAGCCGCATTCCCTTGCCGCCGCCGCCCGCCGAGGGCTTCAGCAGGACGGGCATGGCGATCTCGCGTGCGGCGTCGGCCAGTTGGGCGTCGGTGAGTCCGCTGCCCGAGGAGCCGGGTACGACCGGCACACCGGCCGCCGCGACCGTCTCCTTGGCCCGGATCTTGTCGCCCATCAGCGAGATGGCGGAGGCGGGCGGTCCGATGAAGGCCAGACCGGCCTCCGCGCACGCCTGCGCGAAGCCCGCGTTCTCGGCGAGGAACCCGTATCCGGGGTGGACGGCCTCGGCGCCGGTGCGCCGGGCGGCGTCCAGCAGCCGGTCCACGGAGAGGTAGCTCTCGGCGGCGGGCGCGGGCCCGATCCGTACCGCCGTATCGGCCTCCCGTACATGACGGGCGTCCGCGTCCGCGTCGCTGAAGACGGCGACCGACCGCACGCCGAGCTCGCGCAGGGTCCGGATGACCCGGACCGCGATCTCGCCACGGTTGGCGACCAGAACAGTGCTGAACATGGAGGTCCTCACATCACATCCGGAAGACGCCGAACTGGGGTTCACCCAGGGGGGCGTTGGCACACGCGGTCAGAGCGAGCCCCAGCACCTGCCGGGTCTCCAGCGGGTCGATCACACCGTCGTCCCACAGCCGGGCGGTGGCGTAGTACGCGTTGCCCTGCTGCTCGTACTGGGCGCGGATCGGAGCCTTGAAGGTCTCCTCGTCCTCGGCGCTCCAGTCGTCACCGAGCTGGTCGCGCTTGACGGTCGCGAGCACCGATGCGGCCTGCTCGCCGCCCATGACGGAGATCTTCGCGTTGGGCCACATCCACAGGAAGCGGGGGCTGTAGGCCCGCCCGCACATCGAGTAGTTGCCCGCCCCGTAGGACCCGCCGACCACCACGGTCAGCTTGGGCACCCGGGTGCAGGCCACGGCCGTGACCATCTTCGCGCCGTGCTTGGCGATGCCGCCGGCCTCGTAGTCTCGGCCGACCATGAAGCCGGAGATGTTCTGGAGGAACACCAGGGGGATGCCGCGCTGGTCGCACAGCTCGATGAAGTGGGCGCCCTTCTGGGCGGACTCCGAGAACAGGATGCCGTTGTTCGCGACGATGCCGACGGGGTGGCCGTGGATCTGCGCGAACCCGGTGATGAGCGTGGTCCCGTACTCCGCCTTGAACTCCGCGAACCGGGAGCCGTCGACGACGCGGGCGATCACTTCCCGTACGTCGTAGGGCGTCCGCGAATCGACCGGCACCGCCCCGTACAGCCCGGCGGGGTCGACCTTGGGCTCCTCGGCCGGCCGCACCGGCCAGGGCAGCGCCGCGCGCTCGGGCAGGGTGGCCACGATGTTCCGCACGATCCGCAGCGCGTGCGCGTCGTCCTCGGCGAGGTGATCGGTCACGCCCGAGGTCCGCGAGTGCACCTCGCCGCCGCCCAGCTCCTCGGCCGTCACGACCTCACCGGTCGCGGCCTTCACCAGCGGCGGCCCGCCGAGGAAGATCGTCCCCTGGTTGCGGACGATGACGGCCTCGTCGCTCATCGCGGGGACGTACGCCCCGCCCGCCGTGCAGGAACCGAGCACGGCGGCGATCTGCGGGATACCGGCCCCCGACATCCGCGCCTGGTTGTAGAAGATCCGTCCGAAGTGCTCCCGGTCCGGGAACACCTCGTCCTGCATGGGCAGGAAGGCCCCGCCCGAGTCGACCAGGTACAGGCAGGGCAGCCGGTTCTCCAGCGCCACCTCCTGGGCCCGCAGGTGCTTCTTCACGGTCATCGGGTAGTACGTGCCGCCCTTGACGGTCGCGTCATTGGCGACGATCACGCACTCCCGGCCGCTGACCCGCCCGATCCCGGCGATCACTCCCGCCGCCGGGGCCGCGCCCCCGTACAGCCCCTCGGCCGCCAGCGGGGCCAGCTCCAGGAAGGGCGAGCCCGCGTCGAGCAGGGTGTCCACCCGCTCCCGGGGCAGCAGCTTGCCGCGCGCCACATGCCGGGCGCGGGCCTTCTCACCCCCGCCGAGACGGGCCGTGGCGAGCCGCGTCCGCAGCTCGTCGGCGAGCGCGTGATGCGCCGCCTCGTTGGCCTGCCAGGCCGCCGAGGCGGGATCGGCCCCGCTCGTCAGGACCGGTGCCTGCTGCATCGTGTCGAGCCCCCTTGCCCGTACCGCACTGGTTAATGACCGTTAACGCATTGCGCTCAGGTTAACGAGCGCTAACGGCCCTGTCTAGAATGAATCCTCATGAGCACCCATGCCGCCGCCCGAGTCGCGGCTCCCACCCGCCGCGAGCAGATCCTCCGGGAGGCCGCCCGCCTCTTCGCGGAGCGCGGCTTCCACGGAGTGGGTGTCGACGAGATAGGGGCCGCGGTCGGTATCAGCGGTCCCGGCCTCTATCGGCACTTCCCCGGGAAGGACGCGATGCTCGCCGAACTGCTGGTGGGAATCAGCGAGCGTCTGCTGGCGGGCGGAAAGCTGCGCGTGTCGGAGGACGCGGCGGCCGGTGACGGATCGCCGCGATCGCTCCTCGACGCGCTCATCGAGGGCCACATCGACTTCGCCCTCGACGACCGCCCCCTGATCACCCTCCACGACCGCGAGCTGGACCGCCTCCGGGACGCGGACCGCAAGCGGGTCCGCCAGCTCCAGCGGCAGTACGTCGAGGTGTGGGTCGAGGTGGTCCGCGCCGTCTATCCGCCGCTGGCCGAGGACGAGGCCCGGATGACCGTCCACGCGGTCTTCGGCCTGCTCAACTCCACCCCGCACCTCACCGGCCCCGGCGCTCTTCCGGACCGGGACGCGACGGCCGCGCTGCTGCACCGGCTGGCGCGTGGGGCGTTCGCGGCGGCGGCCTCCTAGCAGAGGTACGGAGGGCGCCCGGACGGGTGCGTGAAGTCTCCGCGAACGGCCGGCGGGCCCGCCGGGGCCCGTGGCCCCGATGTGTCCCCCGTACGTGTCCGGGGCCGTCCGTCCGCCGTGCAAGACACCCGGCACACTGCGCACACCTGACGGCACAATGGGTTCATGCCGATACCCAGCCGCGCCGCCCTCGTCGACCACCTCGTCCGTACGCGCATCGCCGGAGACGTCGCCACCCCGCGCGACAACAACCTCTCCCACTACCGCAAGCTCGCCAACGGTGACCGTCACTACTGGCTCGGCCTGGAGCTCGGCGACCGGTGGGCCGACGAGCAGGACGTGCTCGCCGTGATGGCGGAGCGCTGCGGGGTCAGCGACGACCCCGAGCACCGGTACGGGCAGGACACCATCGATCCGGAGCTGACCGTCGACGCCCTGGAACGGATGGCGGCGCGGCTGCGCAAGGCGGCTGCCGGTTCCGAGCGGGTGCTGTTCGCGACCGGCCACCCGGGCGGCCTGCTGGACGTGCACCGGCAGACCGCGGACGCGCTGCGGGCCGCCGGATGCGAGATCGTCCGTATCCCGGGTGGGCTGATGACGGACGAGGGCATGGTTTTCCAGTTCGCCGACGTGGCCGTCCTGGAGCACGGGGCATCGCTGTGGCACACCCACTCGCCCGCCCCCATGGCGGCGATCCTGGACGCCTTCGAGCGCGAGGGGCGGCCGATGCCCGACCTCGTCGTCGCCGACCACGGGTGGGCCGGATGCGCGGGGCAGCGCGGCATCGACTCGGTCGGGTACGCGGACTGCAACGACCCGGCGCTGTTCCTCGGCGAGGCGGAAGGCACGCTCCAGGTGACGGTGCCGCTGGACGACCACGTCACCGATCCGCGCTTCTACGACCCGATGACCGACTACCTGCTGGACGCGGCCGGACTGCTCTGACCCAGTCAGCGGCACTCCAGCGCCGAACCCCCGACGGGCACGAACTCCCCCTGGCGGGCGGTGCCGTCGGCAGGCCGGGACGGGAGAGCGGCCGTGGCCTCCGTCAGCGGCCGGTCCCGGCCCAGGGTGTCGAAGACGACCGCCGCCCTCGTCCCGTCCCAGGCGAGTGTCGACCCGACCCCTTCGATGGTGGAGTTGAAGTCGCTGATCGGCACCGAGGCGAATTCGAGCGACGAGAGCCCGATGTCCCGCAGGTCGCCGGCGAGCGAGACCAGTTCCATCGGGGTCAGCGCCTTCTCCGCGCGGTCGGCGGGCAGCAGCAGCCCCGCCAGTTCCTTGAGGCGGGCCGGACTCTGCAGTGCGCCGTCGCTCCTGATCTTCTTCACGAAGGAGACGAGGAACTTCTGCTGGCGCTGCATGCGGCCGAAGTCGGCGGAGTTGTCGACCTTGCGGGACCTCACGTACCGCAGGGAGTCCCCGCCGCCCAGGTGATGGGTGCCCGCGGTCAGGTCGAGCCCGGTCGACGGGTCCTGGAGCGGGGACGGCGTGCAGACCTCGACCTTGCCCAGCTCGTCGACGGTCTTCATGAAGCGCGCGAAGTCGACGGCGAGGTACCGGTCGATGTCCAGGCCGGTCTTCGCCTCGACCGTACGGACGGCGAGGTCCCCGCCGCCCTCGGAGTGCGCCGCGTTGATCTTCGCGAGATGGGCTCCGTGCTCCTCGCCGGTGCGCCGGTCGGTGTGCGCGGGAAGCTCGGCGAGTGAGTCGCGCGGGATGCTGACGACGCTGACCCGCTCGCGGTCCTGCGCGACGTGGAGCAGCATCATCGTGTCCGAGCAGTCGCAGCCCACGCCGCCCAGGCGGAACTCCTTCTTCTGCTGCGCGGTGATCGTGTCCCGGCTGTCCGTGCCGATGAGCAGGATGTTCGTGCCGGTGCCGCTGCCGTCGGCGTCGTCCGCGCCGGGTAGCGCGTCGGCGCTCTGCATCACCGCGCCCAGGGCGAGCGCGGAGGCCAGAGCGGTGGCTGCGAGAGCCCGGCGGGGGATCTTCCTCCCCGGTCCGGCGGACGGGTGTGACTGCGGTGTGCTGTCGATGGTCGGCATGTACGCGCATCTCCCGAGAAGCCGGATGGTTTCACGGGGCAACATATTTTTCCGCGACACACCCTCCGGTGTACCGACCCGACAATTCGGCCGTATTACCTACGATTGGACGCGGTTCGGCCGTCCCTTCGCCGGCCGGGTCCCGGCGTGGGGTCCAGATACACGCGCCGGACCGCCGGGAAGCGCTCCCGGAGCTGGGCCTCCGCCTCCTCGCAGGCCCATTCGACCTGCTCGGCGCTCGACACGTCCCGGAAGTCGATCTTCGCGGCGATCAGGATCTCCGTCGGCCCCTGGATCAAAGTGGTGAGTTCCAGGACGTCCACGATGTGCGGGACGGAGAGCAGTTCCTCGCGCACCCCGTCCCGCATCGCCTTCGGCAGCGGACGGCCGATCAGCAGCTGGGCGTTGGAGCGGCCGAGGACCCAGGCCACGTACACGAGCAGGACGCCGATCAGGATCGAGGCGATGCCGTCCCAGACGCCGGAGCCGGTGAGCTGGCCGCCGAGCAGACCGCCCGCGGCGAGCAGCAGCCCGACCAGGGCCGCGGAGTCCTCCATCACGACCGCCTTGACGGCCGTGTCGGGGGTGTGGCGCAGGTAGTAACCGGCGGGGGAGTGCAGCCGGGCGGCCTCGCGGCGGACCTGCTTGACCCCGGTGCGCAGCGAGTAGCCCTCCAGTAGGAAGGCGACGGCCAGCACGATGTACGAGATGAGCGGATCGCCCAGCTCCTCGCCCGCGACGAGGGTGTGGACGCCGTCGTAGACGGAGAAGACGGCGCCGCCGACGAACGTGGCGATGGAGGCGAGCATCGCCCAGATGTAGCGCTCGGGACCGTAGCCGAGCGGGTGCTCCTCGTCGGCCGGCTTCTGGCTGCGCCGGAGCGCGGTCAGGAGCATGACCTCGGTGACGGTGTCGGCGACCGAGTGCGCGGCCTCCGAGAGCATCGCGCTCGATCCGCTGATCAGCCCCGCGACCGCCTTCGCCACGGCGATGCCCAGATTGGCGATCGCCGCGACGACGACGGTGAACGTGGACTCCTCACCCTCACTTTTCGCATCGGTCATGGTGGGGAGTATGTCCGAGTCGGATGGCTGTGGCCTGTTCAGTCCCGCGGGGCGCGGATCACGCCCTCCTGGATCACCGTGATGGCCAGTCGGCCGTCCTGCGTGTAGATGCGCGCCTGGCCGAGCCCGCGCCCGCCGGACGCGGACGGCGACTCCTGGTCGTACAGCAGCCATTCGTCCGCGCGGAACGGACGGTGGAACCACATCGCGTGGTCCAGGCTGGCCCCCACCACGTCACCGACCGTCCAGCCGCCGCGCCCGTGGGCGAGGAGCACCGAGTCGAGCAGCGTCATGTCGGAGACGTACGTGGCCATGCAGACGTGGAGCAGCGGATCGTCCGCGAGCTTGCCGTTCGTCCGGAACCACACCTGCGAGCGGGGCTCGCGCGGATCGCCGACCGTGGCGAAGGGCGGGGCGTCGGAGTACCGCAGGTCGACGGCCGCCCGGGCCTCCAGGAGCCTGTCCATGACACTCGGGTCGACGAACCGGTCCGCGTACCGCGGAAGCATCTCCGCGGCGGTGGGCAGGGTCTCGGGGTCCGGGGCGGGCGGCATGGCCGCCTGGTGCTCCAGCCCCTCCTCGTACGTCTGGAAGGAGGCCGAGAGGTGGAAGATCGGCTGCCCGTGCTGGACGGCGACGACCCGCCGGGTGGTGAAGGAGCGGCCGTCGCGGATGCGGTCGACGGTGTAGACGATCGGGGCGCCCGGATCGCCCATCCGCAGGAAGTAGGAGTGCAGGGAGTGGGCGGTCCGGTCCGCGGGGACGGTCCGGCCCGCGGCGACCAGCGCCTGGGCCGCGACCTGTCCGCCGAAGACCCGGGGCACGACCGCGGAACGGCTCGTGCCCCGGAAGATGTCCCGCTCGATCTGCTCCAGGTCGAGCAGATCGAGCAGGGATTCAAGTGCTGCGCTCATGAGAGGAACGTAACTGTTCTGGAGGGAACGTAACTGCTCTACAGGCCCATCGACTTGGCGATGATCGACTTCATGACCTCGCTGGTGCCGCCGTAGATCCGGTTGACCCGGTTGTCGGCGTACAGGCGGGCGATCGGGTACTCGTTCATGAAGCCGTAGCCGCCGTGCAGCTGGAGGCAGCGGTCGATGACGCGGTGCGCGACCTCGGTGCAGAACAGCTTCGCGGAGGCGGCCTCGGCGGCGGTCAGCTCACCGGCGTCCAGTGCCTCCAGGGCGCGGTCGGCGACGGCCTGGGCCGCGTCCACCTCGGCCTGGCAGGCGGCCAGCTCGAACTTGGTGTTCTGGAAGGAGGCGACCGTCTTGCCGAAGACCGTGCGGTCCTGGACGTACTCCTTCGCGAAGCGTACGGCGGCGGCGGCCTGCGCGTACGAGCCGAAGGCGATGCCCCAGCGCTCGGAGGCCAGGTTGGTGCCCAGGTAGCCGAAGCCCTTGTTCTCCTCGCCGAGCAGGTCCTCGACCGGGACCTTCACGTCGACGAACGCCAGCTCGGCGGTGTCGGAGACCTTCAGGCCGAGCTTGTCCAGCTTGCGGCCGATCGAGTAGCCCTCGGACTTGGTGTCGACGGCGAAGAGCGAGATGCCGAAGCGGCGGTCGTCCTCGCGCGGGGCGGAGGTGCGGGCGCAGACGATCACCCGGTCGGCGTGCACACCGCCGGTGATGAAGGTCTTCGAGCCGTTGAGGACGTAGTGCGTGCCGTCCTCGGAGAGCTTCGCGTTGGTCTTCATGCCCGCGACGTCGGAACCGGTGCCCGGCTCGGTCATCGCGAGGGCCCACATCTCCTCGCCGCTGACGAACTTCGGCAGCCAGCGCTTCTTCTGGTCGCCGGTGGCGAGCATCTTGATGTACGGCAGGCCGAGCAGGACGTGCACACCGGAGCCGCCGAAGGAGACGCCCGCGCGCGCACACTCCTCCTGGAGCACGGCCTCGTACTTGTGCGAGTCGACGCCCGCGCCGCCGTACTCCTCGTCGACCGAGATGCCGAAGACACCCAGCTCGCCGAGCTTGTAATAGAACTCGCGCGGCGCCTGCCCCGCGGCGAACCACTCGTCGTAGACGGGAACGACCTCGGCCTCGATGAAGGCGCGCAGGGTCTCCCGGAACGCCTCGTGGTCCTCGTTGAATACCGTACGGCGCACGGGGTGCCTCCTCTGTCGGCTTCGTCAGCTCGGCGTGAGCTTCCGGCGGGCTGGCTAAGCGCTTGCTCAGACCTGGTCAAAAGTTACCCGGCAGTCACCGGGCCTGTCCAGGGTGATGCTCAGCACGCCCGCTGCCGGTGACCGGTGGCCTCGCCGCCCCGGCGGCCCTGTGCCGTCACTCGCGGATCCCCAGGGCGAACCACAGCTCCGTACGTACGTCCATGTCGTCCAGGTCCGCGTCCAGCAGCGCCGCGCAGCGGGCGATGCGCTGGCGGACCGTGTTGCGGTGGACCTGGAGCGCGACCGCCGTGCGGTCCCAGCTGCCGTGCAGGCTCAGCCAGCAGCGCAGGGTCCCGGTCAGCGGTTCGTCGAGCGGGGCGAGGAGGGTGCGGGCATGGGCCTCCGCCTGCTCGCGCGGGACCAGCTCCGCCAGGCCCGTGGCCGGGCGGTGCACGCGGAGAGGGGCGCGGGTGGCCTCGGCCCGGCCCAGGGCGAGGGACGCCTGGGCGTCGGCCGCCGCCAGGTCCGCGACCGTCGCGGTGGCCGAGGCGCCGAGCGTCCAGCCCGGCTGCGGGACGATCCGGTCGGCTTCGGTGACCAGCACGCGGACGAGGTGGCGGTCCGCGTCGACGAGGGCGGAACCCAGGGCCGTACCGAGTGCCCCGGCGGTGAGCGGATCGGCGGGGGCGCCCGCGGTGCGGCGCGCGTGCACCACCGTCCACCGGTCGGCGGGGCCCAGGAGCGGGGTGACGTCCCCGGGGTCCGCGCCCAGCAGCATCCGTACGAGCGCGGCCGAACGGCCCGCCGCGTCGGCGCCCTGGTGCGGGGCGGTCAGCAGGGAGAGCAGGACGACGGCGATGCCGGCCACGGTGTGGTCGCCCGCCCCGCGCCGGTCGGCGGCCAGGGTGAGGACCAGGCCCTGGCCGCCGCCGAGCGCGTACGCGGACAGCTGCCGGCCGGCGACGGTGTCGGTGGCTGAGGTGGGTGCGGGGGCGGCGCGCGTCGCGGGGGAGACGACCCGGGCCAGGCGGGTCAGGGCGGTCCGGGCCTCGGGGGCCGGGCGGCGGCCCGCCGCGTGCAGCTCCTCGCCGTCCGCGGTCAGCAGGGCCGCCCGCCCCGACAGCTGCGTGGCCAGCTGGTGCAGCACCGCGGGTACCGGGTCGGGCCGGGCAGCCGCGGTCGCCAGGGCCTGCTGGGCGCGGGTCACCCGGCGCAGCTCACGGTGCCGGGCCTCCGCCATCAGCCGCCACACGGCCCGCGCGATCGCGGTGAACGGGGTCTCCGGCGGCACCTCCAGGAGCGGCAGCCCATGCCGGTCGCACGCCTCGACGAGCGCCTGCGGCACCGTGTCGTGCACCGGCGCCACCCCGAAGCCCAGTGCCGCGGCCCCCGCCTCCACCAGCCGGGCGACATAGGTGTCCGCGTCCTTCAGCAGCACTCCGGCACTCAGCAGCAGCTCACCGCCGAGGAGGTACGGATACGGGTCGGCCATCTCCGAGGTGTGCACCCACAGCAGGTCCGCGTGGGCGGGGCCGGCGATCCGGCGCAGCCCCAGCTCCTCGCGGGCCAGCAGCTCGGCCAGCGGGATGGGCGGGGCCGGCGGACCGGCGGGGGAGTCCGGCATGGACGGTCCATCCATTCGTCACGTCGAGAATGGATGAAACGTACACTTCAGGCTTGCTTATCGGCCACCTACCGTCTTCACCAACCTGTTGAGCGAGACGGAGGGAAAGCCCATGGCTGTCGACTACGCCGTGATCGTCGTCTACCTGGCCGGCATGCTCGCCATGGGCTGGTGGGGCATGCGCCGCGCCAAGTCCAAGAGCGAGTTCCTCGTGGCGGGCCGCCGCCTCGGCCCCTGGATGTACTCCGGCACCATGGCCGCCATCGTCCTCGGCGGGGCCTCCACCATCGGCGGCGTCGGCCTGGGCTACCAGTACGGGCTCTCCGGCGCGTGGATGGTCTTCACCATCGGCCTCGGGCTCCTGGCCCTGTCCGTCTTCTTCTCGGCCCGCATCGCCCGGCTGAAGGTCTACACCGTCTCCGAGATGCTCGACCTGCGCTACGGCGGCCGGGCCGGACTCATCTCCGGCATCGTCATGTGGGCGTACACCCTGATGCTCGCGGTCACCTCGACCATCGCGTACGCCACCATCTTCGACGTCCTGTTCGACATGAACCGGACCGTCTCGATCGTCCTGGGCGGCGCCATCGTCGTCGCGTACTCGACGCTCGGCGGCATGTGGTCGATCACGCTGACGGACATGGTGCAGTTCGTCGTCAAGACGATCGGTGTGCTGCTGCTCCTGCTGCCCATCGCGGTCGTCAAGGCCGGCGGCTTCAGCGAGATGAAGGCCCAGCTGCCCACCGAGTACTTCGACCCGCTGGGCATCGGCGGCGAGACGATCTTCACGTACGTCCTGATCTACACCTTCGGCATGCTGATCGGCCAGGACATCTGGCAGCGCGTGTTCACCGCCCGCACCGACCGGACGGCGCGCTGGGGCGGCACGGTCGCCGGTACGTACTGCCTGGTGTACGCGATCGCCGGAGCCGTCATCGGCACGGCGGCCAAGGTCATCTACCCGACGCTGCCCAGCGCCGACGCCGCCTTCGCGACCATCGTCAAGGACGAGCTGCCGATGGGTGTGCGCGGTCTCGTGCTGGCCGCCGCGCTGGCCGCGGTCATGTCGACGTCCTCCGGCGCGCTGATCGCCTGCGCCACCGTCGCCAACAACGACATCTGGTCCCGGCTGCGGGGTGCGGTCGCCGGGGGCGGCAGCGACGAGGAACGCGACGAGGTGAGGGGCAACCGGGTCTTCATCCTGATCATGGGCATCGCCGTCGTCCTCATCGCGATCGCGCTCAACAACGTGGTCGAGGCGCTGACCGTCGCCTACAACCTGCTCGTGGGCGGGCTCCTGGTGCCGATCCTGGGCGGGCTGCTGTGGCGCCGCGGGACGGCTGCGGGGGCGCTGGCGGCCGTGTCGGTCGGTGGCGTCGCGGTGATCGGACTGATGGCCTGGTACGGAATCCTGGCCAACGAGCCCGTGTACTACGGCCTGCTGTCCTCGCTCGCCGCCTACGTGATCGTGTCCCTGGCGACGAAGCCGACGGACGCGGCGGTGCTGGTCGCCTGGCGCGAGCGGCTGGCCGGGCGGGGCGCGGAGGCCGAACCGCTGCCGGTCCCGGAACCGGCCACCACCTGACCCCGGGCCCGGCCCTCACCCAGGGCGATCCCGCACACTCGAAGTACCGTACGAAACCCGAAGGAAAGGCACTCCGTCCATGAGCAGCAACGAAACGCCGCGCGGCCCCGTCGACTCGTCCCGCGTCCCGCGGTACGCCGGACCCGCGACCTTCGCCCGGCTGCCCCGGCTCGACGAGGTCGGCACCGCCGATGTCGCCGTCGTCGGCGTGCCTTTCGACAGCGGTGTCTCGTACCGCCCCGGCGCCCGCTTCGGCGGGAACGCGATCCGCGAGGCGTCCCGTCTGCTGCGTCCGTACAACCCCGCCCAGGACGCCTCGCCGTTCGCCCTCGCGCAGGTCGCCGACGCCGGTGACATCGCCGCGAACCCGTTCAACATCAACGAGGCCGTCGAGACCGTCGAGGCCGCCGCCGACGAGCTGCTCGGCACCGGCGCCCGGCTGATGACGCTCGGCGGCGACCACACCATCGCGCTGCCCCTGCTGCGTTCCGTCGCCAAGAAGCACGGCCCCGTCGCCCTGCTCCACTTCGACGCGCACCTGGACACCTGGGACACCTACTTCGGCGCCGAGTACACCCACGGCACCCCGTTCCGCCGGGCCGTCGAGGAGGGCATCCTCGACACCGAGGCGCTCTCCCACGTCGGCACGCGCGGCCCGCTCTACGGCAAGCAGGACCTCACCGACGACGCCAAGATGGGCTTCGGCATCGTCACCTCCGCCGACGTCATGCGGCGCGGCGTCGACGAGATCGCCGACCAGCTGCGCCAGCGCATCGGTGACCGTCCGCTCTACATCTCCATCGACATCGACGTCCTGGACCCGGCCCACGCGCCCGGCACCGGCACCCCCGAGGCCGGCGGTCTCACCTCCCGCGAGCTGCTGGAGATCCTCCGCGGGCTCTCCTCCTGCCACCTGGTCTCCGCCGACCTGGTCGAGGTCGCCCCCGCGTACGACCACGCGGAGATCACCTCCGTCGCCGCCTCCCACACGGCGTACGAACTGACCACGATCATGTCCCGTCAGATCGCGGAGGCACGCTCCAAGTGACCCACGACCACCACGACGACCGCCCGCAGCTCACGCCCGCGCAGGCCGAGGCGGCTCTCAGCCCGCCGCCCGGCCGCAACGGCGGCGACCTCGTCGTCGAGACGCTCCAGGGCCTCGGCGCCACCACCGTCTTCGGACTGCCCGGCCAGCACGCGCTCGGCATGTTCGACGCGCTGCGCCGCTCCTCCCTCTCGTACGTCGGTCTGCGCGTCGAGAACAACGCGGGCTTCGCCGCCGATGCCTACGGCCGGATCACCGGCGAGGTCGCCCCGCTGCTGCTTTCCACGGGTCCGGGCGCCCTGACCTCCCTCGCCGCGCTCCAGGAGGCGGCGGCGGCCTCGGCCCCCGTCCTCGCGATCTCCAGCCAGATCCCGACCGCGGGCCTCGGCGGTGGCCGTCACGGCTACCTGCACGAGCTCCGCGACCAGAAGGCGTCGTTCCGCGACATCGTGAAGTCGGTGCACACCGTGCGTACCGCTTCCCAGATCCCGTCCGCGATCGCCGCGGCCTGGGAGTCCGCGCTCACCGCCCCGCACGGCCCGGTCTGGGTGGAGATCCCGCAGGACGTGCTGCTCGCCGAGACGATCCTGCCGGTCGTCACGGCGATGGACGCCACCCCGCGCGAGCTGTACCCGCGCCCCGAGCTGACCGTCGCGGCGGCCCACCTGCTGTCGAAGGCCGAGCGCCCGGCGATCATCGCGGGTGGCGGAGTCGTACGGTCCGACGCGAGCGGCAAGCTGCGCGCCCTCGCGGAGAAGCTCAACGCCCCCGTCGTCACCACCTTCGGCGGCAAGGGCGCCTTCCCCTGGGAGCACCCGCTGTCCCTGCGCTCCTGGCTGGAGGACCGGCACACCACGGACTTCCTGGAGTCCGCGGACGTCCTGCTGGTCGTCGGCTCGGGCCTGGGCGAGCTCTCCTCGAACTACCACACGTTCGCCCCGCGCGGCCGGGTCATCCAGATCGAGGCCGACGCCGGCAAGCTGGAGTCCAACCACCCCGCCCTCGGCATCCACTCCGACGCCCGCGAAGCGCTCTCCGACCTCCTCGAAGCGGTCGAGGACCGCGAGGACGCGACGGCGGCCGAGCGGGTCCGTACGGTGCTGGAGAAGGTACGGGCCCGGATCGACGCCCAGGACCTCACCCTGGAGCAGCAGGTCCTCGCCTCGGTGCGCGAGGCCCTGCCCGACACCGCGCCCAGCTTCTGGGACATGACGATCCTCGCCTACTGGGCGTGGTCCGCCTTCGACGCCCGCCACCCGAACACGATGCACTCGGCCCAGGGCGCCGGCGGCCTCGGCTACGGATTCCCGGCGGCGATCGGCGCCGCGGCGGCCGACCCCACGAGGCCGGTCCTCGCGGTCTCCGGGGACGGCGGCGCGATGTACTCGATCGCCGAACTGGCCACGGCCAGGCAGTACGGCCTCCCCGTCACCTGGCTGATCGTCGACGACGGCGGCTACGGAATCCTGCGCGAGTACATGACGGGCGCGTTCGGCGAGGCCACCGGGACGGAGCTCTCACGCCCCGACTTCGTCGCCCTCGCCGAGTCCTTCGGCGTCCCCGCGGTCCGTACGACGCCGGAGTCCCTCACCGAGGACCTGGCGAAGGCGCTGGCGGCCCCCGGGCCCTCCGTGGTCGTGCTCCCGGCCCTGCTGAGGATGTTCGAGCCGACGCACCTGTAGGACGTCCAGAGGTCCCCCGGTCCATGGACCGGGGGACCTTTTGTGTTGCGGCGGGATGAAATCCGCTGCTGAGCGCGTTGGTGACTTCCGGTAGATCAGGTGGACAGCGGGTCGAACGGGAGGCACCGGTGGAGGGCGCAGAGCAACTGGGGTGGGGCCGGCGGCTGGCCGGTTACGCATGGCGCTACAAGCGCAATGTGGTGCTGGCGCTGGGGTCCTCGCTCGCCGGTATGGCCGTCATGGCCCTCGTCCCGCTGGTCACCAAGGTGATCATCGACGACGTGGTCGTCGGCCACACCCGTTCTCTCGCCGTCTGGACCGGGTTCCTGATCGCCGGGGCCGTGCTCGTCTACATCGCCACGTACATCAGGCGGTTCTACGGCGGCAGGCTCGCCCTCGACGTACAGCACGACCTGCGTACCGAGATGTACACGACGATCACCCGGCTCGACGGGAAGCGGCAGGACGAGCTGTCCACCGGCCAGGTCGTGGGGCGCGCCACCAGCGACCTCCAGCTGATCCAAGGGCTGCTCTTCATGCTCCCGATGACGATCGGGAACGTCCTGCTCTTCGTCATCTCCCTGGTGATCATGGCGTGGCTCTCGCCGCTCCTGACGCTCGTCGCCCTGGCCGTGGCCCCCGCGCTCTGGTTCATCGCCCGCCGCTCCCGCACCCGCCTCTTCCCCGCCACCTGGTACGCCCAGAGCCAGGCCGCCGCCGTCGCCGGAGTCGTCGACGGGGCCGTCTCCGGCGTCCGGGTCGTCAAGGGATTCGGCCAGGAGGACCAGGAGACCGGCAAGCTGCGCGAGGTGGGCCGCCGGCTCTTCGCCGGCCGGCTGCGCACCATCAAGCTGAATTCCCGCTACACCCCGGCCCTCCAGGCCGTGCCCGCGCTCGGCCAGGTCGCGATGCTGGCGCTCGGCGGCTGGCTCGCCACCCGGGGGGAGATCACTCTCGGCACGTTCGTCGCCTTCTCCGCCTATCTCGCCCAGCTCGTCGGCCCGGTCCGGATGCTCGCCATGGTCCTCACCGTCGGCCAGCAGGCCAGGGCCGGTGTGGAACGCGTACTGGAGCTCATCGACACCGAGCCGACCATGCAGGACGGCACGAAGGAACTCCCGGCCGACGCCCCGGCGCGCGTCGAGTTCGACGACGTCCGCTTCGGGTATGACGAGGAGCGCCCCGTCCTCGACGGCTTCTCGCTGACCATCGAGCCCGGTGAGACCGTCGCCCTCGTCGGCGCCTCCGGCAGCGGCAAGTCGACCGTCTCGCTCCTGCTGCCCCGCTTCTACGACGTGACGCACGGCGCCGTCCTGGTCGGCGGCCACGACGTCCGCGAGCTCACCCAGGACTCCCTGCGGGCCGCCATCGGGCTCGTACCGGAGGACAGCTTCCTGTTCTCCGACACCGTCCGGGCCAACATCGCGTACGGATTCCCGGACGCCACCCAGGAACAGATCGAGGAGGCCGCGCGCTCCGCGCAGGCCCACGGCTTCATCGCGGATCTGCCCAAGGGCTACGACACCAAGGTCGGCGAGCACGGGCTCACCCTCTCCGGCGGCCAGCGCCAGCGGGTCGCGCTCGCCCGCGCCATCCTCACCGACCCCCGTCTGCTGCTCCTGGACGACGCCACGTCCGCCGTGGACGCCCGGGTCGAGCACGAGATCCACGAGGCCCTCAAGCAGGTGATGGCGGGCCGCACCACGCTCCTGATCGCCCACCGCCGCTCCACGCTCGGCCTCGCCGACCGGATCGCCGTCCTCGACGAGGGCCGGCTCGCCGACATCGGTACGCACGAGGAGCTGGAGGGGCGCTCCGCGCTCTACCGTCGTCTCCTCACCGACCCGGACGAGCTCGGCTCCACCTCGCCCGGCCACCGGCCGGTCAGGGCGGACGTGCGCGAGGACGACCGGATGCTCCAGGAGGAGATGGAGGCCGAGTTCGACGCCGAGCACGGCATCACCCCCGAGCTGTGGATCCGCAAGGACGAGCCGCGCGGCACGGCGGCGGACGGGATGCCCGCCACCCCCGAGCTGCTGGCCCAGGTCGACGCACTGCCGCCGGCCACGGACACCCCGGACATCGACGAGGCGAGCGCCGTACGGGCCGAGGAGTCCTACGGCCTGCGCAGGCTGCTGCGGGGCTTCGGGCTGCCGCTGCTGGTGAGCCTGGGACTCGTCGGCATCG
Source organism: Streptomyces sp. NBC_00234 (assembly GCF_036195325.1). Lineage (NCBI taxonomy): Bacteria > Bacillati > Actinomycetota > Actinomycetes > Kitasatosporales > Streptomycetaceae > Streptomyces > Streptomyces sp. NBC_00234. The sequence continues at coordinate 2,877,716 of NZ_CP108101.1, read as the reverse complement.
ACGCGGGCATGGGCCTGCTCCTGCCCGTACTGATCCGGCACGGCATCGACGAGGGCGTCACCCAGCTGGCGCTCGGCGCGGTCTGGGCGGCCTCCGGGCTCGCCCTGTTCGTCGTGCTCGTGCAGTGGCTCGCGCAGATCGGCGAGACCCGGATGACGGGCCGCACCGGTGAGCGCGTCCTGTACTCGCTCCGCCTCAAGATCTTCGCGCAGCTCCAGCGGCTGGGCCTCGACTACTACGAGCGCGAGCTGACCGGCCGGATCATGACCCGGATGACGACGGACGTGGACGCGCTGTCCACGTTCCTCCAGACCGGACTGGTCACGGCCTTCGTCTCCGTCGTCACCTTCTTCGGCATCATGGTCGCCCTGCTCGTCCTCGACGTCCAGCTGGCCCTGGTCGTCTTCGCCACCCTGCCCGTCCTGGTGGTCGGGACGTTCTTCTTCCGCCGCAAGAGCGTCGCGGCGTACGAGCTGGCCCGTGAGCGGATCAGCGCCGTCAACGCCGACCTCCAGGAGTCCGTCTCCGGACTGCGGATCGTGCAGGCGTTCCGCCGCGAGCGGGACGGTTCCGAGCGGTACGCAGCGAGCAGCGACCACTACCGCGAGGCCCGGGTGCGTGGCCAGTGGCTGATCTCGGTCTACTTCCCGTTCGTCCAGCTGCTGTCGTCCGTGGCCGCCGCAGCCGTGCTCATCGTCGGTGCGGGCCGCGTCGACAACGGCACGCTGACCACCGGTGCGCTGGTCGCGTACCTCCTCTACATCGAGCTGTTCTTCGCCCCCGTGCAGCAGCTCTCCCAGGTGTTCGACGGCTACCAGCAGGCCACGGTCTCGCTCGGCCGCATCCAGGAACTCCTCCAGGAGCGGACGTCCACGGCCGACCCCGACGAGCCGCTGGACGTGCTGTCGCTGCGCGGCGAGATCGCCTTCGAGGACGTGTCCTTCGCCTACAACGGCGAGGAGGAGGCGCTCACCGGGATCGACCTGCGCGTCCCGGCGGGCCAGACGGTGGCCTTCGTCGGGGAGACGGGCGCGGGCAAGTCCACGCTCGTCAAGCTCGTCGCCCGGTTCTACGACCCGACGGCGGGCCGGGTCACGGCGGACGGCACCGATCTGCGCAAGCTCGACATGACCGCGTACCGGCACCGCCTCGGAGTCGTGCCGCAGGAGGCGTACCTGTTCGCGGGCACGGTCCGCGACGCCATCGCCTACGGGCTCCCCGACGCCACCGACGCACAGGTGGAGGCGGCGGCGCGCGCGGTGGGCGCGCACGAGATGATCGCCACGCTGGAGGACGGCTATCTGCACGAGGTGGCCGAGCGGGGCCGCAACCTCTCGGCCGGACAGCGCCAGCTGATCGCACTCGCCCGCGCCGAACTGGTCGACCCGGACATCCTGCTGCTCGACGAGGCCACCGCCGCACTGGACCTCGCCACCGAGGCCCTGGTCAACCAGGCCACCGACCGGCTCACCGGCCGCCGCACCACCCTGGTCGTGGCGCACCGGCTGACCACGGCGGCCCGCGCGGACCGGGTCGTGGTGATGGACCACGGCCGGGTCGTCGAGGACGGCACCCATGACGAACTGCTGGCCAGGGACGGGCAGTACGCCCGGCTGTGGCGCACCTTCGTCGGGGAGGACGAACCGGCGGCGGTGTGAGGGCGGGCGGAGGTGGGTCCGCCGGCGTGCAACCTTCGGACGGCCACGTGCGTCGTACGCATGTACGCGCACGTCTCGGGTAGGGCCAATGTGTTCGATGGGGATGGTGAGACCGCTGAGGTCATCGAGACCGTCGGGAGCGGAGGATGCCGTGGGATCCGTGCGGTCCCGGAGGAAGCGCGCCCTGACGTATCTGCTCGTCCTGCCGCTGCTCGCGTCCGTCGGCCTCGCCCTCGGCGCACCCGCCCAGGCCGCCGGAGCCTGTTCCGGCCGGCCTGCGAAGACGGTGGCCTTCGCCAAGGGTGAGCTGCGTGTCTACAAGAGCCGCGCCTACGTCTGCGCCGTCACCGTCGCCAAGCGGCCCGGCGCCCGGCGCGCGATGAGCGTCAAGCTCCAGGCGCGCGGTGGCCGTCCGGTCGTCGACAAGGGCCGCTATACGACGCGGGCGGGCCCCGTGACGGTCTACGCACTCCACCGCTGCGTCCGCGCGACGGGCTCCGTCGCGGGCAGTTCGGCCTCCACCGGATGGATCCTCTGCTGACGTCCTGTTGAAAGATCGCACAACCGGGTCTGGCGTGGCACGTGTTGCCCCCGCTAGGTTCACGGCGAATGTCGTGAATCAAGGGGAGGGTGCATGCGCAAGGCGCTCAGAGGGTTTCTGTCGCTCGCGGTGCTCATAGGCACTGTCAGTGCGGCCGGAGCTTCGGCCGGTGCGGCCACCGCCGCGGAACCGACCGCGACGCAGAGCAGCACGATCAGCAGCGAAGCAGTCAGCGAGGACATCAAGGACCGCATCCTGGCCATCCCGGGGATGAGTCTGATCCAGGAGAAGCCGTATCCCGGATACCGCTACTTCGTCCTCAACTACACCCAGCCGGTCGATCACCGGAACCCGTCCAAGGGCACGTTCCAGCAGCGGATCACCCTGCTGCACAAGGACACGACCCGGCCGACGGTCTTCTTCACCAGTGGCTACAACGTCTCCACCAACCCCAGCCGCAGTGAGCCGACGCAGATCATCGACGGCAACCAGGTCTCGCTGGAGTACCGCTTCTTCACCCCGTCCCGCCCGGCTCCCGCCGACTGGTCCAAGCTGGACATCTGGCAGGCGGCCACCGATCAGCACCGGGTCTTCAAGGCGCTGAAGAAGATCTACACGCAGAACTGGCTGACCACCGGCGGTTCCAAGGGCGGCATGACCGCCACGTACTTCGAGCGCTTCTACCCGAAGGACATGGACGGCGTCGTCGCCTACGTCGCGCCCAACGACGTGGTGAACAAGGAGGACTCGGCGTACGACCGGTTCTTCGACAACGTCGGCACCAAGGAGTGCCGCGACCGGCTGAACGGTGTGCAGCGCGAGGCGCTCGTCCGCCGCGAGCCGCTGGAGAAGAAGTACGAGGCGTACGCCGCCGAGAACGGCTACACCTTCACCACCGTCGGCTCGCTCGACAAGGCGTACGAAGCCGTGGTCATGGACTACGTCTGGGCGTTCTGGCAGTACAGCCTCCTCGCCGACTGCGAGGCCATCCCGGCCGACGCCGTCAACGCCACCGACGACGCGATCTGGGACTCGATCGACGGCATCTCCGGCTTCTCCGCCTATGCCGACCAGGGCCTGGGGAACTACACGCCGTACTACTACCAGGCCGGCACCCAGCTCGGATCGCCCGACATCAAGCAGCCGTGGCTCGGCGACCTGAGCCGCTACGGCTACCAGCCGCCGCGCAACTTCGTGCCGAGCGACATCCCGATGACGTTCCAGCCGTGGGCGATGCGGGACGTGGACACCTGGGTGCGGCACAACGCCAACCGGATGATGTACGTCTACGGGGAGAACGACCCGTGGGGTGCGGAGCCCTTCCGCCTCGGCGCGGGCGCCCGTGACAGCTACGTCTACACCGTGCCGGGCGGCAACCACGGCTCCAAGGTGGCCGGTCTCGTCGCCGACGAGAAGGCCGAGGCCATCGCGGCCATCCTGCGCTGGGCGGGGGTCGCCCCGGCGGCCGTTCAGGCCGACCCGGCCAAGGCGAAGCCGCTCGCCGCGTTCGACGCGCGCCTGGACAAGCGGGACGCGAAGACCGAGCGGGGCCAGGGCACGCTGCGTCCGTGACGCCCTGACACCGCAGTGGGCCGCCCCCGCGGATCCGACCTGGATCCGCGGAGGCGGCCCATCGGCCTTTTCCCGGCTAGTAGGAGAGCCCGTATCCGACCGGGTGGAGCACCTGCGTGGGGTCGTCCGCGCGCTGGACGGGCACCGGCAGCGTGCCCTCGGGACGGGCGACGCCCGCGATGACCCGTACCGCGGCCCGCAGTTCGACATCCGTCCAGGAGTACGTGGCGAGGCTCGCCGCGTATCCGGTCCCGGCCAGCCGGGCGATGTCGTACGGGTTGCGGATGGCGACGGCGATCACCGGCACGCCGGTCGCCGCGAGCGCGCTGACGAGCGTGCGCTGGCTGCTGGTCGTCGTGACGTTGTACGTCCCCACGACCACCGCGTCCTTGCCCTGCGCCGCGGCCACCGCTTCGTCGATCTTCGCCTGGGTGGGGGCCGTGCCGGTGGACAGGGCGGTCGCCGTGTACCCGAGCTCGCCGAAGGCCGCGGCGAGCGTGCCGGTCGGCGGGCCCGTCGTGCCGGAGGGCGAGGCCGGATCGGCGCCGACCACGAGGACGTTCTTGTGGGTGCGGCGTGAAAGGGGCAGCAGCGAACCGGAGTTGGCGAGCAGGGTGGTGGTGTGCTCGGCGATCCGGTCGGCGGCGGCGAGGTGGGACGGGATGCCGACGACGGTGTCCACGCCCCTGCTGCTCACGAACGGGTCGCGGAACAGCCCGAGTTTCGCCTTCAGCCGCAGGATGCGCAGGATCGACTCCTCGATCCGCGCCTCGCTGATCTCGCCGCTCTTCACGGCCGCCAGGACGGCGTTCCAGGCGACGGAGAGGTTCGGCGGGTTCAGCAGCTGGTCGACGCCCGCCTTGAGGGCGAGCACGGGCACCCGGTCGTCGCCGTACTTCGTCCGCACCCCCTCCATGTTCAGCGCGTCGGTGACCACGACGCCGTCGTAGCCCAGTTCCTCGCGCAGGACCCCGGTGAGGATCGGGTGCGAGAGCGTCGCCGGGTCCTCCGTGGCGTCGAGCGCGGGCACCACGATGTGCGCGGTCATGATCGAGTCGATGCCCGCGGCGATCGCCGCCCGGAACGGCGGGGCGTCCAGCTCGGCCCACTGCTCCCGGGTGTGGTGGATGTACGGGATGCCGGTGTGGCTGTCGGTGCTGGTGTCGCCGTGGCCGGGGAAGTGCTTGGCCGTGGCGGCGACCCCGGCGCTCTGGTACCCCTTCACCTGGGCGGCGACCAGGCCGGCCACCGACTGCGGATCGGAGCCGAAGGAGCGTACGCCGATCACGGGGTTGGCCGGGTTGACGTTGACGTCGGCGTCCGGCGCGTAGTTCTGCCTGATGCCGATGGCGGCCAGTTCGGCGCCCGCGATCCGGCCCGCGAGACGGGCGTCGGAGAGGGAACCGCCCGCGCCCAGCGCCATCGCGCCCGGCATCAGCGTGGCGGGTTCGCCGACCCGGCAGACGATGCCGTGCTCCTGGTCGGTGGAGATCAGCAGCGGTACGGGGGTGGAGCCCCCGAGCCCGGCCCGCTGGATGCCGTTGGAGAGCTCGGCGATCTGGTGCGGGTCACGGGTGTTGTGGGCCCAGGCGAAGTAGATGATCCCGCCGACGTGGTACGTGGAGATCAGCTCGGCCGCCGTACGCACCCCGATCTCGGCGAGGTTGGCGTCGATGTCGGCCTGGTCGGGTTCGGTGGCGGAATGTCCGTACACCCGCATCACGAAGAGCTGGCCGACCTTCTCCTCCAGACTCATCCGGGAGATGAGCCGCCTGAGGCGGTCGTGCGTGGAGGCGCTGCCGGACTCCTCGGCGGCGGCGCCGGGGGCGACGGCGCCGGTCGCGGCTGCCGCGGCGGAGATCGCGGCGGCGGTGAGGATGGCGCGCCTGGAGGTGCGGTGGTGCACGTGGGCTCCTTCCGGTACTGAAAGAAACTTCCAAGACTGTACGGATATATGGAAAGTAACTACCAGTCAAGGGTGCGGCCACAGAAAAGGAGCGCGGCGCCCGATCAATCCGCCCGGAGCCCGGCTTGTCCGAACGGGCGACCTAGGGCCTGTCGTAGGTCAGCCCCGCCTCCGCGCCCCGCACCCGCAGTGCGTCCACCGCCGCCGTGATCGCCGGCCGCCGTGCGGCCTCCGTGCGCCACAGCGCGTACAGCCGCCGCACCGGTACGGGATCGAGCCGTACCGCCACCACGCCCGCCGGTAACGGCCCCCGCCCCAGCCGGGGGATCATCGCGACGCCGAGGCCGGCGGCGACCAGGGCCAGCTGGGTGTGGTTCTCCTCCGCCTGGTGCCTGATGTCCGGCTCGTAGCCCGCGGCGCGCAGCGTCCGTACGAGCCAGTCGTGGCAGACCGTCCCCGGTGGCTGGCAGATCCACCGCTCCTTGGCCAGCTCCGTGCGCCGTACCGCCTCGCGCCCGGCCAGCGGATGCCCCTCCGGCACGAGCAGATCGCAGCGGTCGTCCCCGATCACCGCCTGCGCGACCCCTTCCGGGGCGGGCAGCGGGGCGATGTCCCAGTCGTGCGCGACCGCCAGGTCGATCACGCCCCTGGCCACCAGATCGACCGAGAGGTGCGGATCGACCTCGGTGAGCCGGGCCTCCAGGGCGGGGTGCTCCCGGTCCAGCTCCGCCAGTACGCCCGGCAGCAGGCCGCGCGCCGCCGAGGCGAAGGCCCCGATCGACAGACGCCCCGTGGGCAGCCCCCTGCGCTCCTCCAGCGTGGTCTCCGCCTGCTCGACGATCGCCAGCAACTGCTGCGCGGTGGCGGCCAGATGGAGCGCCTCCTCGGTCAGCGCGACACCGCGCCCGCGGCGTTCGAGCAGCGTCGTCCGGGTCTCCCGCTCCAGCTTGGTGATCTGCTGGGAGACCGCCGACGGGGTGTAGCCGAGCGCGGCGGCGGCGCCCGCGACGGAACCGTGGACGGAGATCGCGTGCAGGGCGCGCAGCCGGGAGAGATCGAGCACCGGTACCTCGCAGGCCGAAAGGAAGCGTGAGCAACGCTTAATTGCACCATGAAGAAATCCGCGCTGGTGCTACATGGTCCGTGGGGCCGATGCTCGGTGCATGCGTCCCCTCCACATCGCCCTGGCCGCGCTGGTCGCCGCCGTCTGGGGTGTGAACTTCGTCGTCATCGAGATCGGCCTGGACCACTTCCCGCCGCTGCTCTTCTCCGCCCTGCGCTTCCTCGTCGCGGCCCTGCCCGCGGTGTTCCTCGTCGGGCGGCCCAAGGTCGCCTGGAAGTGGATCGTCGGCGTCGGCCTGGTCCTCGGGGTGGCGAAGTTCGGACTCCTCTTCATCGGCATGGACCAGGGGATGCCCGCCGGGCTCTCCTCCCTCGTCCTCCAGGTCCAGGCGGTCTTCACCGCGCTCTTCGCCGCCCTGACGCTGGGCGAGCGGCCGGGCGGGGTGCGGGTGCTGGGCATGGCCGTGGCGCTCGCCGGCATCGGGGTGGCCGCGGTCGACGAAGGGGCGGGCGGCCCCGTGCTCGCCTTCGTCCTGGTGATCGCGGCGGCGGCCTGCTGGGGCGTGTCGAACGTGCTGACCCGCAAGGCCGCGCCGCCCGACTCCCTCAACTTCATGGTCTGGGTGTCGACCGTGCCCGTGCCGCCGCTGCTGGGCCTCTCCCTGCTCTTCGAGGGCTGGGACCGCGATGTGGAGGCGCTGGCCGCCCTCGACTGGAGCGGCGCCGGCATCATCCTCTACGTCGCCTGGATCACGACGGTGTTCGGCTTCGGCGCCTGGGGCTTCCTCCTGCGCCACCACCCGGCCTCGTCCGTCGCCCCGTTCACGCTGCTCGTGCCGGTCTTCGGGATGTCCTCGGCCGCGCTGCTGCTCGGCGAGTCGGTGAGCCCGCTGCGGTGGTGCGCGGCGGCGCTGCTCGTCGGCGGGGTGGCGCTGACCTCCCTGCCCGGAGTGCGCCGCCCCCGCCCGGCCCTGCCCGCGCCGACGGAGACGCCGGTGGCGCGGGTCTGAACCGGGTCGGCCCGGCATACCCGGGCCGGGGGTCTAGGGCCTGTTCCGGCGGATCGAGGCCGGGGTCACGGCTCCGATCCGCCGCCGGTGCCTACTGCTTCGGCGCTCCCAGCCGCAGCAGGTGCTCGCGTCCCGCGGCCAGCAGCCCCGGCAGCTCCGCCGCGTCCGGGTGCCAGCGCTTCTCGTACTCCCAGCAGACCCAGCTGTCCGGGTCCAGGGTGTCCAGGCACGCCCCGAGCGGCAGGACGCCCGCGCCCAGCGGCAGGGGCTCGATGTCGTCCGCCGACGCGACGTCCTTCACCTGTACGTAGCCCAGGTGCGGGGCCAGTACCGCATGGCTGGCGGCCGGTTCCTCGCCGGCCAGCCAGGTGTGCATGATGTCCCACAGCGCACCGATGTGACCGTGTCCGACGGCTGCCACCACCCGGGCCGTGTCGACGCCCGCCCGGTGCGAGTCATGGGTCTCCAGCAGGATCCGTACGCCCATGTCGGCGGCGTGCGGGGCGGCGGCACCGAGCCGGCGGGCGGCCGTGGCGTCCGCCGCCTCCGGGTCCTGGTCGCCCCCGCCGGGGAACACCCGGACGTTCCGCGCCCCCAGGTCCCGGGCCAGCTCGACCAGCTCGGCGAGCTCGGCGATCACGGGCTCGTCCGCACCCTCGGCCGCCACCCGCACGTATCCGGCGAGGGTCAGGATCTCCACCCCGCCGCGCTTGAACTCCTGCACCACGTCCGCGCGTTCGGCGGGTGAGAGCCCCAGGTGGACCGGCTCCTCCGGGTGGGTGCGCAGCTCCACCCCCTGATAGCCGTGGTCGGCGGCGAGCCGCACGACGTCCGGGATCGGCGTCCCCGGCACTCCGAGGGTCGAGAATGCGAGCTTCACGTGCGTGGTCCTTCCAATCGGTACATGTACGGATGTCCGGGCTACGGAGGCGGAAACCTCAGCCTGCCGCCGGCCTCCGGCCCGCCCGGGGCGGGGCCGTCGAGCCCCGCACCATGAGTTCGGCCGCGATCGTCGCGATGCCGCCGGGCGGCGGGGTCTCCTTGCCCATCGCCAGCCGGCCCGCCCGCGCCCCCGCCTCGAACAGCGGCAGCCGTACGGTCGTCAGCGCGGGGACCGCGTCCACCGAGAACGGCAGATCGTCGAAACCGGCCACCGAGACGTCCTGCGGGATACGCAGCCCTTGGTCGCGGACGGCCGCCCCGGCACCCAGTGCCACGGTGTCGTTGGCGGCGACGATCGCCGTCACCTCCGGTTCGCGGCGCAGGAGTTCGAGCGTGGCCTCGTAGCCGGAGCGGCGGTCGTACGGGCCGTGGACGGTGAGGCGCTCCTCGGCGTGCTGCTTCTCGGCCTCGCTCCCGTCCCCGTACAGCCCCGCCGACCGCATCGCCTCGCGGTGGCCCTCCAGCCGGTGGCGGGTGGTGGTGCGCTCGCGGGGCCCGGCGACGTAGCCGATCCGACGGTGACCGAGGGAGATCAGGTGCTCGGTGAGCCGCCGGCCGCCGCCCCGGTTGTCGAAGGCCAGGGAGGCGGCGACCGCGTCGCTGCCCGGGAGCGGGGGGCGCCCGCAGAAGACGATCCGGGTGCCCGCGTCCGCCAGTTTGGCCAGCTTCGCGGACATCGCGGCCTGGTGGACGGGGTCCTCCAGCGCGCCGCCGGTCAGGACGACGGCCGCCGCGCGCTGGCGCTGGAGCAGGGTGAGATAGGTGAGTTCGCGTTCGGGTGAGCCGCCCGTGTTGCAGACCACGGCGAGCTTCTCGCCGCCCGCCCGGCCCGAACCGTCGCCCGGGCCGCCGATCTCGGTCTGGGCGGCCCCCGCCATGATCCCGAAGAACGGGTCGGCGATGTCGTTGACCAGGATGCCGACGAGGTCCGAGGTGGCCGCGGCGAGCGAGCTGGCCGGGCCGTTGAGCACGTAGTCCAGGTCGTCCACCGCCCGCAGGACCCGCTCACGCGTCGAGGCGGCGACCGGGTAGTTGCCGTTCAGGACACGGGAGACGGTGGCCGGGGACACCCGGGCGCGAGCCGCCACGTCCGCCAGGGTGACTGTCATCGCTTTCCTCCGAGGAGTAATCAGGGCGCCCCCTCTTGTCCGGGTCGCTGTCGGCAGGCTAGCGTCATACCGCATAGAAAGCGCTTGCTACGGCTGTATGGAGGGAACTTCGTGACACGCAGGACAGTGCGCATCGCCATGAACGGCGTCACAGGTCGCATGGGATACCGGCAGCACCTGGTGCGCTCGATCCTCGCGATCCGCGAGCAGGGCGGCCTCGACCTCGGCGGCGGCGAGGTGCTGTGGCCCGAACCGGTGCTCGTCGGCCGCAGAGCCCACGCCCTGGAGGAGATGGCCGCGCAGCACGGTCTGACCGAGTGGTCGACCGACCTGGACGCGGTGCTCGCCGACGACACCATCGACATCTACTTCGACGCCCAGGTCACCTCGGCCCGCGTCGAGGCGATCAAGAAGGCCATCGCGGCCGGCAAGCACATCTACACCGAGAAGCCCACCGCCACGGACGTCGAAGGCGCCCTGGACCTGGCCCGCCTGGCCCGGGACGCCGGAATCAAGCACGGCGTCGTCCAGGACAAGATCTTCCTGCCGGGCCTGCTGAAGCTGAAGCGCCTCATCGACGGCGGCTTCTTCGGCGAGATCCTGTCCGTGCGCGGAGAGTTCGGCTACTGGGTCTTCGAAGGCGACTGGCAGGACGCCCAGCGTCCCTCCTGGAACTACCGCGCCGAGGACGGCGGCGGCATCGTCGTCGACATGTTCCCGCACTGGGAGTACGTCCTGCACGAGCTGTTCGGCCAGGTCACGACCGTCCAGGCACACGTCCACACGCACATCCCGCAGCGCTGGGACGAGCAGGGCAAGCCGTACGCCGCCACCGCCGACGACGCCGCCTACGGCATCTTCCAGCTCGCCGGCGGAGCGGTCGCCCAGATCAACTCCTCCTGGACGGTGCGCGTCAACCGCGACGAGCTGGTCGAGTTCCAGGTGGACGGCACCCACGGCTCCGCCGTCGCCGGCCTGCGCAACTGCCGCGTCCAGCACCGCTCGGCCACGCCCAAGCCGGTCTGGAACCCGGACCTCCCGGTCACCGAGTCGTTCCGCGACCAGTGGCAGGAAGTCCCCGACAACGCCGTCTTCGACAACGGCTTCAAGGCCCAGTGGGAGCTCTTCCTGCGCCACATCGTCCTCGACGAGCCCTACACCTGGGACCTGATGGCCGGCGCCCGTGGCGTCCAGCTCGCCGAGCTCGGCCTGAAGTCCTCCGCCGAGGGCCGGCGCTTCGACGTGCCGGAGCTGACCCTGTGACGATCCACCTCCCGCAGGGCCCGTACGAGCCCCGGGCCACCCCGCTCGACCTCGCGCCGGGCAAGGCCCCGCTCACCTCCCGTACGGTCTTCTCCGCCGCCCACGTCGTCGCCGACCCGTACGCCGACATCAGCCCGGACGCACCGGCCGCCGTCGACTGGGACGCCACCCTCGCCTTCCGCCGCCACCTCTGGTCGCACGGTCTCGGGGTCGCCGAGGCCATGGACACCGCGCAGCGCGGCATGGGCCTGGACTGGGCGGGAGCGGCGGAGCTGATCCGCCGCTCGGCGGCCGAGGCGAAGGCGGTCGGCGGGCGCATCGCCTGTGGCGTCGGCACCGACCAGCTCACGGGCCCCGCGAGCCTTGCCGAGGTGCGCGCGGCGTACGAGGAGCAGCTCGCCCTCGTCGAGGAGAGCGGCGCCCAGGCCGTCCTGATGGCCTCCCGCGCGCTCGCCGCTGCGGCGAAGGGCCCCGAGGACTACCTGGAGACGTACGCCCATCTCCTGCGTCAGGCCACGGAACCGGTCGTCCTGCACTGGCTCGGCCCGATGTTCGACCCGGCGCTGGAGGGGTACTGGGGGAGCGCCGACCTCGACGCCGCCACCGACACCTTCCTGAAGGTCATCGCGGAACACCCCGACAAGGTCGACGGCATCAAGATCTCGCTCCTGGACGCGGAGCGCGAGATCGATGTCCGGCGCCGTCTTCCCGGCGGCGTGCGCTGCTACACCGGCGACGACTTCAACTACCCCGAGCTGATCGCGGGCGACGAGCGCGGCTTCAGTCACGCCCTGCTCGGCATCTTCGACCCCCTGGGTCCGCTGGCCGCGCACGCCGTACGGGTCCTGGACACGGGCGACACGAAGGGGTTCCGCGAACTCCTCGATCCCACGGTCGAGTTGTCCCGCCACCTCTTCCAGTCGCCGACCCGTTTCTACAAGACGGGTGTGGTCTTCCTGGCCTGGCTGGCCGGACACCAGGAGCACTTCACGATGGTCGGCGGTCTGCAGTCGGCGCGCTCGCTGCCGCACCTGGCGAAGGCGTACGAACTCGCCGACCGGCTGGGCCTGTTCCCCGACCCCGAGCTGGCCGAATCCCGGATGCGCGCGCTGCTGACGGTCCACGGAGGAGCACGATGAGCGAGCTGGGCCGACTGAGCATCAACCAGGAGACCATCAAGCAGTGGTCCCTGCCGGAACTCGCCGAGGGCTGCGTCAAGGCGGGCATCGACAAGGTCGGACTGTGGCGGGCGCCGGTCCAGGAGTACGGGGTCGAGCGCACCGCCCGCCTGCTGGGCGACGCGGGTCTCTCCGTGACCAGCCTCTGCCGGGGCGGCTTCTTCACCGCACTCGACCCGGCCGAACGCGCCCGCGCCCTGGACGACAACCGGGCGGCGGTGGACGAGGCGGCCGGCCTGTCCACCGACACCCTGGTCCTGGTCTCCGGCGGACTCCCGCCCGGCAGCCGCGACCTGTACGGCGCCCGCGAGCGCATCGCGGACGCCCTCGCCGAGCTGGCCCCGTACGCGGCGGAGCGCGGTGTGCGGCTGGCCATCGAGCCGCTGCACCCGATGTTCGCCTCGGACCGCTGTGTCGTCTCCACGCTGTCGCAGGCCCTGGACATCGCGGAGCGCTTCCCCGCCGAGCAGGTCGGGGTGGTCGTCGACACGTACCACGTCTGGTGGGACGACCAGGCGCCCGCGCAGATCGCCCGTGCGGGCGCGGGCGGACGCATCCATTCCTTCCAGCTCGCGGACTGGATCACTCCCCTTCCGGCGGGGGTCCTGCTGGGCCGTGGCCAACTGGGCGAGGGAAGCGTGGACTTCCGCGAGCACAGGCGTCTGGTCGAGGCCGCGGGCTTCACCGGACCGATCGAGGTGGAGATCTTCAACGAGGCGCTGTGGGTCCGGGACGGCGCCGAAGTCCTGGCCGAAGTGGCCGCCCGCTACCTGGAACATGCCTGCTGAGAGACCTGGGCACGATCAAAGGTAAAGAGATCGTCAAGGGATGCAACCTTTACGTACCTTGCCGGGTCGTACTCAGCGTCGGGACTTCCGGGGAGGGGTCCGGGGGGACGGGAAATCCCGACGGGAGGGGAAAGCGAGGGGGGTCCGGCCGTGAGGCCGGGCCCCATTCCGCTTGTACGGGCCGATCGGCCGTACGGGCCCGGTCCGCCCCGCGGACGGCGGGCCCGGGCGCCGCTCGCGGAGGTTCTCACCGCGATGCCCCGGCGGCTGCACCGGGTTGTCGGTGCAGGACGGTAGCGTCGGCGCATGTCCAACACGGCCGTCCTCGAAGGGGTCCTGGAACGGATCACCTACGCCAACGAGGAGAACGGGTACACGGTCGCCCGCGTCGACACCGGACGCGGCGCCAACGATCTCCTCACGGTGGTCGGCTCGCTGCTCGGTGCGCAGCCCGGCGAGTCCCTTCGGATGGAGGGTCGTTGGGGCTCCCATCCGCAGTTCGGCAAGCAGTTCACCGTCGAGAACTACACGACGATCCTCCCCGCCACCATCCAGGGCATCCGCCGCTATCTCGGCTCCGGACTGATCAAGGGCATCGGCCCCGTCATGGCCGACCGGATCACCACGCACTTCGGCGTCGACACCCTCGACATCATCGAGCAGCAGCCGAAGCGGCTCGTCGAGGTGCCCGGCCTCGGCCCGAAGCGGACGAAGATGATCGCGGCGGCCTGGGAGGAGCAGAAGGCGATCAAGGAGGTCATGGTCTTCCTCCAGAGCGTCGGCGTCTCCACCTCCATCGCCGTCCGTATCTACAAGAAGTACGAGGACGCCTCGATCTCCGTCGTGAAGAACCAGCCCTACCGGCTGGCCGCCGACGTCTGGGGCATCGGCTTCCTCACCGCCGACAAGATCGCCCAGGCCGTCGGCATCCCGCACGACAGCCCGGAGCGGGTCAAGGCGGGTCTCCAGTACGCGCTGTCGCAGTCCTCCGACCAGGGACACTGCTACCTCCCCGAGGAGCGCCTGATCGCCGACGGGGTGAAGCTGCTCCAGGTCGATACGGGCCTGGTCATCGAGTGCCTCGCCGAACTGGCGGCGGACCCCGAGGGTGTCGTACGGGAGAAGGTGCCGTCCCCCGAGGGAGGGGACGGGGAGCCGGTCACCGCCGTCTATCTCGTGCCCTTCCACCGCGCCGAGATCTCCCTCGCCGCACAGGTGCGCCGCCTGCTGGGCACCCCGGAGGACCGGATGCCGGCCTTCCAGGACGTGGACTGGGACAAGGCGCTCGGCTGGCTCGCCACGCGTACGGGGGCGACGCTGGCACCCGAGCAGGAGGCCGCCGTCCGGCTCGCCCTCAGCCGGAAGGTCGCCGTGCTGACGGGCGGGCCGGGCTGCGGCAAGTCCTTCACCGTCCGCTCCGTCGTCGAGCTGGCCCGCGCCAAGCAGGCGAAGGTCGTGCTGGCCGCGCCCACCGGGCGGGCCGCCAAGCGGCTCTCCGAACTGACCGGGGCCGAGGCGTCCACCGTGCACCGGCTGCTCGAACTGAAGCCGGGCGGGGACGCGGCGTACGACAGGGACCGGCCGCTCGACGCCGATCTGGTCGTCGTCGACGAGGCGTCCATGCTCGATCTGCTGCTCGCCAACAAGCTCGTGAAGGCGGTGGCACCCGGTGCCCACCTCCTGCTGGTGGGTGACGTCGACCAGCTTCCCTCGGTCGGCGCGGGGGAGGTGCTGCGCGATCTGCTCGCCGAGGGCGGACCGGTTCCGGCGGTGAGGCTGACGACCATCTTCCGGCAGGCCCAGCAGTCCGGAGTCGTCACCAACGCCCACCGCATCAACTCCGGAGTTCCCCCGCTCACCCAGGGCCTGGCCGACTTCTTCCTCTTCGTGGAGGACGAGACGGAGCAGGCGGGCCTGCTCGCCGTGGATGTCGCGGCCCGTCGCATCCCGGCGAAGTTCGGCCTCGACCCCCGCCGTGACGTGCAGGTTCTCGCTCCGATGCACCGGGGCCCGGCCGGCGCGGGCGCGCTGAACGGGCTGCTCCAGCAGGTCATCACCCCCGCCCGCCCGGACCTGCCGGAGAAGCGGTCCGGAGGCCGGGTCTTCCGCGTCGGCGACAAGGTGACCCAGGTCCGCAACAACTACGACAAGGGTGAGAACGGCGTCTTCAACGGGACCGTCGGCGTGGTCACCACCCTGGACGTGGACGAGCAGAAGCTGACCGTCCGGACGGACGAGGACGAAGAGGTCGTCTACGACTTCGACGAGCTCGACGAGCTGGCCCACGCGTACGCCATGACCATCCATCGCTCCCAGGGCAGCGAGTACCCGGCCGTCGTCATCCCGGTCACCAACAGCGCCTGGATGATGCTCCAGCGGAACCTGCTCTACACGGCCGTCACGCGCGCCAAGAAGCTCGTCGTACTCGTCGGGTCGCGCAAGGCGATAGGCCAGGCCGTACGCACGGTTTCCGCAGGCAGACGCTGTACGGGACTGGATTTTCGGCTGCGCGGAGGGCTCGGCGGAGACTTCGCACAAAAATGATCGATCAAATCGGTGGGAAACATCACTGAGGTCTTCCGGAACCAGAGTCAAGGGGGCAGGATGAGTAAGTTGGCGGCACTGAGTGCCGCCAGTAGGTCCAATGGACGACCCCGAGTGCACTCTCCTGAGCCAAATGGGGGAGGGTGGAAGACAGTCAGGGCACCTCGAAGAAGAGGCACTACGTCGGTGAGGGATGACGTGAGCGACAACTCTGTAGTACTGCGGTACGGCGATGACGAGTACACCTACCCGGTGATCGACAGCACCGTCGGCGACAAGGGCTTCGACATCGGGAAGCTCCGGGCCAATACCGGCCTGGTGACGCTGGACAGCGGGTACGGCAACACCGCCGCGTATAAATCGGCCATCACCTATCTCGACGGTGAGCAGGGCATTCTGCGGTACCGCGGCTACCCGATCGAGCAGCTGGCGGAGCAGTCGACGTTCCTCGAGGTCGCCTACACGCTGATCAACGGTGAGCTTCCCAAGGCCGACGAGCTGTCGGACTTCAAGAACGAGATCACCCAGCACACGCTGCTGCACGAGGACGTCAAGCGGTTCTTCGACGGCTTCCCGCGCGACGCGCACCCGATGGCCATGCTGTCCTCGGTCGTCAGCGCGCTGTCCACGTTCTACCAGGACAGCCACAACCCGTTCGACGAGGAGCAGCGCCACCTCTCGACGATCCGGCTGCTGGCCAAGCTCCCGACGATCGCGGCGTACGCGTACAAGAAGTCGATCGGCCACCCGTTCGTCTACCCGCGCAACGACCTCGGCTACGTCGAGAACTTCCTGCGGATGACGTTCTCGGTCCCGGCCCAGGAGTACGTGCCGGACCCGGTCGTCGTCTCGGCGCTGGAGAAGCTGCTCATCCTGCACGCGGACCACGAGCAGAACTGTTCGACCTCCACCGTGCGTCTGGTCGGCTCCTCGCAGGCGAACATGTTCGCCTCGATCTCCGCCGGTATCTCGGCGCTGTGGGGCCCCCTGCACGGTGGCGCCAACCAGTCGGTGCTGGAGATGCTGGAAGGCATCCAGGCCAACGGCGGCGATGTCGACTCCTTCATCCAGAAGGTGAAGAACAAGGAGGACGGCGTCCGCCTGATGGGCTTCGGCCACCGGGTGTACAAGTCCTTCGACCCGCGCGCCAAGATCATCAAGGCCGCGGCCCACGACGTGCTGTCCTCGCTCGGCAAGTCCGACGAGCTGCTGGACATCGCGCTCAAGCTGGAGGAGCACGCGCTCTCCGACGAGTACTTCGTCTCGCGCAACCTCTACCCCAACGTGGACTTCTACACCGGCCTGATCTACCGGGCCATGGGCTTCCCGAGCGAGATGTTCACCGTGCTCTTCGCGATCGGACGGCTGCCGGGCTGGATCGCCCAGTGGCACGAGATGATCAAGGAGCCGGGATCGCGCATCGGCCGCCCGCGCCAGATCTACACCGGCGAGGTCCTGCGCGACTTCGTCCCGGTCGAGGGTCGCTGACCCCGACCCCTCCGCAGAGCCTTCCCGGTACGGCCGGCTCTGCCGCACCTGGCCTCAGGGCCGTCTGCCTTCGCCCCGCGTACCGCGCTTTCGCACAGAGCGCGGTGTCCGGGGCGATTCGGCGTTCCGGGGGAGGCCGTCCGGCCCTTTGCGCGCCTTCGGCCTTCAGGGGAGCTCCTGCCGGGATCCACTGTCTGAAGAGTGATCCGCCGTCCGCCCGGACGGGGATAGCGAGAAGCGCCCCGCCGCCGATCCCCCCACGGGTCGACGTACAGGGCGCTTCCCTTGTCCCGGAGCGGATTCCCCCCACGGGATCCGGCCGGGCGTCTGTGCAGAGCCGAGGCTCCTGGTGCTGCGCTGGTCGTACTTATTCAGTTGGATGCCGCTTGGCGTTCCGCCGGGGTACGTACGGGAGGGCCGCTCAAAGCTCCCCGGTGCACGTGCCCCGGCCAACGCTAGCCAGGAGCGTCCCCCAAGACACTCCATCGGATGTCCCCCAAGACATCCTTGGCATCGCACTCTAAGACTCGCGAACCCCTCAGATGGTTACCCTAAAAGCAGTGTGATCTAGATCTCTTTGTGGAAATTACGTGAAGGAGCGCAACCGGAGGCTGTTCGTCACGACGAAGACGGACGAAAAAGCCATCGCCGCGCCCGCGATCATGGGGTTGAGCAGGCCGAATGCGGCGAGTGGCAGGGCGGCCACGTTGTAGCCGAACGCCCAGAAGAGGTTGCCCCTGATGGTCGCGAGGGTGCTGCGGGAGAGTCGGATGGCATCGGCGGCAACCTTGAGATCTCCACGAACGAGCGTCAGGTCGCTCGCCTCGATCGCCGCATCCGTGCCGGTTCCCATCGCCAGACCGAGGTCGGCGGTGGCGAGCGCAGCCGCGTCGTTGACGCCGTCGCCGACCATGGCGACCGTCCGGCCCTCGGCCCGTAGCCGCCGGATCACGTCCACCTTCTCCTGCGGGAGCACCTCCGCGTACACCTCGTCGATCCCGGTCGCGCGGGCGACGGAGTCCGCCACGGCCCGGTTGTCCCCGGTGAGCAGAACGGGGCGCAGGCCCAGGGCGCGCAGTTCGGCGACGGCCTCCGCGCTGGTGTCCTTGATCGCGTCGGCGACTTCGAGGACCGCCCGTGCCTCGCCGTCCCAGGCGACGGCGACGGCCGTACGGCCCCGCTCCGCCGCCTCCGTCATCGCGGCGGCCAGGGGTGGGGGCAGGGTGATCCCGGCCTCCGTGAGCAGCTTCGGACGCCCGACCAGCGCCCGGTGTCCGTCGACGGTGCCGCGGACGCCGAGGCCGGGGACGTTGGTGAAGTCCTCGGGGGTGGGGAGGGTGCCGACCTTGGCGGCGGCGCCTGTGGCGACTGCTTGGGCGATGGGGTGTTCGGAGGAGTGTTCGAGGGCTCCGGCGATGCGCAGGACGTCCGTTTCGGTGGTGCCGTCGGTGGTGTGGACGTTCAGGAGGGTCATGCGGCCGGTGGTGACGGTGCCGGTCTTGTCGAGGACGATCGTGTCGACGCGGCGGGTGGTTTCGAGGACTTCGGGGCCCTTGATGAGGATGCCGAGCTGGGCTCCGCGTCCGGTGCCGACCATGAGCGCGGTGGGTGTGGCGAGGCCGAGGGCGCAGGGGCAGGCGATGATCAGGACGGCGACCGCGGCGGTGAACGCGGCGGTGGCGTCGTCGGTGAGCAGGAGCCAGGTGACCAGGGTGCCCAGGGCGATCAGGAGCACCACGGGCACGAAGACGGCGGAGATCCGGTCGGCGAGGCGTTGTACCGCCGCCTTGCCGTTCTGGGCGTCCTCGACGAGCTTGGCCATCCGGGCGAGCTGGGTGTCGGCGCCGACGCGGGTGGCCTCGACGACGAGCCGGCCGGAGACGTTCACGGTGGCTCCGGTGACCTCGTCGCCTGCGCTCACGTCCACCGGGACCGACTCACCGGTCAGCAGGGCTGCGTCCACGGCGGACACGCCCTCGACGACGGTGCCGTCGGTGGCGATCTTCTCCCCGGGCCGGACCACGAAGCGGTCCCCGACGGCGAGCCGGCCGACCGGGACGCGTACCTCCGTACCGTCCCTGAGGACCGCGACGTCCTTGGCGCCGAGATGCATCAGCGCGCGCAGTGCCGAACCGGCCTTCCGCTTGGACCGCGCCTCCAGGTACCGGCCCAGCAGGATGAAGGTGATGACACCCGACGCGACCTCCAGGTAGATCGTCGAGCTGGCGTCGGCGCGCGAGGCGGTGAGGTCGAAGCCGTGCCGCATGCCGGGCATGCCCGCGTCCCCGAGGAACAGGGCCCACAGCGACCAGCCGAACGCCGCGAGGGTACCGATCGAGACGAGCGTGTCCATGGTGGCCGCGCCGTGCCGGAGGTTGGTCCAGGTGGCGCGGTGGAAGGGCAGCCCGCCCCAGACGACCACGGGGGCGGCCAGGGTGAGGGAGAGCCACTGCCAGTTGTCGAACTGGAGGGCCGGGACCATCGCGAGCAGCACGACGGGGAGGGAGAGCACCGCGGAGACGAGGAGGCGCTGCCGGAGTGCGGCGAGGGTGTCGGTGGCGGCCCCCTCCGCCGCGGATGCTTCTTCGCCGTCGGTGGCCGGCGCTCCAGCCGGTGCGGTCCCTCCGGCGGTGGGCCCGGGTGCGGCCGACGGCGGCGGGGCCGGGGCCGGGCGGGGTACGGGGCGGGCGGTGTAGCCGGTCTTCTCGACCACGGCGACGAGGTCCGCCACCTCCGTCCCCTCGCCGAAGGAGACGTGCGCCTTCTCGGTGGCGTAGTTGACGGTGGCGGTGACGCCTTCCATCCGGTTGAGCTTCTTCTCGACGCGGGCCGCACACGAGGCGCAGGTCATCCCACCGATCGTGAGCTCGGTCTCGGAGGATTCCGCAGCCGGGACCTCGGCTGTTGTGGTGCTGGCCATGTCCGAACTCCTGGGTAACGCAGATCGGGCCGTACCCCACCAGTATCTGCTGGTAGGTCCGGCCCGACGGCATGGTGCGGTGGTGCGGGTGGGACGTGCGGAACTCCGGAGGCTCAGGCGGGGCCGATGAGCTCGTAGCCCGCCTCGTCGACCGCGGCGCGCACCGCGTCCTCGTCCAGCGGCGCCCGGGAGGCCACGGTCACCAGGCCGGTGGAGGCGACCGCCTTCACGGAGGTGACCCCGTCGATTCCGGAGATCTCCTCGGAGACGGCGCCTTCGCAGTGGCCGCAGGTCATGCCCTTCACCTCGTACACCGTGGTGACGGCGCCCGCCTGGGCATCCGTCGCGCCGTCGTGGCACGAGCCGGTGGGCGAGCAGCAGGAGCCGGTGGTGGCCTGGGGGGTCTCGGTCTCGGCGGTCATGGCGTTCTCCTCTTCGGCAAACACAGGTGGGTGCGACGTGCGGGAGCCCGACGGAGCCGGTGCGCCCTCACCTGTCTCACACTATACCCCTAGGGGGTATCAATGCGAGTTCCTGGTCGTGGCGAGCGCGGTGAGGGCTCAGAGGGTGATCCCGCCCCAGAGGCGGCGCTTCCGCAGGCCGGGCCGCGCGGCGCCGGGGGCGCGGGTGGCTGGGGGCGTTGAAGGGGCTGGGTGGACCGGGTCTGCTGAGGGTTCCGTGGGGGCTGTGGGGAATCTGAAGCGATCCAGTTCACGCGAACTCCCGTTGGGTGTCTCCTAGGGTGCCCAAATCCTATGCTTCATGCCCTTATCGGGCGCGTGGGGCCGCGCCGGGTGCGGATTCGCCGATCAGCGGGTCCCCCACCTGCTCCGAAGGCTCCGGTGGACGCGGAGGCGGGCGGGGTGTCCGAGTCCGGTGAGGGGCGGGACAAGATCAGTGGCGGGGCGTAGATTCGGCGCCTCCGAGCGGCGGACGAGGCGAAGGGCGGAACCGATGCGGGCAGTTGTGTTCGAGGAGTTCGGGCAGGAGGCCCGGCTGCGGGAGGTGCCCGATCCGGCTCCCTCCGCCCAGGGCGTGGTGGTCCGGGTCGAGGCCACCGGCCTGTGTCGCAGCGACTGGCACGGCTGGATGGGCCACGACCCGGACATCACCCTCCCTCACGTGCCCGGTCATGAACTGGCCGGTGTGGTCGAGGCGGTGGGCGCCGATGTCGTCAACTGGCGTCCGGGCGACCGGGTGACGGTGCCCTTCGTCTGCGCCTGCGGCCGGTGCGAGGCATGTGCGGCCGGCGCCCAGCAGGTCTGCGAGCGGCAGACCCAGCCCGGGTTCACGCACTGGGGCTCCTTCGCCGAGTACGTGGCGCTGGAGCAGGCGGACGTCAATCTGGTCGCGCTGCCGGAGGGGCTGTCGTTCGCCACGGCGGCCGGACTCGGCTGCCGGTTCGCCACCGCCTTCCGGGCCGTCGTCGGCCAGGGCCGGGTGGCACCGGGGGAGTGGGTCGCGGTGCACGGTTGCGGCGGGGTCGGTCTGTCGGCCGTGATGATCGCGGTGGCGTGCGGGGCACGCGTCGTGGCGGTCGATGTCTCCCCACGAGCCCTGGAGCTGGCGCGGGCCTTCGGTGCGGCGGCGTGCGTGGACGCCTCGGCGCATCCGGAGGGCGCGGACGAAGCGGTGCGCGAACTCACGGGCGGCGGTGCGCATCTGTCGATCGACGCGCTCGGTTCACCGGTCACCTGTGCCGCCTCGGTACGGAGCCTGCGCCGGCAGGGCCGCCATATACAGGTGGGCCTGCTGCCCTCCGCGACCGGCGACCCGGTCGTGCCCATGGCGCGGGTGATCGGTCTGGAGCTGGAGATCCTCGGCAGCCACGGCATGGCCGCCCACGACTACCGGCCGATGATGGACATGGTGCGGGCCGGGACGCTGCGCCCGGATCTGCTGGTGACGTCCACCATCCCGCTGGACGCGGCCCCGGCCGCGCTCGCCGCCATGGGGACGGCGCCCGGTGCGGGCGTGACGATCATCGAACCGTCGGGCACCGCACCGTCGGAGTAGCACGAAGGAGGCCCCGCACGGCGCCGGAGGGGACCGGTCGTCGTACGGGGGCGGGGGAGAGGTCAGGTCAGTCGCGTCGTCCGCGGTTGCCGGGGCGGGAGGCGACCCAGGCACGGACCGTGTCCGCGTACCAATAGGGCTTGCCGTTCTCCACGTGGTCGGGAGGTGGGAGCAGACCGTGCTTGCGATAGGAGCGGATGGTGTCCGGCTGCACCCGGATGTGCGCGGCAATGTCCTTGTAGGACCAGAGACTTCTGTCCGTCATGGGTGACACCTCTCTGTACCGCAGCGGCGGCGGGGGCCGTCGGGGGGATGTGCGGCATGGACGCTGACGATCACTCAGCCTGTGTCCGGTCAACGACGCAGAGTGACGATCGGGGAGAGATGTCGGGCGCCTGTGACGGAAGACCCGCGTAACGGAGATATGTGTGACGAGGAGGTGACAGCCGTGACGGAGCGAGGTCAGTGGGGACTGCGGGGCGCGCCGCAGGAGCGGAGGAAGTCACGGGTGCGGCGGGCGATCGGGAACGGCTTGTCGGGCGGACAGGGGTACATGTCCTGCTCGACGATCGCGAACATATCGACGTCCAGGGCGCGGGCGGCCTCCAGGACCGGTTCGAGCGCGGGGACCCCGTGCGGCGGCTCGCACATCACTCCGCGGGCCACGGCCGGCCCGAACGGCACCCCGTCGGCGACGACTTCGGCCAGGATCTCGGGATCGACCTGCTTGAGGTGCAGATAGCCGATGCGCTCGCCGTAGGTCTTGAGGAGCTCGACACTGTCCCCGCCGCAGTACGCGTAGTGGCCGGTGTCCAGGCAGAGCGAGACGAGGTCGGGGTCGGTGGCGTCGAGGAAGCGGCTGACGTTCTCCTCGCTGTCGATGTGCGTATCGGCGTGCGGGTGGACGACGATCCGCAGCCCGTAGCGGTCCTGGACCTCGCGGCCCAGCCGCTCCGTCTGGACGGTCAGATCGCGCCACTGCGCCGCCGTGAGTGTGCGGTCCTCCAGCACCTCGCCCGTCTTGTCGTCGCGCCAGAACGACGGGATGACCACGAGGTGCTCGGCGCCCATGGCCCGGGTGAGTGCCGCGATCTCGGCGACATGCGCCCAGGTCCGGTCCCAGACGGCGGGGCCGTGGTGCAATCCGGTGAAGACGGTGCCCGCCGAGACGGTGAGTCCACGGCGTTCGGTCTCCTCCGTCAGCCGGGCCGGGTCGACGGGGAGGTAGCCGTACGGACCGAGCTCGATCCATTCGTAACCGGCCTCGGCGACCTCGTCGAGGAAGCGCTGCCAGGGCACTTGCTGCGGATCGTCGGGGAACCACACCCCCCACGAATCAGGTGCCGAGCCGATACGGAGGCGGGCCGGAGAGGGTACGGAGGAGGTCATATCGCCCACCCTCCGGTCCTCGCCGAGGAGTGTCAAGAGTTCGTCCGAATGTCCGGACAAAATGTTGACAGGGTTCCGAGGGAGGGCTAGACCTGGGACCAGCCGTCCGGCCGTGGTCGAACCGCGGCGCGAAGGGATGCGTATGCCTGAGCCGTACGACGTGATCACCATGGGGCGGATCGGGGTGGACATCTACCCCCTGCAGGCCGGTGTGCCGCTCGCTCGCGTCGAGACCTTCGGGAAGTTCCTCGGCGGCTCGCCGACCAATGTCGCGGTGGCCGCGGCCCGTCTCGGCCGGCGCACGGCCGTGATCACCCGGACCGGACGGGACGCCTTCGGTGACTATCTCCGCGGACAGCTGCGGGAGTTCGGGGTGGACGACCGGTGGGTGACGGGCGTCGAGGAGTATCCGACCCCGGTCACCTTCTGCGAGATCTTCCCGCCGGACGACTTCCCGCTCTACTTCTACCGCCTGCCCAAGGCGCCCGACCTGGAGATCCGCGGTGCGGAACTGGACCTGGACGCGGTGCGCGCCGCCCGGGTGTTCTGGATGACGGGCACCGGGCTGTGCGCGGAACCGAGCCGCGCGTCGACCCTCGCCGCACTCCGCGCCCGGAGCGAGGCCCGGAGCGAGGCCCGCGGCGAGGCACGGAGTGATGCCCGTGCCGATGAGCCGGCAGGGGAGGGCGCGTCCGGTGTCACCGTCTTCGATCTCGACTGGCGGCCGATGTTCTGGGAGGGCGACCACAGGACCGTGGCGCCCGCGCGCTACCGCGAAGCGCTCGCCCACGCCACCGTGGCCGTCGGCAATCTCGACGAGTGCGAGATCGCCACCGGGGAACGCGAGCCGTATGCCGCCGCCCGCGCCCTGCTGGCGGCCGGGGTCGAGCTGGCCGTCGTCAAGCAGGGTCCCAAGGGCGTTCTGGCCGTTCACCGCGACGGCACCACGGCCGACGTACCGCCCCTGCCCGTGGAGGTCGTCAACGGGCTCGGCGCCGGGGACGCGTTCGGCGGGGCGCTCTGCCACGGGCTGCTCGCCGGATGGGAGACCGAACGCATCATGCGGTACGCGAACGCGGCCGGTGCCATCGTCGCGTCCCGGCTGGCCTGCTCGTCCGCGATGCCGTTCCCGGACGAGGTCGAACAGGCCCTGGCCGACGGCGCCGTCCTCACGACCGGAGCGGTCTCATGACGCCGGCCGCCTCCTCCGCCTCCGAGCTCGTCCGGCTGCGGGTGCACCATCCGGAGGCCGTCGCCGAGGCCGCAGGGCGGCGCCGGAGGCGCCCCCTCGTCTCCGCCGGCGGACGACTGATGATCGTCGCGGCCGACCATCCGGCCCGCGGCTCGCTCGCCGTCGGCGACCGCGAACTGGCCATGGCCAACCGCTTCGAGCTCCTGGACCGGCTCTGCCTCGCACTCTCCCGGCCGGGCGTCGACGGGGTCCTCGCCACCGCCGACATCCTCGACGACCTGCTGCTCCTCGGTGCCCTGGAGAGCAAGGTCGTCATCGGCTCCATGAACCGCGGTGGACTCGCGGGCGCCGCCTTCGAGCTGGACGACCGCTTCACCGGCCACCGGCCCACCGACCTGGCCAGGCTCGGTTTCGACGCGGGCAAACTGCTGCTCCGCATCGACTACGACGACCCGGGCTCCCTCGACACCCTGCACTCCACCGCCCGCGTCATCGACGACATGGCGGCGCACCGGCTGCCCGTCTTCGTCGAGCCGTTCCTCTGTCACCGTGTCGACGGCCGGCTCCGCAACGACCTGGGCGCAGCCGCCGTCACCACGTCCATCGCCATCGCCTCGGGGCTCGCGGGCACCTCCGCGTACACCTGGCTCAAGGTCCCCGTCACGGAGAACCCCGACGACATGGCCCAGGTGATGGAGACCTCCACCCTGCCCGCCGTGCTGCTCGGCGGTGAGGTCGGCGGCGATCTCGACGGCGCGTACGAGAAGTGGCGCGGCGCGCTGCGACTGCCGTCCGTCCAGGGGCTGGTGGTGGGCCGCTCGTTGCTCTATCCGGCCGACGGCGATGTGGCCGGGGCGGTCGACGCGGCCGTGGCACTGCTCTAGGAGGGCATGGAAAGGGCATGGAGATGACGACGCACACGGACCCGCGGCACGGCCGCCACCACCTCCCGGCGGGCAGCGCGGGAAGCGACGCCTACGCCCTCGACATCGATCCCGAGGGGGCCGGCTGGGACCGGTCGAGTCTGCGCGTGCTCGAACTGGAACCGGGAGGTGTTCACACCCTGGCCACCGGGGAGAGTGAATGGATCATTCTGCCGTTGACGGGTGGCTGTACGGTGCACACGGCAGATGAGACCTTTGAACTGCTGGGCAGGGAAAGCGTGTTCAGCGGGGTGAGCGATTTTGCGTACCTCCCGCGTGACGCCCACGCACAGATCGCCTCCGGCGCAGGAGGCCGCTTCGCCCTGGCAGGAGCGAAGTGCGAGCGACGACTCCCCGCTCGCTACGGCCCCGCGCCGGAGGTACCCGTCGAACTGCGGGGCGCCGGCAACTGCTCCCGGCAGGTCAACAACTTCGCCGCCGCGGACACCTTCGACTGCGACCGCCTCATCGCGGTGGAGGTCCTCACCCCCGGGGGCAACTGGTCCTCGTACCCGCCGCACAAGCACGACGAGCACGTCCCCGGAGCCGAGTCGGTGCTCGAGGAGATCTACTACTTCGAGGTGGCGGACGGCGGCCTGGCCTACCACCGGGTGTCACCGTCCCGGGCGGGCGGTGCGGACGTCCTCGCCGAGGTCCGCACCGGGGACGCCGTTCTGGTCCCCGACGGCTGGCACGGCCCGTCCATCGCTCCGCCCGGCCGCACCCTGTACTACCTGAACGTGATGGCGGGACCGGGGCGGCGCGAGTGGCTGATCAGCGACCACCCCGAGCACCGCTGGATCCGTGACACCTGGCCCGGACTGCCCAGGGACCCGCGGCTCCCCCTCTACGGTCCGGAGGTGGTCCGGTGACCACCGCACGCACCCGGCGGCTGACGACCGCCCAGGCCCTCGTCGCCTTCCTCGCCCGCCAGTACACCGAGCGCGACGGCCACCGCCAACGCCTGATCAACGCCACCTGGGGCATCTTCGGCCACGGCAACGTCGCCGGGATCGGCCAGGCGCTCACCGAGTCCGGACCGGGCGTGATGCCCTTCCTCCAGGGCCGCAACGAACAGGCCATGGTGCACGCGGCCGTGGGCTACGCGCGCCAGTGCGGCCGGCTCTCCGCGCAGGCCGTCACCACCTCCATCGGCCCCGGCGCCACCAACCTCGTCACCGGCGCGGCCCTCGCCACGGTCAACCACCTGCCCGTTCTGCTCCTCCCCGGTGACACCTTCGCGACCCGGCCGGCCGACCCCGTGCTCCAGCAGCTGGAGGTCCCGTACGCGGGCGACGTCTCGGTCAACGACTGCCTGCGGCCGGTGTCGAGGTACTTCGACCGGATCGGCCGCCCGGAGGCGCTGATCCCCGCCGCCCTCGCCGCGATGCGCGTCCTCACGGACCCGGCGGCGACCGGCGCCGTCACCCTGGCGCTGCCGCAGGACGTGCAGGCGGAGGGCTTCGACTGGCCGGAGGAGTTCTTCCGGGAGCGGGTCTGGCACATCCGCCGGCCCTGCCCCGAGGACCGCGAACTCGACGCGGCGATCGCGGCGATCAGGCAATCCGCCCGCCCGCTGATCGTCGCGGGCGGCGGTGTGCGTCACAGCGGGGCCCAGGCCGCGCTGAGTGCCTACGCGACCGCGACGGGTATCCCCGTCGCCTCCACCCAGGCCGGCAAGGGGTCGCTGCCCCACGACCACCCCTGCGACGTCGGCGGCATCGGGCACACCGGGACCGCCACCGCCGACGACCTCGCGCGCGCGGCCGACGTGGTGATCGGTGTCGGCACCCGCTACAGCGACTTCACCACCGCCTCGTCGACGCTCTTCGCGCCCTCGGCCCGCTTCGTCAACATCAACATCGGCGGCTTCGACGCGCACAAGCTCTCCGCGCTGACGGTCGTCGCCGACGCCCGCGCGACCCTCGAAGCCCTGCACGGCAGCCTCGACGCCGCCCCCTACCGGGTCGGCCCGCAGTACGAAGCGGACTACCGCGAGGCCAAGGCCCGCTGGGAGGAGCGGGTCACCACCGCCTTCACGCCCGCCGACGAGGGGCGGCGCCCCACCCAGGCCCAGGTCCTCGGCGTACTCGACACCTTGGTCACCCCGGACGACATTCTGATCAACGCCGCCGGCTCGCTCCCGGGCGACCTGCACAAGCTCTGGCGCACCCGTTCCCCCGACCAGTACCACGTCGAATACGGATACTCCTGCATGGGATACGAGATCCCCGCGGCCGTCGGAGTCCAGCTCGCGGCCCCCGGCCGGCCCGTCTGGGCGCTCGTCGGAGACGGTACGTATCTGATGAATCCCACCGAGATCGTCACCGCCGTGCAGGAGGGACTGCCCATCAAGGTCGTCATCCTCCAGAACCACGGCTACGCCTCGATCGGTGGCCTCTCCGAGTCCGTCGGCGGCGAGCGCTTCGGTACGGCCTACCGCCACCGGGTCGAGGACGGCAGCTTCACCGGACCGCCGCTCCCCGTCGATCTCGCGGCCAACGCGGCGTCCCTCGGAATGCGTGTCCTGCGCGCCGAGACCGTGACTGACCTGCGCGAAGCCCTCGCCGAAGCCCGTGCGGCGGACCGTCCCACTTGTGTCTACGTCGAGACCGAAACGGCAGACACTGTGTCGGGCCCCCCTCCGGCGCAGGCGTGGTGGGATGTTCCGGTAGCCGAAACCGCGACCCGCCCGTCGGCGGTCAAGGCGAGAGAAGAGTACGAACGCCACGTCGCAGCCCGACGCCGCCACCTCTGAAGGAGCACGTAGTCATGACGAAGACCGTCAACCACTGGATCGGTGGCAAGAGCGTCGAGGGCACGTCGGGCAATTACGGTCCGGTCACCGACCCCGCCACCGGTGCCGTCACCACCAAGGTCGCGCTCGCCTCGCTCGAAGAGGTCGACGCCGCGGTCGCCGCCGCGAAGTCCGCGTACGAGACGTGGGGCACGTCCTCGCTCTCCGCCCGCACCGCGGTCCTCTTCCGCTACCGCGCACTGCTCGACGCCCACCGCGACGACATCGCCGCGCTGATCACCGCCGAGCACGGCAAGGTGCACTCGGACGCGCTCGGCGAGGTCGCCCGCGGTCTGGAGATCGTCGAGCTGGCCTGCGGCATCACCACGCAGCTCAAGGGCGAGCTGTCCACCCAGGTCTCCAGCCGGGTCGACGTCTCCTCGATCCGTCAGTCGATCGGTGTGGTCGCCGGCATCACGCCGTTCAACTTCCCCGCCATGGTGCCGATGTGGATGTTCCCGCTCGCCATCGCCTGCGGCAACACCTTCGTCCTGAAGCCCAGCGAGAAGGACCCGTCGGCCGCCAACCTGCTGGCCGAGCTGGCCGCCGAGGCCGGTCTCCCGGACGGTGTGCTCAACGTCCTGCACGGTGACAAGGTCGCCGTCGACGGGCTGCTGAACCACCCCGACGTGGCCGCGGTCTCCTTCGTGGGCTCCACCCCGATCGCCCGCTACATCCACACCACCGCCACGGTCAACGGCAAGCGCGTCCAGGCGCTCGGCGGCGCCAAGAACCACATGCTGGTCCTGCCCGACGCCGACCTGGACGCGGCGGCCGACGCCGCGGTCTCGGCGGCGTACGGCTCCGCCGGTGAGCGCTGCATGGCGATCTCCGCCGTCGTCGCCGTCAGCTCCATCGCCGACGAGCTCGTCGCCAAGATCAAGGAGCGGGCCGAGAAGATCAAGATCGGCCCCGGCAACGACCCCGCGTCCGAGATGGGCCCGCTGATCACCGCCGCCCACCGCGACAAGGTCGCCTCCTACGTCACGGGCGCCGCGGCCCAGGGCGCCGACGTCGTCCTCGACGGCACCGGTCACACGGTCGAGGGCTTCGAGGACGGCCACTGGATCGGCCTGTCCCTCCTCGACAACGTGTCGACGGACTCCGACGCGTACAAGGACGAGATCTTCGGTCCGGTCCTGTGCGTCCTGCGCGTCGACACCTACGACGAGGGTGTCGCCCTCATGAACGCCTCGCCGTTCGGCAACGGCACCGCGATCTTCACCCGTGACGGCGGCGCAGCCCGCCGCTTCCAGCTGGAGATCGAGGCCGGCATGGTCGGCGTCAACGTCCCGATCCCGGTGCCGGTCGGCTACCACTCCTTCGGTGGCTGGAAGGACTCGCTCTTCGGCGACCACCACATCTACGGCAACGACGGCGTGCACTTCTACACCCGCGGCAAGGTCGTCACCACCCGCTGGCCCGACCCGGCGGACGCCCCCTCCGGCGTCGACCTGGGCTTCCCCCGCAACCACTGATCCGTACACCGGACCACGAAGCCCCCGCCCTCTCCCGGGCGGGGGCTTTCCGCGCCCCGGGTGAAAGGGTGGCCGGATGACGAATCCACCACTGCCGTTCGGGGAAGCGCTACGGGCCGGTCTGGGCGAGCCCGGGGATGCCCGGATGCTGGAGAGCAGCCCGCGTTCGAGGGTCTGGCGCATCGCGCCGGCCGGCCGTCCGGCGGTGCTGAAGCAGCTCGTGGAGGGGCCCGACGCCGAGGAGCGCTACGGGCGTGAGGTGGCGGCGCTGCGGATCGCCGCCCGTGCCGGAGCGGCCGGAACACCCGTGGTGCCCGCGCTGCTGGGCACCGACCCCGAGGAACGCGTGCTGGTCCTGGAACTCGTGGACGACCGGCGCCCGCCCGCCGACTGGATCGTCGACTACGCGGAGGCCCTGGCCCGGCTGCACGCCACCGCGGAACCCGGCGACACCGGTTCCCTTCCCCGCTGGCAGGGCCCGACGCAGGCCGACGCCACCGCCTTCCTCACCCTGGCCGACGCCCTCGGGGCCCCGGTGGCACCGGGCGTGGCCGGAGAGCTCGACGCCCTGGTCCACCGGCTCGCCCACGCACCGGGGAACGCCCTGCTCCACGGGGACCCCTGCCCGGGCAACGACCTGCACACCGCCGACGGCATCAGGTTCATCGACTTCGAACAGGCTTCGCTGGGCAACGGCCTGATGGAACTCGCCTACCTGCGCATCGGCTTCCCGACCTGCTGGTGCGTCACCGCTGCGGCCCGACCGCTGCTGGACCGGGCCACCCACGCCTACCGCGCGGCCTGGCACACCGCGACCGGCACCGAACTCGACGACACGGGCCTCGCCGACGCCTGCGCGGGCTGGCTGATCCGCGGCGACGCCCTGGTCCAGCGGGCCCACCGGGGGACCACCGACCACCTGGCCCGCGTCCCGGACGAGGACTGGACGTGGGGCACCACGACAGCCCGGGGCCGCCTCGTCCATCGGCTGGGCGCAGTCGCCGAACTGACCACGGACCACCCGGAACTCGCCGGTCTGGGCACCCTCGCCACGGACCTGCGCGACCGGATGCTGACGCGCTGGCCGAGGCTGGAGCCCGTGCCCGCGAAGCGCCCGTGGTACACGCAGTGAAAAAGCCGGTGGCACGGGACCGGCCGCCCCACGCATCCTGAACGCCATGACCACTCCGCCCCACGAGATCCGCGCCCTGCACACCGCTTCGACCGTCACCGTCTACCAGGCGTACCGGCCGGCCATCGGTCTTCCGGCCGCCCGCGACGGCCGCTTCCCCGCCGTCTGGAAGCGCGACCGCATGACCTGGATCAAGCCGAGCTTCCTGTGGATGATGTATCGCTGCGGCTGGGCGGCGAAGGAGGGCCAGGAGACGGTCCTCGCAGTCGAGATCACCCGTGAGGGCTTCACCTGGGCGCTGGAGAACGCCGAACTCTCCCACTACGTGCGGGGAGCGCACCAGGACCGTGCCACCTGGCAGCGCGCCCTGCGCCGGGCGCCGACCCGCGTCCAGTGGGACCCGGAGCGCGACCTGCACCTGAACCAGCTCCCGTACCGCTCCCTGCAGCTCGGGCTGGCGGGCGAGGCGGCCCGGCGGTATGCGGACGAGTGGACGGTCTCCATCCGGGACGTCACGCCGCTCGCCCGGGAGATCCACGGGCTCGTACGCGCGGGGGAGACCGAAGCGGCTGCCGCGCTGCTGCCGCGGGAGACCCCCCTGCCCTTCACCGGGCGAGTGCCCCGCCCGGTGCGGGCGCCCGCGCACGAGGGCTGACGTACCGCGTCCGGAGTACGGCGGGGGAGCCCCGTACCTCTCAGGGAGGCCGGGCACTTCCCCCTGCCGGCCTCTTACGGACGGCCGTCACCCGCTTAGGGTCGAGACATGGACTCCCCAACTTCCCGGTGGCGGCCCCGGCTGCCACGCAAGCGCGGCCGATGGGCCGCGGGCCTCGCCGCGCTCGTCGTGCTCGCGGCCGGCGGTACGTGGACCGCGGTCGCCGACGACAGCGCCCCCGCCGTGCAGCGCGAGGACCGGATGCTGCGGATGGACGGGGTGCCGATCGACACCTCGTACTTCACCACCGGAGGTGCGGAGCGGCGCCCCGCCGTGCTCATCGGGCACGGCTTCGGCGGCAGCAAGGCCGATGTGCGGGCGCAGGCCGAGAAGCTGGCCGCCGACGGGTACGCCGTACTGACCTGGTCGGCCCGTGGGTTCGGGAAGTCGGGTGGGGAGATCTCCCTCAACGCACCCGATGCCGAGGTCAAGGACGTGTCCGGGCTCATCGACTGGCTGGCCGGCCGGCCCGAGGTCGAACTCGACGGCAAGGGAGACCCCCGGGTCGGTCTCACCGGCGCCTCCTACGGTGGGGCCGTCTCCCTCCTCGCCGCCGGATACGACCAGCGCGTCGATTCCGTCGCACCGGTGATCACGTACTGGAATCTGGCCGACGCGCTGTTCCCCGACGGCGTCTTCAAGAAGCTCTGGGCGGGGATCTTCGTCACCACCGGCGGCGGCTGCGAGAAGTTCGAGAAGCGGCTCTGCGAGATGTACGAGCGGGTCGCCGTCAACGGGAAGCCGGACGCGGCCGCCCGCGAGCTGCTGACCGAGCGCTCCCCGGTCGCCGTCGCCGACCGCATCGACGTACCCGCACTGATCGTGCAGGGCCAGTCGGACTCCCTCTTCCCCCTCGACCAGGCCGACGCCATGGCGAAGGCCATCAGCGGGAACGGCGCGCCCGTGTCCGTCGACTGGATCGCGGGCGGGCACGACGGCGGGGACATGGAGGGCGACCGGGTCGCGAGCCGCGTCGGTGCGTGGTTCGACCGGTACCTCAAGGAGGACGAGGGCGCCGATACGGGCCCGGCCTTCCGCGTCACCCGTACCGGCGGCATCGACTCGACCGACGGGGCCGCCCAGCAGCGGGGGGCGAGCAGTGACCGCTATCCGGGGCTGACGGGCGGTGGCGAGGAGATCGCGCTCGCCGGAGGTAAGCAGACCTTCCGCAATCCCGCCGGGGCCAGTCCGCCCGCCATCTCCGCCGTGCCGGGCATCGGCGGCGGGCTCGCGCAGCTGTCGTCCGTCGGCGTCGGGCTCTCGCTCGACTTCCCCGGCCAGTACGCCCGTTTCGACTCCCGGCCGCTGACCGAATCCGTCCGCGTCACCGGCTCACCCACCGTCCGCGTAAACGTTACGGCGGGCAGCGGCGACGCCGTGCTGTTCGGCAAGGTCTACGACGTGTCGCCGGACGGCAAGCAGCAGGTGCTGCCGTCCCAGCTCGTCACCCCCCACCGCATCACCCCGGCCCAGCAGGGCAGGCCCGTCGAGCTGACCCTCCCGGCCGTCGACCACGAGATCGACTCCGGGCACCGGCTCCGTCTCGTCCTGTCCGCGACCGACCTCGGCTACGCGTCGCCGGCCGAGCCCGTCACGTACACCGCCTCACTGGAAAGCCCGCTGACCGTTCCCACGGCACCGCAGGTCAAGACCGCGTCGACCGCGCTGCCCTGGTGGACCTGGGGGCTCCCGGGCGCAGCCGTCGTGATCGCCGCCGCGCTCCTGCTCTCCGCGCGCCGCCGCACCGCGACGCCCGCGCCCGACCCGGCGCTCGCCGACGTCCCGCTCCAGATCACCGGCCTGTCGAAGAAGTACGCCAAGTCCGCGGACCGGTACGCCGTCCGGGAGCTGTCCTTCCGCGTGGAGAAGGGGCAGGTGCTGGGACTCCTCGGTCCGAACGGAGCCGGGAAGACCACCAGCCTGCGGATGCTGATGGGTCTCATCACTCCAGACGAGGGTGATATCCGCGTCTTCGGACACGCGATCCGGCCGGGTGCGCCCGTGCTGTCGCGGGTCGGTTCGTTCGTGGAGGGTGCGGGCTTCCTGCCGCACCTCTCCGGGCGGGCCAACCTGGAGCTGTACTGGCAGGCCACCGGCCGGCCGGCCGAGGACTCGCACATCGAGGAAGCCCTGGAGATCGCGGGGCTCGGCGACGCTCTCGCCCGCGCCGTGCGGACGTACTCGCAGGGCATGCGGCAGCGCCTCGCCATCGCCCAGGCCATGCTCGGGATGCCGGACCTCCTCATCCTCGACGAACCGACCAACGGCCTCGACCCGCCCCAGATCCGCGAGATGCGCGACGTGATGATCCGGTACGCGGCCGGCGGCCGGACCGTCATCGTCTCCAGCCACCTCCTCTCCGAGGTCGAGCAGTCCTGCACCCACCTCGTCGTCATGGACCGCGGCCGGCTCGTCCAGGCGGGCCCCGTCGCCGAGATCACCGGATCCGGCGACATGCTCCTCGTCAGAACCGCGCAGGAGGTCCCGGAACCGCTCGTCGAGAAGATCGCCGCACTCCCGGGGATCGGCTCGGCCGTCCGTATGGGCGACGGGCTCGGGCTGCTCGTACGGCTCGACGGGGCCACCTCGTCCGAGCTGATCACCGAGCTGGTGCGTCTCGACCTGCCGCTGACGGGTGTCGGCCCGCACCGCCGCCTGGAGGACGCGTTCCTCACCCTGATCTCCGGAGGCTCCGCATGAGTGCCGCAGTCGATGTGACACACGCCCCCGAGGCGCCCGGCTACCGGGCCCGGCGCACGCTGCCGCTGCGTGTCGAAGCGATGCGGCAGCTGCGCAGGCGCCGCACCCTGCTCATGGGCGGAGTGCTGGCCGCCCTGCCCTTCATCCTGATCATCGCCTTCGCGATCGGCGGCACCCCCGACGGCGGACCGGGCGGCGGTGAACGCATCACCCTGATGGACACGGCGACGGCCTCCGCCGCCAACTTCGCCGCCACCTGCCTGTTCGTCTCGGCCGGATTCCTGCTCGTGGTGCCGGTGGCCCTGTTCTGCGGGGACACCGTCGCCTCCGAGGCCAGCTGGTCCTCGCTGCGCTACCTGCTCGCCGCACCCGTGCCGCGGACCCGGCTGCTGTGGAGCAAGCTCGTCGTCGCGCTCGGCTTCAGCCTGGCCGCGATGGTGCTGCTGCCCGTGGTGGCACTCGCGGCGGGAGCCGCGGCGTACGGCTGGGGGCCACTGCAACTCCCCACCGGCGGCGCGCTCGCCACCGGGGACACGGTTCCGCGGCTGGCGCTCGTGGTGGCGTTCATCTTCGTCTCCCAACTGGTCACCGCCGCCCTGGCGTTCTGGCTGTCGACGAAGACGGACGCACCCCTGGGAGCGGTCGGAGGCGCCGTCGGCCTCACCATCGTCGGCAATGTCCTGGACGCCGTCACCGCGCTCGGCTCCTGGCGCGAATTCCTCCCCGCGCACTGGCAGTTCGCCTGGGCGGACGCGCTCCAGCCGGACCTGGAGTGGGGCGGCATGGCGAAGGGCGCCGCGGTGTCCGTCACCTATGCCCTGATCCTGTTCGCTTTCGCCTTCCGGGGGTTCAGTCGTAAGGACATCGTGTCCTGACGCTGATATTCCGCACCGATTCCGCCCGCCGTTGCCGCATCGAGATTGATCCGCAACTCGTTCGTCTGCTTTTTCGCCCCTCCTCGTACGTCACATTCACAGATGTCGACGATGTGGGGGGTACCGATGAATCACAGGACGGCGAAGTACAGCGGGACGCTCGCGCTGCTGCTGGCGGGCGGAATGCTGCTCACCGGCTGCGGCGGGGGATCGGACGGCTCGTACTCCGCGGACCGCAAGACCGATGCCAGTGGTTCGAGCGGCGGGGCCCCCGCCCCGGCCGCGACGGCGCCCGGCGCGGCGGCGGACAAGGCCGCTCCGGAACAGGGGAAGGACGCGGCCCGTGAGGTGGCGCCGCCGGACTACCTGTCGACCTTCGCCCTCGACGTGGACACCGCCAGTTACGGCTTCGCGCGCCGCACATTGGGCGACGGGCAGCTGCCAGGACCGGAGACCGTGCGGCCCGAGGAGTTCGTCAACAGCTTCCGCCAGGGCTACGAGCGGCCCAGGGACAACGGCTTCTCGGTGACCGTCGACGGTGCCCGCGCCGGGGCGGGAGCGAGCGACTGGTCGCTCGTCCGGGTCGGGCTCGCCACCAAGGCCGCCACCGGTCAGGGAGAACGCCCGCCGGCCGCACTCACCTTCGTCGTCGACATCTCCGGGTCGATGGCCGAACCGGGCCGTCTGGACCTGGCGAAGAAGTCCCTGGGCATCCTCACCGACGAACTGCGCGACGACGACTCCGTCTCCCTGGTCACCTTCAGCGACGAGGCCGAGACCCGGCTGCCGATGACCCGGCTCCAGGGCAACCGCACCAAGGTCCGGGACGTCGTCGAGGCCATGGAGCCGCAGGACTCCACCAATGTGGACGCCGGTATCAGGCGCGGATACGACGAGGCCGTCAAGGGCCACCGCAAGGGCGCCAACAACCGGGTCGTGCTGCTGTCCGACGCGCTCGCCAACACCGGGGAGACGGAGGCCGACGCGATCCTCGGTCGCATCGACTCCTCGCGCCGCGAGTACGGCATCACCCTGTTCGGGGTGGGCGTCGGCAGCGACTACGGCGACGCGCTGATGGAACGCCTCACGAACAAGGGCGACGGCCACACCACGTACATCTCGGACGAGACGCAGGCCCGCAAGGTCTTCGTCGACCAGCTCCCCGCCCACGTCGAGCTGCGGGCCCGTGACGCCAAGGCCCAGGTGGCCTTCGACCGCGAGACGGTCCAGCAGTTCAGGCTCGTCGGTTACGAGAACCGCAAGGTAGCCGACGAGGACTTCCGCGACGACAGCGTGGACGGCGGCGAGATCGGTCCCGGCCACACGGTGACGGCGCTCTATGCCGTACGCCTCCGGGACGGCGCCCACGGTCACGTGGCGACCGCGACGGTGCGCTGGCAGGACCCGAAGACCAGGGAAGCGCACGAGGAGACCGGATCGGTGGAGACCGGCGCGATCGACGGGACCCTGTGGGGCGGAGACAACACCCGCCTCCAAGTGACGGCCGTGGCCGCGTACTTCGCCGACGTGCTGCGCGGTGGAGATCTGCCCGGTACTCCCGGACTCGGCGAACTCTCCGACAGGGCACGGAAACTGGCGGGCGTCACCGAGGACAGCTCCGTGTCGAAGCTGGCCAGGGCGATCGAACAGGCCGACTCGCTCATGGGCGGAGAAGGCGCGCCGGAGGCGGGTGACGGGGAGGGCGAGATCGGCTGAGGGGGCGTCAGGAAGAGTGGCGCGAGAGAGCCGCCGTGTGGACTGGACCACGGTGGCCTCTCGATCCGCCGCCAGGCCGGCACCTCGTCCCATCGGTGTCCGGCCCCCCCCACTGCACCGAGGCAGGAAGAGCATTGATACGCAGACACAGAAGGAAGAACCTCCAGGCGCTGGTGGCGGCGGGCATCTCGGCCGCGCTGCTGGCAGCCGTCCCCGCCCAGGCCGCCACCCCGGAACCCAAGGCTCCGAAGGGTGCCGCGAAGGGCTGGTCCGAGCCGGCGGCCGACGCGGCACCGGACGCGGCCACGGCGGACCGCAAGCCGGCCGCCATCCCCACCGAGCAGCGCGCGAAGGTGCTCGGAAAGGGATTCACCGCGTCGAAGGACCAGGCGTGGACGACGTCGGGTGACGCGACCGGATTCCATCTGCTCGTCGCCCCCCGCAAGGACGGCTACGCGTGGCGGACCGCGGCCACGCTGTCGGAACCCGGATTCGAGACGGACACCTGGATCGGCAACGCCTGTGTGACGGGCTCGGGCAAGCGCGCCGTGGTCACGTACGCCCCGCGGACGTTCACCAACAAGGCCGACCTGATGGCGCGCGGGGCCTTCACCGCCGTCGTGGAGCTCTCCACCGGCAAGGTGACCAAGCTTCCGGTACAGACGTCCCTCGCCTACTTCTCGCCCGGCTGCGGTACGGGTGAGCAGGCGATCCTGTCCCAGTTCACCGACGACACCATGAAGCGGAACGCCACCCGCCTCCTGCGCGTCGACACGGCCACCGGCAAGGTCGCCGCGCCGGTCGCGCTGACGGGGCAGGTCACGTCCGCGGTGCCGTACGGGGACGAGGCCGTCGCCGCCGACGGCAACCGGATCGTACGCATCGGCATGAAGGGCTCCGCGAAGGGCGAGCGGACCGCGGTCGCCGTCACCGAAGGCATCCCCTTCCAGCTGAGGGCCGACCACGAGGGCGGCGTCGTCTACCTGGACAAGGCCCCGGGCGTGTCCACGAAGGCGAAGGCCGCACCCCGCGGCACCGTGATGCGGGTGGCCTCCGGCGACCTGCGCAAGGGCAACGGCAAGGCCAGGCCCGCACAGCTCGCGCGCGGCACGCTCAGCGCGATGGACCTCGCCGCGTCGGCCGGGGGCACGGTCGTGGTCACCGGCGACACCGAGGCGGGAACGGCCGCGCTGCCCGCGTCCGTCCGGCGCCCGGCGAAGACCCCCAAGGGTTCGCTGGTCTCCACCCGGGGCGAGGCGCTGGTCACCAGGACCGCCTGGGCCGACGGCAAGGACTCCCGTATCCGTGCCGAGGAGGCGCTCACCGCCCGCACGGTGCGGATCGGCGTCAAGGACCTCGACTCGGGCCGCAGCAGCACCCTCGACTCCTTCCCCGGCACGGCGCCCGCCGAGTCCGCCGGGCACCAGCAGTCGCCCGCGCTGCCCGGCGACGCCCAGGCGTCCGGGACGAGCGCACTGGCCGCCGACCCGAACAACCCGGTCGAGGAGGAGCGCACCTGCGCGGTGCCGCGCGGTGACCCGAAGCTCCAGGCGTTCCAGCCCACGCCCCGCCAGATCGAGTGGGCGGTGGACCAGGCGATCACGAGTAACCTGGACAAGCACGTGGTCCGGCCCGCGGACTGGAAGGGCACCGGCATCGGTGCGTACCGTCCGCAGCAGCTCTTCCCCCTGAAGCCGCTCTCGGGCGGCGGCCGTATCCCGGCGCAGGTGATGCTCGGCATCACCGCCCAGGAGTCCAACATGTGGCAGGCCACCCGCTACGCGGTGCCCGGTGTCACGGCCAACTCCCTGATCGGCAACTACTACGGCACGAAGTACAACTCGGACGGCCAGATCCCCGACCCGTGGGCGATCGACTGGACCGAGTCGGACTGCGGCTACGGCATCACCCAGGTCACGGACGGCATGCGCAAGGGCGACACCCAGTGGTCCTCCCTCCAGCAGAAGGCGGTGGCCATCGACTACACGGCCAACATCGCCGCCGGTGTCAACATCCTTGTGGAGAAGTGGAACCAGACCCTCGAAGGCGGTCTGAAGATCGGCAACGCCGACCCGGCCTACCTGGAGAGCTGGTTCTTCGCCCTGTGGGCGTACAACGCCGGCTACTACAAGCAGTCCGACGCGGCCAACAACAAGGGCAAGTGGGGCGTCGGCTTCACCAACAACCCCGCCAACCCGCTGTGGAAGGCCAACCGCACTCCCTTCCTGGAGAGTTCGACCGGTACCGACGACTACTCGCACGCGGCGCACCCGCAGGACTGGCCGTACCAGGAGAAGGTCCTCGGCTGGGCCGCCCGGCCCATCTCGGCCCTGTTCAAGCCGGGTGACATGCAGGCCGGTTACCGCCCCGCGTGGTGGACGACCGTGCAGGACCGTACGGCGCTCAAGCCGCCGGAGGGCCTGTTCTGCGACAGCTCCAACGAGTGCGACCCGTCGAAGATCGGCCCCAACGACTCCAACGACCCGGGCATGGGCGCCTGCACCCGTTCCGACCTCTACTGCTGGTGGAACAAGCCGATCGCGGCGACCGGTTGGAAGAACTGCGCGGTCGGCACCTGCGGCAACGCCATCCACCGCTTCGACGACACCTATCCCGAACAGCCGGACGAGAACTCCTATCCGCCGCGCTGCTCGGGCGGGCTCCCGTCGGGCGCGCTGGTCGTCGACGAACTGCCGGGCGGCACCAGGCCGGCCGGCTCGGACGCGCGTACCTGCGGGGCGGTGAGCTCGGCAGGAAGCTTCAAGTTCACCTTCGCCGCCTCGAACGGCGTGTATCCGGGGAAGATCGACCTGCACCAGATCGGTGCGGGCCACGGCAACCACTTCTGGTTCACCCACACCCGCAAGACGGCCACGGCCGAGGCCGACCGGCTGGAGACCACGGGTACCTGGAGCCTCGGCCAGGACATCAACGGCTGGTCCCGCGTCATGGTCCACATCCCGGACCACGGTGCGCACACCCAGCAGGCCAAGTACGAGGTGGACACCGGAACCGGAAACTTCACCCGGACCCGCTACATCAACCAGAAGATCAAGGCCAACTCCTGGGTGTCACTGGGCGTCTACAACATGAGCGGCAAGCCCAGGGTGCAGCTCGCGAGCCAGACCGACGACGGCGAGGGCAGTGAGGACGTGGCCTGGGACGCGGTGGCCTTCCAGCCGCTGCCGGCCAAGCCCAAGCACATCGTCGCCGTCATCGGGGACTCGTACACCGCCGGCGAGGGCGCGGGCGACTACGCGCCCGAGTCCAACACCGACCACGGCGAGTCCGGCTGGAACGCCTGCCGGCGCAGCAAGAACGCCTGGGGCCGGAAGATCGCGCTCCCGGGGTCCTCGACCCCGCTGGGACAGCTCTCCGACGACTGGAGCACCCAGGCGGAGCTCGGCTTCGTCGCCTGCTCCGGAGCGATGACGAGGAACGTCTGGGACGGGGCGTTCGACCCCGCGTCGCAGAGCTTCGGCGAAGGGCAGTTCAAGGAGATCAACCAGGTCAACTCCGGGGTGCTGAGCTCCGACACGACCCTGGCCATGCTCACCCTGGGCGGTAACGACGGCGGTGGCTTCGCCAACGCGATGCTGGACTGCTCGGGGATCGGCACGAACTGCAACGAGGACCCGAACTTCCTCGTCAAGTACAAGAAGATCATCGACGACCTGATGATCCCGAACCTCAGGACCACCCTGTACGACGTCAGCTTCCGGGCCGACAAGGCGCAGATCATGCTCATGGGGTACCCGGAGCTGCTCAGCCGTACGGTGAAGTGCTCGGGCTCGTACTACTACATGATGCCGGAGGTGGCCGCGCTGGCCGAGCTGGTCAACTACGCCAACAACAAGCAGAAGGCGCTGGTCGACACCCTCAAGGCCGGTGGCATGAAGATCGAGTACGCCAATCCGGTGGACGCGTTCGTCGGTCACTCCGGCTGCGACGATCCCGAGTGGATCAACAAGGTGGTCGTCGGCCCCAACGGCGACGGCGACTTCCACCAGGGCGACCCGGTCACCAAGGTCGGCGGCCAGTGCACCACCGACTGGCTGCCCGAGGTGTGCCTCAGCCGGGAGTCCTTCCACCCCAAGTCCGACGGCACCACGGGCTACGCGGCCGTGATGAAGAAGAGACTCGACGAGATCGGCTACACAGGTTCGTGACCGGAAACAACGACCGGCGCCCCCCGGCAGTCCGCCCACTGGCGCGACTGGCGGGGGGCGCCGCCCTCCTCGTAATCCTCGTCGTACTGGCCGCCGTCGGCGGTCTGGTCTGGTGGCTCCAGGCCGAACTGCCCGCAGGGGCCGACCGGACCACGCGGGAGAACGACCGCCTGCACGCCCAGAGCCTCGCCAGGGGTCTGTCGGCCTCCGCCCACGACGGCGCACTCACCGACGAGGAGATCTCCCGCACGCTGCGTACGGAGCCCTGGGCCGTACGGCGCACCGACCGGGCCATCCGGGTGGTGGCCACCACGACCCCGGCCCTGGGCACCGAGCCCGCGGTCTGCTGGGCCTTCACGCTCGGACTTCCCCTGGGCGCGGACACCTCGGCCCGGACCGCGCTGCATCCGGACAGCTGCCCGGAACGGCGGCCGGAGGCGGGCTGACCGGCGCGCGGAGCGGAGACCGGCAGTCCGGCGGCGTCCTGCGGAAAGGCCGCGCGCGGACCGCCCCGTCACGTCATGATGGGCGCCATGTTCTCCCCGTTCATGATGGCTGCCGTGATCACCGCCGGCCTCTACGCCGGCTTCATGCTGACGTTCCTGATCGCGATCATGCCCGGCCTCGGCGCGCTGCCGGACGACATGTTCACG
Source organism: Streptomyces sp. NBC_00234 (assembly GCF_036195325.1). Taxonomy (NCBI): domain Bacteria; kingdom Bacillati; phylum Actinomycetota; class Actinomycetes; order Kitasatosporales; family Streptomycetaceae; genus Streptomyces; species Streptomyces sp. NBC_00234. The sequence goes on along the minus strand of NZ_CP108101.1, from coordinate 2,835,980 downwards.
GCCACGATGCGCCGCTTCAACGAGAAGGTGCCGGGACCGGTGTTCCTGGTCGTCTTCCTCGGCGTGGTCGCCTTCCCCGCCGCCGCACTCCTCACGTCCGGCGGGCGCGACGGCGGCGAACGGCTGCTGGTCGCGGGCGCGCTGGCCTGCGCGGTGGTCAGTCATCTGATCACGATCGCCGGGAACATCCCGCTGAACAACGCGCTGGCCGCCTCCGAGGGCGGCGACGACCGTGCGGCCCGGGCGGCGTTCGAGCCCCGCTGGAACCGGCTCCACCGGATCCGCACCCTCGTCACCATCGCCTCTTTCGCGCTGCTCGCCGCCGTGGCGCTGTAGGGCCCGCCTAGGGTCTTTCGTTTGGATCAGGCCGGACCCCGCGAGCCCGGCATGATCCAAACGAGAGGCCCTAGGCCAGGTGGAAGACCTCGGTCAGCGGGACCATCGCCTCGTCCGCCGCCTCCGGCTGCTCGAAGAACTCCGCCATGTCCCGCTGCCACCGCTCGTTGACCTCGGTCGCCGCCATGGCGTCGCGGGCGGCGCCGAAGTCCTCCGTCTCCAGATAGCCGACGAGCAGTCCGTCCTCACGCAGGAAGAGCGAGTAGTTGCGCCAGCCGCACTGCGAGAGCGCGGCGAGCATGTCGGGCCAGACCGCGGCGTGCCGCGCGCGGTACTCGTCGACGCGGTCCTCGCGGACCTTCAGCAGAAAACAGACGCGCTGCACGGAACCGGCTCCCTGGCTCAGAAGTTGAACTGGTCGATGTTCTCGGCGTCGAAGACCGTCGGCTCGCCGAGGATCACCTCGCCGTTCCTGCCCACCGTGTACTCGCCGAGCTTGCCCGCCGTGAACGTCTCGCCCTCGGCACCGGTGATCTGCCCCGAGGCCAGTGCCGCCGCCGCGTACGAACCGAGGTAGCCGAGCTCCTCGGGATTCCACAGCGAGAACTGCTCGACGGTGCCGTCCTTGACGTACTTCCGCATCTGGTTCGGTGTCCCGAGCCCGTTGAGGACGACCTTGCCCTTGTACGAGGAGTCGCTGAGGTAGCGGGCGGCAGCCGCGATACCGACCGTGGTGGGCGAGATGATGCCCTTGAGGTCGGGGTACGCCTGCATCAGCCCCTGCGTCTGCTGGAACGACTTCTGGTCGGCGTCGTCCCCGTACGCGACCTTGACCAGCTCCATGTCCTTGTACGCGGGAAGTTCGAGCTCCTTCTTCATGAACTCGATCCAGGTGTTCTGGTTCGTCGCGTTCTGCGTGGCCGAGAGAATCGCGATCTTGCCCTTGTGGCCGAGCTGCTCACCGAGGTGCTGGACGAGACTGCGGCCGATCTGCTCGGAGCTGGCCTGGTTGATGAAGAGCTGACGGCAGTCCTGCGCCGTGTCGGAGTCGTACGCGACGACCTTGATGTCCTTCTTCATGGCCTGCTTGAGCGGGCCGCACACCGCGTTGGGGTCGTTGGCCGCGATCAGGATGGCGTCCTGGCGCTGCTGGATCAGGGTGTTGATGTAGGAGACCTGCGAGGAGGCGTTGGCGTCGGACGGGCCGACCTCCTTGCCCGTGCCGCCGTACTCCTTCGCCGCCGCGATACCCGCCTCGTCGACGATCTTCTCGTACGGGTTGTTGATCTGCTTGGGCAGGAAGGCCAGCTTCAGGCCCTTCTTCAGCGGCGCGTCCGGATCGGCCTTCGCGGAGCTGCCCGCCTTCGCGGCGCCGCTCCCCTTGCTGTCCTTGGTGGTGCCGGAGCAGGCGGTGAGGGCCAGGGCGAGGGAGAGGGCGGTGGCGGCGGTCGCGACGGCGCGGCGCCCGGCGGCATTGCGGAGCATCATGGCGGCGTTGTGCCTTTCGACGGGGTGCGGAGGAGGGGAGTTCCGTTACTGGGCGGGCGCGTTCGCGGCGCGCCGGTGCCTTCGTTCGACGACCGACGCGATCACCCGCGGGGTCAGGACCGACGCGACGAGCAGCAGACCGGTCACGATGACCTGGACCTCGTTGGCGATGTCGTTGAGGGTGAGCAGGTTCTTCAGGACCCCGATCAGCAGGACACCGGCGACCGCGCCGAAGAGCGTGCCCTTTCCGCCGTCGAAGTCGGTGCCGCCGAGCAGGACGGAGGCGATGACGAGCATCTCGAAGCCGAGTCCGTTGTCGGCGCGGGCACTTCCGTACCGCAGGGTGAAGACGATCCCCGCGAACGAGGCGAACAGCCCGGTCACCACGAACAGCAGCAGCTTGATGCGCTTGACCCGGATGCCCGCGAAGTACGCGGCCTCCTCCTGGGCGCCGATCGCGAACAGCGAGCGGCCCAGGCCGGTGGCGTGCAGCACCACCGCGGTGACGGCCGCCAGCACGACGAAGAGGAGGACCGGATACGTGAGGAAGGTGCCGGGCACCGTCGTGGTGTCGACGGCCCAGTCCGCGTACACCTGCGGGAAGTCGGTCACCGCGTCGCTGCCGAGCGCCACCGAGGCCAGACCCCGGTAGAGCGCCAGGGTGCCGATCGTGACGGCGAGGGACGGCAGGCCCACCCGTGTGACCAGCCAGCCGTTGAGGAGCCCTCCGGCGACGCCCACCAGGAGCACCACCGGCACGATCGTCTCGAACGCCCAGCCCGCCTCCCACAGCGCACCGGTCAGCGCGCTGCCCAGACCCAGCATGGAGGCGACGGACAGATCGACCTGGCCCGCGACCACCAGCAGCGTCATCGGGAGGGCGATCAGGGCGACTTCGGCGATGTCGTTGAAGGCGAAGGCGAGATTCCCGCTCGATCCGAAGCCCTCCGTCGTACCGAGGCCGACCGCCAGCACCGCCACCAGCAGCACACCGACCGCGGTGTCCCAGCGCAGCGCGAGGGAGCGCAGGAGACCGGCGCCGGAGCGGGTCTTCGCGGGCGGCTGCGGGGCCGCCGTCGTCTCAGGCGCCATGGTCATGGCGGGCGCTCCTCTTCCTCAGTGCGGCGGTCATCCGCAGGTTCACGATCCGGTCGACGCTGATGGCCAGCAGCAGCAGTGCGCCGGTGATGGCGCCCTGCCAGAAGGAGTCCACCTTCAGGACGACCAGGACACTGCCGATGGTGGTGAGCAGCAGGGCGCCGAGGGCCGCGCCCCAGACGGTGCCGGTGCCGCCGGTGATGGCGACGCCGCCGACGACTACCGCGCTGACGACGGTGAGTTCCCAGCCGTGCGCGTTGTCCGCCACCACCGTGCCGAAGCGCGCCAGCCAGAGGGCGCCGGCGAAACCGGCGACGGCGCCGGAGAAGGCGTACGCGGCGAGCACCCGGCGCCGGATCGGCACACCGGCGAGCCGGGCGGCCTCGGGGCTCGACCCGATCGCGTACAGCTCACGGCCCGAGCGGTAGCTGCGCAGGAAGTACGCGGTCGCCGCGAGCAGCACCACGGTGACGAGCGGCAGATACGGCACGCCGAGGAGGCTGCCGCTGCCGAGCCCCAGGATCTGCTCCGGCACCTCGGCGGCGCTGATCTGGTCGCCCTGCGCCCACCAGTAGTCGACGCCCTGGATGATGTAGAGCATGCCGAGCGTCACGACGAGGGCCGGCACCTTGCCGAAGCTCACGAGGGCGCCGGACACCAGCCCGCACACCACGCCGATGGCGATCCCGAGCAGCATCACCGTCACCACGCCGTGGTCGGTCCCGGCGACGAATCTGCCGCAGGCGAACGCCGAGAGGCCGACGACGGACCCCACCGACAGATCGATGTTGCGGGTGATGACGACGGCCGACTGGCCGACCGCGAGCAGCACCAGGATTGAGGCGTTGAGCAGCAGGTCCTTGATGCCCTGGTCGGACAGGAACCGCGGGTTGGCGAGGTAGGTACCGAGGATCAGCAGCAGCAGCGCCCCGGCGATGGAGATCTCACGGGCCCGGAAGACGGCGTCCATGAGGGAGGCCGCGCTCCTCGCCGGAGCCTTCCGGCCGGTCTCCGGAGGGCTCTCGATGGTGGTGGTCATGCCGCCGTCCTTCCGCCCAGTCCGGTCGCCGCCGCCATCACCGATTCCTCGGTGGCCGTCGCGCGCGGGATCTCGGCGACGAGCCGGCCCTCGTGCATGACGAGGACGCGGTCCGCCATCCCGATGACCTCGGGGAGGTCGGAGGAGATCATCAGTACGGCGAGTCCTTCCGCGGCGAGTGAGGAGAGCAGCCGGTGGACCTCGGCCTTGGTGCCGACGTCGATGCCGCGCGTCGGTTCGTCGACGACGAGCACGCACGGTTCGGTGGCCAGCCATTTGGCCAGGACGACCTTCTGCTGGTTCCCGCCGGACAGGACGCCGACGGCGTCGGCGAGGCGGTTGTACTTGAGCTGGAGGCGTACGGCCCAGTCGGCGGCCCGGTCGTGTTCCAGGGCGCGGCTGACGAGACCTCCCCGCCGGACCTCGTCCAGACCGGTGAGACCGATGTTGCGCTCGATCGACATATCCATGACGAGCCCGCGCTGGCGCCGGTCCTCGGGGACGAGCGCGAGCCCGGCGGCCATCGCGGCGGTGGGCGAACCGGCCCGCAGGACCGTGCCGTTCACCCGGACCTCGCCGGCGTCCGCGCGGTCGACGCCGAAGACGGCCTGGGCGACCTCGGTGCGCCCGGCGCCGACGAGTCCGGCGAGTGCCACGATCTCCCCGCGCCTGACCTCGAACGACACGTCGCGGAAGACGCCTTCGCGGGTCAGCCGCCGTACCGACAGGGCGACTTCGCCGACCTCGGCGTCCTGCTTCGGATAGAGGTCGCCGAGATCGCGCCCGACCATCCTGCGTACGAGATCGTCCTCGGTGAGCCCGTCCAGCGGCTCGGAGGAGATCCACCGGCCGTCGCGCAGGGTCGTCACGCGCTGGCACAGCTCGAAGATCTCGTCGAGGCGGTGCGAGATGAACAGCACGGCGGCGCCCTCGGCCCGCAGTGTCTGTACGACGGAGAAGAGCCGGGCCGTCTCGCTGCCGGTCAGCGCGGCCGTCGGCTCGTCCATGATCAGGACCCGGGCGTCGAAGGAGAGCGCCTTGGCGATCTCGACGATCTGCTGGTCGGCGATGGAGAGGCCGCGGGCCGGCCGGTCCGGGGCCAGATCGACTCCGAGCCGGCGCATCAGGGCCGCGGTGGTCTCGCGCACCGCCTGGTGGTCGATCCGGCCGAACGCGCGTCGCGGCTGGCGGCCCATGAAGATGTTCTCGGCGATCGACAGGTCGGGGAAGAGCGTCGGTTCCTGGTAGATGACCGCGATACCCGCGTCGCGGGCATCGGCCGGGCCGTGGAACACGACGGGCTCGCCGTCAAGCAGCACCTGCCCGCTGTCGGGCCGGTGGACCCCGGCGAGGGCCTTGATGAGGGTGGATTTCCCCGCGCCGTTCTCCCCGGCGACTGCGTGGGCCTCGCCGGGGAAGAGGCTCAGAGACACGTCCTGCAGGGCCCGTACGGCTCCGAAGGACTTGCTCACGCCCTTCAGGGCCAGGACCGGGGCCGGGCCCGTGGCGGACTGGTTCATGGGAGCTCCTCAGCGGTGGGGTCGAGTCGGTCTCCACCCGCCGTGAAAGGTTTCAATGAGGTTGCTCGGAAGCTAAACGGGGATTGCGGGCGCAGTCAATGGGTTGGTGGTGGGAAGTTCGTGAGGGAACGTGGGGCTGCGACCTGAACGGGCCGAATGGGCCGGAACACTTGACAGTGTTCCGGCCTGCCCCCTATCTTCCCCGTTTTCTGAAACGATTCATGCCAGGGTCGGGAGCCGTCCGAGGCGCCCGGTGCCGCCGACGCCCCGTCAGGAGCCTTCCGGCCGTGGCGCATCCGGTCCCGACGCGTCCGGTCGGGCCGGGTGCCGGGGGCCCAGCAGGACCGTCAGGGCCGCTCTGCCGGGCACCGTCACGGGCACCTGGTACCAGCCGGCCCGCTGGTAGAAGCGCAGCGCCCCCTGCGCGCGGACCGAGGTCAGCAGCCAGCAACGGCCGTCCGCCGCCGGACCCGTGACCGTCGTGAGAAGGGCCGCGCCCAGGCCCGTGCCGCGCGCCCGTGCGGTGACGGCGAGTTCGTCGACCTCGAGCCCGCCGCACAGCCAGGCGGTGGTCCGCTCCGGCCCGAGGGCGGCGGCCACGTGTCCGTAACTGCGGTCCTCCGGAAAGGACTCGGGCGTGGACCAGGCGGTGGCGAATCCGACCACCGTGTCCCCGTCGAACGCGAGCGCGGCCGTGAACCCGGGCCGCTGCGCGTCGGCGGCCAGCCGTTCCACGTAGAGGCCGGCCATGGCCTCGTCCTCGTCCCACGGCGGGGCCGAGAACACCTCCGCGTACACCCGTCGGATGCCGTCGGCGTGCACCGGCAGACTCGCGCCCGCCACGAGCCGCACCTCTGTGCCCACGCCATCGCTCCCGTCCCCGGCGCCCCGGCCGGCCGCCGTGACGAGTGATCAAGGATAGGGCGCCGTACGCCTGATGCCGTTCCCGAATCGGCGGATCCGGCCACGGGCGGCGCACAACCCTTACCGGGTCCCGCCCGTCTCAGCGTATGCAGGACACACCCCCGCGTACTCACCGATTCAGCACAGAGAATTTCTCTTGAACTCTCGTTAAGGAGTCCGTGTGGCATCCCGAGCATTCGGAACGACCGTGGCACTCGCCATCACCGTGGCCGCCGCCGCGGTCGTCACCGCACCCGCGGCCCAGGCGGCGGCCCCTGCGCGCGCGACCGCGTCCGCCGCTGCGCCGACGGCACCGGTCGCCCCGGTCCCGGGCCGTACCGACTACAACGGCGACGGATTCGCCGACCTCGCGGTCGCCGCACCCGGCGCCACCGTCAACGGCAAGGCGGGGGCGGGTTACGTCGGTGTGGTCTACGGCTCCGCGAGCGGTCCGGCGACCGCCACCAAGCAGATCGTCACCCAGGACTCGGCGGGTGTCCCCGACGTGGCGGAGGCCGGTGACGCCTTCGGCAGCGCGATCGTCTCCGCCGACCTCGACCGGGACGGCTACAGCGACCTGGTGGTCGGCGCCGAGACCGAGAAGGACGGCACCGTCGAGCGCACGGGCCTGCTGACCGTCGTCTGGGGCGGGGCGAGCGGCCTGTCCGGAGGCGCCACGCTCTACACGGGCGAGCAGTACGACGGGGTCGGCGGCCGGCTCACGGCGGGCGACTTCAACGGAGACGGCGCCCCGGACCTCGCCACCGTCAAGTGGGCCGACCTCCAGACCCTGTCGGGCCCCTTCACCCGTGCGGGAGCCGCGGCCGGCACCACCGCCTACCCCGACATGGACGACATGCGCTACCTCGACCTCGCCTCCGGCGACGTCAACGGGGACGGCCGCGACGACGTCGTCGCGCTCCGGCACTCCGGCGACGAGTACGACAGCCGCTCGGTCGCCGTCGCCGCCGGTGGCGCCACCGGCCTGGGGCCTCTCGCCCCGGTCAAGGGCGCCGACGGCTACGCGATCGAGGGCGGCGAACACCTCGCCGTCGGCCGGGTCAACGGTGACGTCTACGCCGACCTCGTCGTCGGACGATCCGTCGACGGCTACGACAGCGACCTCGACCTGCCGCTCGCCAAGGGCGGCATGGTCACCTACGTACCGGGCGGAGCCACCGGCGCGCAGGGCACCAGGACGAAGGTCTTCAACCAGGACTCGGCGGGCATCCCCGGTGCGGCGGAGGCGTCGGACGGCTTCGGTTCGTCCGTCGCGATCGGCGACACCAACGGCGACGGCTACGGGGACGTCGCGGTGGGTGTCTCGGGCGAGGCGCTCGGAACGGTCGCGCGGGCGGGCGCGGTCCTGGTGATGCCCGGCACCTCCACCGGCCCCACGGGTACGGGGACCAAGGGCTTCAACCAGGACACGGCGGGCGTGGCCGGAGTCGCCGAGCTCAACGACAGGTTCGGCGCGGCTGCGGCCTTCGTCGACGGCAACAAGGACGGCCGCGCGGAACTCGCGGTGGGTGCCCCGGGAGAGGACGCGGGCGCGGGCGCGCTCTGGTTCTTCCCCGCCACGACGGCCGGCACCACGGCCACGGGCTCGTCGGCCATCAACAACGCGACGCTCGCGACGGTCGCCGTGAAGGCCGCACTGGGCGCGTCCTTCGGCCGCTGAGGCGGCGCGGGACCTGAACGCACCGGGGGAGCGGCCGCCGACCAGCGGTCGCTCCCCACGGCGTTGCTCACCGGACGCGCCGGGGCCCCCGAACCCGAGGACTCCTCAGCCCTGCCCCCGCACGGCATCCAGCGCGGGGGCGACGAGGGCGAAAGCCCGCGCGATCAGTTCGGTGGGGTCCTGCGTCCCGTCGCTGCCGCTCCACCGTGCGAGCACGGTGTCGAAGGCGGTCAGCGCCATCCCGGCGGCCATCCGCGGGTACAGGTCGGTTTCGGGATCGCGGCCGAGCCGCTGCCCCAGCTCGGCCGTCAGATCGTCGTGCCACTGCCCCTGCCGCTCCAGGAAGCGGGCGCGCAGGGCGGGCGTACGCAGAATCAGCTGGACCACGCGCAGCGCCCTCTCGGAGTGGTCGGCGCAGGTGGCCAGCGGGACCGTGACGGCGTGCCGCAGCGCCACGGACGGCGGCTCACCGGCGGGGCGCTCCGCCAGCTCCGCGCGCATACCGGTGCCCATGTCGGCGAGGAACTGGACGACCACGTCCTCCTTGGACGCGAAGTACCGGAAAAACGTCCGCTTGGACACGCCGGCGGTGGTCACGATCTCGTCGACGGTGACCACGTCGAAGCCCTTGAGCGCCAGCAACTGCAGCGCGGCCTCGGTCAGTTCGTCCGACACGAGCTGACGCTTGCGCTGGGCCAGGCTGCTGGTTTCAGGGCGGGAGCTCACCTCGCCGATGGTACACACCATGCCACACATGACACTCGGTATCGTCTTGACACTTGGTGCCACCGGCGGCAACGTATGTCACATGACGCAGAAGAAGCGCTGGACCACCGAGGACATCCCGGACCAGGCCGGGCGGCTGTTCGTCGTCACCGGAGCCAACAGCGGCCTCGGCCTGGCGACGACCCGGGCGCTCGCCCGCCGCGGCGCGCGCGTGATCCTCGCCGTACGCGACGAGGAGAAGGGCCGCCGCGCCGTCGCGGAGATCTCCGCGGCACAGCCGGGCGCCGCCCTGGAGGTGCGCCCCCTCGACCTGGCCGACCTCGACTCGGTCCGGGCCTTCGCCGCCGGGATGCGCGCGGACCATCCGCGCCTGGACGCGCTCGTCAACAACGCCGGAGTGATGGCGCCCCCGCGCTCGCTGAGCGCCCAGGGCCACGAGCTCCAGTTCGCCGCCAACCACCTCGGCCACTTCGCGCTCACCGGACTGCTCCTCGGCCTGCTGGGCGACGGGCGCGACCCCCGTGTGGTCACGGTCAGCTCGATCAAGCACCGCCAGGGCCGCATCCGCTTCGACGACCTCTCCGGCGAGCGCGGGTACAGGCCGATGGCCTTCTACGACCAGTCGAAGCTCGCCAACGCCCTGTTCGGCCACGAGCTCCACCGGCGGCTGACCGAGGCCGGCAGCCCGGTACGCAGCGTGCTGGCCCACCCCGGCTACACGGCCACCAACCTGCAACTGGCCGCGCCGACGGGCCTGATGCGCTTCGTCTTCGGCCGCATCGGCAACCCCCTGCTCGCCCAGTCCCCGGCCCACGGCGCCCTGCCCCAGCTGTACGCGGCGACCGCCCCGGACATCGCGGGCGGCGACTTCATCGGCCCGGACGGCCCGGCGGAACTGCGCGGCGCGCCGACGCGGGTGCGTCTGTCCCCCGCGGCAACCGACCCCGGGACGGCCGCGCGCCTGTGGCAGCTCTCGGAGGAGCTGACCTCCGTACGCTTCACGATCTAGGCTCACAGTGGCGTCTTTGCGCCACTCCAGCCTCAACTCCCGTTCCTTTTCCTAGGATCGCTCGAACGTGGAACAAGGGGAGGTCACGTGCGCCGACTTGCGCGTTCGATTCTCGTGGCGGCCAGTGCGGCCGCACTGTTCGGTGCGATGTCCGGGGTGTCGTACGCCTGGACCCAGCCGCTGTCGCTCTGCGAAGGCTCGGAGCAGGACGCCGGCGCCGTGGACTGTCACGTCCGCTTCTGGACCGACAACAGCTACCTGGAGGAAGCCGGAATCGGGTACTTCACCGCCTACGGTGAGCGCCTGACGGCCAGGGACTCCCACGCGGACGGGTACGGCGTCTACGCCAAGGCGACCTGGGCCGCCGGCGGACAGTCCGGAGAGGTATGGGCCACCGGTGGCTCGGGCGACAGCGATTCGGCGGACCTCACGTTCCCCGAGGGCTCCAAGATCACCCTCAAGGTGTGCCAGACGGACAACGGCGGACTGTACAACTGCCTTTCGGTGACCGCGACGGCCTGACCGCCCCCGTCTCCCGACACCCGAAGGGCGCCTGACCACCCGTAGAAACCCGGCGACAGCCGGACAGCGCCGTCGTACCAGTCCACCGCGACCCAATGGATGCCGAACTACGGGCGGGGCGGTCACTGAGGGCATGCGCGCTCGTCGCGTAGCCACTCGCGGTTGGCGTCGATTGCCTGCATTCGGGGTGGTTGCTGTACTTCTCTGCTGTACGGCAGAGATCAGCGGCCCAGTCCACCCGGCCATTCTCGATCCCTGTTGATCGTGCGACTCGGCATGCCAGACTGCGGTCGTGGAAGAGATCTACCACCTGTGGTTGGCAGCCGCACCGACTCCCATACCCGAGGACGAGGCTCGGATCTATTGGAATTGCAAGGACGATCCGACCCCCACTTTGGACGAGGTCCTGCGTTGCGCCTCCTACCTGTACGTCGGTTCCTGGAGTGAGGAGCACGAGCCGGAGAACCTACATGCAGGTGAAGGTCGCTCTCCCGCCAACCGGCTGTTCAGCTGGCTTTTCTACATCGGAACGATTGATCGCTATCAGGCGCCGTTGCTCAACGAGGAGCTGATGACCCGGCTGGTCGACCTCTACCGTGCGCGTCCCGGTGACATCCCAGCCGATGCCATCGAGCTTCCACGGTTGGAGAGCTTTCTCCGCCAGCACTTGAGGCTGTACCTCCTCCCTGAGGAACCGGGCCAGGAAAGGTCCGACCTGATGCACCACTGAGGTTCCGGCGAAGTCTCGACGACGGAGTCAAGCCGGCGCGGCGCCGTCCGTCTGCCGATGCCGGCGCCACCGGCTTTGCACTCTGGCTTCATCCTTATCAGGTCGATCGAGGCGCCATCTCGACCATGAGGAACGTCCGCTGAACCCTGGTCCGGCTGTCGCTGAGGTTCGGCGTTGATCGGTGCCGTACGCCCCTGTTCGTGTCAGCTCCGGGACACCAGCTCGATGGTCAGCGGGGCCGCTGAGTCAAGGTCGATCGTGTCTCCGTCGTCCTCGGAGAGAGCCTCGTCGGGGTAGTCGGCAGGCACTACGACCAGCATCGTGTGTGGGCGGGGAAGCCAGCCCACATCCTGTGGAGGGTCGTAGCGGCCGATATCAATGATCCGCACCAGCGTCTCAGGTATGCCCACGAGGCAGCTGTCACCAGCGTGCAGGTTCCACGGCTCAGGGTCGGTCTTGAACAGGCTCATGGTCCATTCCGAGGAGTCGGCCGACACCGCGAAGGCTCTCCGGCCATTCCACCTGAACTGAGATTCCGGATCGATCTCGGCCCATGGCCACTCGACCGAGGCACAGAAACGAGACACTTCGGCCACTCGGCACTGCGCCTGCGGGCAGCTCACACGCAGGACGTCGCCGACCCGGAAGTCTTGATGCGGTGCGTTCTCGCCCATGTTGCCTCTGTCGTCGTCCGCTCCGAGAGCTGCACGGTACCGACAGCCTCACCCACGCGTCGCCAGAGGGTTTGCAGCGTGGCCAGGGCGACGATGACGCTCAAGGCGTCTTGTAGACCCCGTGAGTTCGTTGACCTGGGTGGCCACCGCGTATCCACCGTGGCCACCCGCAGAACCCCGGTGACAGCCGCACAGCGCCGGACCCTCCCCGCCGTGACCTGGGGAGGTTCCGGCGCTTATGCGTTCGCTACGCCGCCCTCGCTACCGTGCGATGACCTGCAAAAAAGGCCCTCCCGAGGGAGGGCCTGATGTCGTGCGAGCTGTGTGCCCCCGGCAGGACTCGAACCTGCGGCCAAGCGCTTAGAAGGCGCCTGCTCTATCCACTGAGCTACGGGGGCCGGTGGTGGCCTGGGGCCCTGTGGTCGGGGCCGGTCCTGGCCGGTCCTGACCTTGCCGGGACAAGGATAGGGCTCCGATCGCCTCGACCCGGTTGCTTCACCTGCGTGGCACGATGTGGAGGTTCGGTGAAGCGAACCGATAATCGCAGGTAGGTGCGATTCATGCACCGCTTTTGACGTCTCGCGCGCCGGGTGTTGTGCACTCGTTATGCCTGCGCCCCACTCGTCCCGTCTGTCCCCAGGATGGAACCGCCGCGCAGAGGTGCCTATACGCTTCAAAAAGGCGCCAAAATTGGGCATTCTTCGCATGTGGTGACCATGGACGTACGGCCTCAGCTCATCGACGCACTTTCCGCCCTGCGCGACCGTGTCGCCGCCGTGCGTCTTCCACTCCCTCTTCCAGGGGCCGAACGGGCCCGGCAAACCAGAGTCGAGCTGCTCGCGCAGCTCGACGACTATCTGCTTCCACGACTCAAGGATCCCGAGGCTCCGCTGCTCGCGGTGATCGGTGGCTCGACCGGCGCGGGCAAGTCCACGCTGGTGAACTCGCTCGTGGGGTGCCGGGTCAGCCAGGCCGGTGTGCTGCGTCCGACGACCCGGACACCGGTGCTCGTCTGCCACCCGGACGACCACCACTGGTTCGCCGGGGTGCGGGTGCTGCCGCAGCTGACCAGGATCTGGCTGCCGCCGGGTCAGGCCAGGGACCCGGACGGCCTGGACGACCTCGGTGCCGCCGGCGGGGACGACGAGGAGGCTGCCCTGCGGGTCGAGACCGCCGTCAGCCTGCCGCGCGGTCTCGCGCTGCTGGACGCGCCCGACATCGACTCCCTCGTCGTACGGAACCGCGTGCTCGCCGCGGAACTCATCTGCGCCGCCGACGTCTGGGTGATGGTGACCACCGCGTCGCGGTACGCCGACGCCGTGCCCTGGTATCTGCTGCGTACGGCCAAGGAGTACGACGCCTCCCTCGTCACCGTCCTCGACCGGGTGCCGCACCAGGTGATCGCCGAGGTCTCCCGGCAGTACGCGGCCCTGCTCACCAGGGCCGGGCTGGGCGAGATCCCCCGGTTCACCATCCCCGAGCTGCCCGAGTCCGCGGGCGGTGGCAGCGGTCTGCTGCCCACCACCGCAGTCGCCCCGCTGCGGGCCTGGCTCACCCACCGCGCCCATGACCCGGCGGCCCGTCAGCAGGCCGTCGGGCGCACGGCGTCCGGGGTCATGGAGTCGCTGAACGTCCGGATGCCGGAGCTGGCCGGGGCCGTCGCCGCCCAGTACGCGGCCTCGGTGCGGCTGACCGGCGTCGTCGAGGAGGCGTACCGCAAGGAGACGTCCCGGATCCGTTCCAGGCTCCAGAGCGGCGCCGTGCTCGCCGGGGACGCCCGGACCCGGTGGCGCGGCTATCCCCTCGACAGCTCCGCGGGGGAGTTGCTGGAAGCGCTGGTCGAGAGCCTGGTGGCGCTGCTCCAGTCGGCGGTGGCCGCCGCCGACGACGAGATCCGCACGAGGTGGCGGCAGGAACCGGCTTCCGGCGCGTTCCGCTTCGAGGACGCCGGACGGGAAGCCGGCGGATGGGGACCGGCCGAGGACATCCAGGGTCGTATCGCCATGGCCGTACGACGCTGGCGCCGCGTCCTCGAAGAGCTGGCCGAGGAAGAGGTGCGGCTCCTGGAACGGAATGTCGCCCCCGACGCCGAGACCGTGGCCGCGCTGCTGGCCGCCGCCCTGCTCGGCGGGCGTCGCGCCCGCACCGCGGGGGAGCAGCTCGCCGAGCGGATCGGCGCCCAGGGCGCGCTGCGGCTGCGCGACAAGGGCGGGGCCCTGCTCACCACCTATCTCGACCAGGTCATGCACGGGGAGCGGGACCGGCGGCTCGCGCCCCTCGATGCGCTCGACGTGGCGCCGGAGCCGCAGGCCGAGCTGATCGCCGCGCTGTCCGTACTGCAGAAGGAGAGGGTCCAGCCATGACCGCCGTCACCGACCAGGACCAGGATCAGAACCCGGGGCCGGGGCCCGACGCCGGGAAGGCCGGGGCGCGGGAGCCGCGCGAGGACGAGGGGGAGCGGGGAAAGGAGTCCGGCCCGGCGAAGAGCGGGGACCGGGACGGGCGCTGGGACGACGGGCTGATCGCCCGTCGCGCCGCTGCCGCCGCCAAGGAGGCCGACGCGGCCGGTGAGGGGCCGGACGGCGACGCGGGGCCCCAGGTCGAGGCGTACGTACCGTCCGGCGGGCCGCTCACCCAGCGGCTCGACTCGCTGCGCGAACTCGTCGGCCTGTCACGGGCCCGGCTGGACCGCGAGACCCTCGCCGAGGCCGGCCGGGTGCTCGACGAGGCCGCGGCCCGTCAGCGTCTCTCCTCCCGGCACACCGTCGTCGCCATCGCAGGGGCGACCGGCAGCGGGAAGTCCACCCTGTTCAACTCCCTCGCGGGCGCACAGATCTCCGACACCGGGCTGCGGCGGCCGACGACCGCGTCGCCGATCGCCTGCAGCTGGACCGACGGGGCCGCCGGGCTCCTGGACCGGCTCGCGATCCCGGGACGGCTGCGGCGCAGGCCGCAGCCGGGCTGCGGCGCCGAGGCCGACGCGGCGCTCCAGGGCCTCGTCCTCATCGACCTGCCCGACCACGACTCGGCGGCGTCCGGCCACCGGGACCAGGTGGACCGGGTGCTGGCGCTGGTCGACGCGGTGATCTGGGTCGTCGACCCCGAGAAGTACGCCGACGCGGCCCTCCACGAGCGCTATCTGCGACCGCTGGCCGGGCACGCGGAGGTCACCTTCGTCGTCCTCAACCAGATCGACCGGCTGCCGGGGGAGGCCGCCGAGCTGGTCCTCGACGATCTGCGCAGACTCCTCGACGAGGACGGCATGGCCCTGGGGGAGCACGGCGAACCCGGCGCCACCGTCATGTCCCTGTCCGCGCTCACCGGCGACGGAATGGGTGAACTGCGCGAGGTGCTCGGCCGGTTCGTCCAGGAGCGCACGGCCGCCGCACGCCGTCTCTCCGCCGATGTGGACGCGGCGGCGGCGCAGCTCCGGCCGGTGTACGTCGCCGAGGGGCGGGCCGGGCTCGGCGAGCTGGCGCGCGAGGAGTTCACCGACCGGCTCGCGGAGGCGGTCGGCGCGGCAGCCGCGGGCCAGGCGGCGGAGCGCGAGTGGCGCCGGAACGCCGGACGGGCCTGCGGGACGCCCTGGCTGCGGCTCTGGCGCTGGTACGAGTCCACCCGGCAGCTCGGTGGCCTGGACCGCATGGCCCAGGCGCTGGCCCTGGCCCCGCCGGAGGAGGAGATCACCGCACGGCAGCGGGTCGAGCAGGCGGTACGGGCGGTGGCGGACGACGCCTCCGCCGGGCTGCCTGCCCCGTGGGCGCAGGCCGTCCGCGAAGCGGCGGTGAACGGGGCGAAGGGGCTGCCGGAGGCCCTGGACGAACTGGCCCAGACGGCCGCCGCGGAAGGCCGGGGCAGGCCCGCGGGCGGTACGGAGACGGGTGGGGTGGCCGGCAGAGGCGCCGTCGTCCCGGCGGGCGGCCGGAGCGCCAAGCCGCCGCGTCCGGCCTGGTGGCCCGCCGCCGTGCTGGTGCAGGCGTCGATGACCCTGCTGCAGATCTTCGGCGGGCTCTGGCTGCTCGGCCAGATCGTCGGCGTACTCGAACCGGGCCTGGTCGCACCGGCGCTGCTGATGCTGGCCGGAGTCATCGGCGGACCGCTCGTGGAGTGGTCGTGCGCGGCGGCGGCGCGGGGTCCGGCGCGGCGGTACGGGCAGGAGGCGGAGCGGCGGCTGCGCGACGCGGCGGCCGGGTGCGGCCGGGCCAGGGTCCTCGACCCGGTGTCGGCGGAGCTGGCGCGCTATCGCGAGGTGCGGGAGAGGTACGTGGCAGTGACGGAGATTTCCACAACCGGCCGGTAGTCCACAGGCGTCGGCGGGATTCCCGTTTCCGGTCCAGCATGAAGTCGGTACGGAAGCCGGTGCACGGAGTGTGCACCGGACCGCTACGCGGAGTGCGGACGGGAGACGGGGAAATGAACGACACCTTTGTGACGCTGGTGGGAAACGCGGCGACCGCTGTGGAGTTCCGGGAAACGGCCACCGGCGGAATGGCACGATTCCGCTTCGCCGTGACGGCCCGCCGCTGGGACCGGGAGAAACAGCTCTGGGCCGACGGGCACACCAGCTTCTACACGGTCTGGGCCTGGCGCACGCTCGCCTCGAACCTCGCGGGTTCCGTCTCCGTCGGAGAACCCCTGGTCGTGCACGGCCGTCTGAAGGTGCGCGAGGAGGAACGGGAGGGGCAGCGCAGGACCTTCGTGGACATCGAGGCGGTGGCGGCGGGCCACGATCTGACGCGGGGGACGGCCGCGTTCCGCCGCGTGCTCAGGGCGGAACCCTCCCTGACGGCACGTACGCCCAAGGAGGCGGAAGCCGTCGGCGAGGATTCGGCGAAGCGTCAGGAACCGGCCACGGAACTCGCATCGGTGTCCTGAAAGCGGCAGGGGGATGCCGGATACCCGCGATAACGATTCCGAGTCGGAATGGTTGTCGGACCGTATGACGGGGGACTGTGCTTCGCTCGGTCTTTAGGATTCCTCAGTATTCATGGGGCACTTGAGTCTGCTGGCGAGGCAATCCCCACACGCGCACCAAGCGCGAGGTCCTCGCCCGGAGGGGAATTCTGTGTTTTCTGCGTTCTCGGCGTCTTCCGGAACATCCGGGTCCTGTGCGTCCGCTCCGCCGTCCGGCCCGCAGTCAGCGGCCCCGGCGACGAGCTCCGTACGGGGTCGCGCCGGAGGGCTCGCCGGACTGGCCGCCACCGTGCTGGTCACCGGACTCGTCGCGGCAGGCACCCTTCTCGGCGCGACCGTGGCGGCGGCCGAGAGCGCCCCTCAGCACCAGGGCGGGGCGACCGCGGTCCTCGACGGGCTGAAGACCTTCGACCGCGCGGTGCTCCACATCGAGGGCGAGGACGGCGGGAAGAACACCACCCAGGTGATCCCCGCAGGTCTCTTCGAGATGACCGTCGAGGGCGGCGGCAAGCTCAAGACGTACTGCGTCGACATCCACAACGCCACCCAGGACCAGGCGAAGTACCTGGAGACCTCCTGGGACCAGACCTCGCTCGGGGCCAACAGGAACGCAGGGAAGATCCGCTGGATCCTCCAGCACTCCTACCCCCGCGTCGACGACCTCGCGGGCCTCGCGCGCCTGGCCGGTACGGGACCGCTCACCGAGCAGACCGCGGCGGCCGGGACGCAGGTGGCCATCTGGCGGTTCTCGGACGACGTCCGGGTCGAGGCCGCCGACCCGCAGGCCGAGAAGCTCGCCGACTGGCTGGCGAAGCACGCCTCCGACTCCGCCGAGCCCAGGGCGTCCCTGGCCCTGGAGCCCGCCGCGGTCTCCGGCCGGGCCGGTGAGCGGCTCGGGCCGGTCACCGTCCGGACCAACGCCGGCCAGGTCTCCCTGACGCCGCCCGCCGACGCCGCCAGCGGTGTCAGAATCACCGACAAGAACGGCAAGCCCGTCACCTCGGCGGTCGACGGCGCGCGGCTCTACTTCGACATACCGAAGGACGCCACCGACGGTTCCGCCGCGCTGACGGTGCAGGCGACCACGTCCGTACCGGTCGGCCGGGCCTTCGCCGGTGTCACCCGGAGCCAGACGCAGATCCTCGCCGGGTCCAGCGAATCCACGGTCTCCGCCCACGCCACCGCCACCTGGGCCGAGGTGGGTGCGGTCCCGGCCCTCAGCGCGAGGAAGAACTGCGCCGAGGGCGGCGTCGACATCACCGCGAGCAACCAGGGTGACGCACCCTTCACCTTCGAGCTGGCCGGCTTCGAGCACACGATCGCCGCGGGAGCCACCAGGACCGTGACGATCCCCGTCGCCGAGGACCAGGCGTACGACTTCACGATCACCGGGCCCGGCGGCCTCCAGAAGCGCTTCACGGGCGTCCTGGACTGCGCGACCGCGGCCGACACCGCCTCCGAGGACAAGGGCGGGATCGGTACGCAGAGCGCCAGGCAGCCCGTCCCGGCCTCCACCGGCACCAGCTCCACAGGGCTCGAGGGCGACCTCGCCGAGACCGGCGGTTCCAGCGCCACCCCGATCATCGCGGGCATCGCCATCGCGCTCGTCGTCATCGGCGGCGGCGCGGTCCTCCTCCTGCGCCGGAAGAAGCCGACCGGCGACGGCGAGTGAGCGAATGACCACCGGCGCACCCTGATCACGCGCCTGTTCCGGGCCCGGTACGCCTCCGCGTACCGGGCCCGGGGCGTTCCCGGATCCGGGCGGAGGCGTCCGGAGCGCGTACCGGGGGCAGCGCTCGGGAGGTCGGCCCCGCACAGCGCCCGGAACACCCTCCGGGGCGGCGGCGGGCAGCCTGCCGACCGGTGGCGGCCCCCCATGGGCGGTGGAAGGATCGGAAAGATCCCGGATCCCATTCCGTACGCGTTCTCGAGGAGCGCCATGGACGACGAGGGCACAGACGAGGGCACAGAGGATGTGCCGGAAGCCGACGTCGATGACATCGACGAATACGCCGACGAGGAGCCCGTCGGTGCGGAGTCCGAGGAGCCGGACGTTCTCCTCGACATCCCCCTGCTGAAGGTCGACGAGATCGCCCTGGACGTCGAGGACCTGCGCGCGAGGGTGTCGCTCCAGGCGGAGGTGCACGACCTGCTCCGGCTGAATGTGGGGGCGTACGTGGAGCTGGGCGCCGTCCATCTCGACATCAAGGGCGTGGAGGCGCAGGCGCTGCTGAAGGTGCGCCTGGACAACGTCGTGGAGGCCATTGGCAGGGTTCTGACGACCATCGACCGAAACCCGGACATCCTCAGGGACCTGACCTCGGGCGTCGGGGCCGCCGCGCGTGAGGTGGGCACCGGGGCCGGCCGTACGCTCGACGAGGTCGGGCGTGGTGCCGGCAGGGCGGTGGAGGACGTGGGGCGCGGAGCCGGGGCCGCGGTCGAGAGCCTGGGTGACGACACGGGCAGCGCGGTCGCGGAGCTCGCGGAACGGACCGGGGACACGGTGGAGGGAGCCGCTGCGCGGGTCGGCGACACGCTGCCGGACACCGACACGGAGAGTGGCGGCGCCAAGCGCGCCAAGCGCGCCAAGAAGGCCGGGGGCACGAGAGGCCGCGCGGAGAAGAAGCCCGCGCGCGAAGGACCCGCGCGAAGGCGCCGGGCCGCCGAAGGTGACGAGGGGCGGGCGCGACGGAGTGCTGAAGCGCCTCGTCGCAAGACGAAGCGGGTGCGGGAGAAGGAGGACGACGGCCACCCTCCGTGAAGGCATGAACACCGGCACGCGGAGATCGAGTTCACCACCACCGTGGCGGCCGACCGGCTCCGTTTCCGCGAAGCACCGCGGGCGGACGTCCGATTCAGTGGGAGCCCCGGCACTCGCTCGGTCACGGTGTGCACGAGGACGAACCTGGCCGATCCGGTCGACGTCGGCGTGGAGTACCGGAACGTGCGGATCCGGTACAGGCTGTCGAACGCACTCGCCGCAGAGGGGCGACAGCGCTCTTGAAACCGTCCTGGCAGCGACGCCGCCGTGGGGCGCTCAAGCGCCTCCCGACCGCGGTCCGCCGCCCCTGCCACCCCGTCTCCGCCACGCGCGCCGGCGCCATCGAGGCCGTCGACGTGGATCGAGCGCGACGACCGGTGACGGGTCGGCTACCGGCCCTCATGGTGAAGGGGCAGGTCACAGGTCCCTGATGAGACTGGTTTCCGTCAAGAGGTAGCCGTCAGGCAAGATGGGGTGTATCTGCCCACACCTCTATTGCTGCCGGACGGTTTCTCTTGGCTGAGTTCATCTACACCATGCGCAAGACGCGCAAGGCGCACGGCGACAAGGTGATTCTCGATGACGTCACCCTGAACTTCCTGCCCGGCGCAAAGATCGGTGTCGTGGGACCCAACGGTGCCGGTAAGTCCACGGTGCTGAAGATCATGGCGGGCCTCGAGCAGCCGTCCAACGGCGAGGCGTACATCACGCCCGGGTTCAGCGTCGGCATCCTCATGCAGGAGCCGAAGCTCGACGAGTCGAAGACCGTCCTGGAGAACGTCCAGGACGGCGCAGCCGAGATCATGGGCAAGCTCAAGCGCTTCAACGAGGTCGCCGAGCTCATGGCGACCGACTACTCCGACGCGCTCATGGACGAGATGGGCAAGCTCCAGGAGGACCTGGACCACGCCAACGCGTGGGACCTGGACGCGCAGCTTGAGCAGGCCATGGACGCCCTGGGCTGCCCGCCCGGCGACTGGCCCGTCACCAACCTCTCCGGTGGCGAGAAGCGCCGTGTCGCGCTCTGCAAGCTCCTCATCGAGGCCCCGGACCTGCTCCTCCTCGACGAGCCCACCAACCACCTCGACGCCGAGTCGGTGAACTGGCTGGAGCAGCACCTCTCGAAGTACGCGGGCTGCGTCATCGCCGTGACCCACGACCGGTACTTCCTGAACAACGTCGCCGAGTGGATCCTCGAGCTCGACCGCGGCCGCGCCATCGCCTACGAGGGCAACTACTCCACTTACCTGGAGAAGAAGCAGGCGCGCCTCAAGGTCGAGGGCCGCAAGGACGAGAAGCGCCAGAAGCGGCTCAAGGAAGAGCTGGAGTGGGTCCGCTCCAACGCCAAGGGCCGGCAGACCAAGTCCAAGGCACGTCTCGCCCGTTACGAGGAGATGGCGGCCGAGGCGGACAAGATGCGGAAGCTGGACTTCGAGGAGATCCAGATTCCGCCGGGCCCGCGGCTCGGGTCCATCGTCGTCGAGGTCGAGAACCTCTCGAAGGCGTTCGGCGACAAGGTCCTCATCGACGACCTGTCCTTCACGCTGCCGCGCAACGGCATCGTCGGCATCATCGGTCCGAACGGTGCGGGCAAGACCACGCTGTTCAAGATGATCCAGGGCCTGGAGACGCCGGACTCCGGCGGCATCAAGGTCGGCGACACGGTCAAGATCTCCTACGTCGACCAGTCCCGCGCCAACATCGACCCGAAGAAGACCCTCTGGGCCGTCGTGTCGGACGAGCTGGACTACATCAACGTCGGCCAGGTCGAGATGCCGTCGCGGGCGTACGTCTCCGCGTTCGGCTTCAAGGGCCCGGACCAGCAGAAGCCGGCCGGTGTCCTGTCCGGTGGTGAGCGCAACCGCCTCAACCTGGCGCTGACGCTCAAGGAGGGCGGCAACCTGCTGCTCCTCGACGAGCCCACCAACGACCTCGACGTCGAGACCCTGTCCTCGCTCGAGAACGCGCTGCTGGAGTTCCCCGGTGCGGCCGTGGTCATCTCCCACGACCGCTGGTTCCTCGACCGAGTCGCCACGCACATCCTGGCGTACGAGGGCGAGTCCAAGTGGTACTGGTTCGAGGGCAACTTCGAGTCGTACGAGAAGAACAAGGTCGAGCGTCTCGGCGCGGACGCGGTCCGCCCGCACCGTGCCACGTACAAGAAGCTCACGCGAGGCTGATCGTCTTGGCTCGTCATATCTACAGCTGCCCGCTGCGCTGGTCGGACATGGATGCCTTCGGCCACGTCAACAACGTGGTCTTCCTCCGCTATCTGGAGGAGGCGCGCATCGACTTCATGTTCCGGCTGGCGCCGGGGGACGGCTCGCCGTCCTTCTCGGGCGGGTCCGTCGTGGCCCGGCACGAGATCGACTACGTACGGCCGCTGGTCCACCGGCACGCCCCGGTGACCGTCGAGTCGTGGGTCACGAAGATAGGTGCCGCTTCGCTCACGATCGCGTACGAGATCAAGGACCCGGAGCAGGTGTACGTACGGGCGTCGACCGTTGTCGTCCCGTACAACCTGGCCGAGGAGCGGCCCCGGCGGATCTCCCCGGAGGAGAAGCTCTTCCTCCAGGAGTTCCTGGCCGAGGAGCCCGCCGCAGTATGACGGTGCCCGTGCGGTCGCTGCAGTTCGCCGACGCGAGGGAGGCGGCGGATCTCGCCGCCTTCCTCGGCCGGCTGCTCCACTACGACCGGGCCGCCGCCGTCCGCCTGCAGGCCGGCGGCGGCGCACTGGCCGTGTTCGGCCGGCCGCCGTCGTTCGAGGTCCTCGCGATCCGGACGGCGCGGCTGACCGGCACGCACGAGTTCGACGTGACCGTGTCCGCCGGTGAACTCCTCGAATCGCTGGAGGAGTCGACCGGCTCCGGCGCCGTCCCCGCGCCGGTCACGGGACCGCCGTGGACGGGCGTGCTCCCGCCGCGCGGCGGCTGGCGCGAACGGTCCGGACTGCCGGACCCGATGGCCCTGCGCGCCCAGCTCACGGCCGCTGTCGCGGAGTTCCGTACCCGCGACGAGGAACTGCCCGAGGACCGCCGTACCAGGGCCGAACGCGACCGGCTCGGCCGCGAGATCTGGTCCCGCACCGTCGGCACCACGCAGCTTCCGCTGCGCGCCGTCCACGCCGCCCAGTCCCTGGGCTTCCTGCGCGCCGCACCGGACTTCCCGGTGACCCTGCTGGCCTCGGGCCCGTGGCTCCGGCTGCGCACACCCTTCGGCTCCGTCATCGTCCGCGGTGCGGGCGGCGGGCTCGGGAACCTCGCGGTGACGGTCGGCAGCACGCACTGAACCGGGTAACCGGTCCCTCTCGACTCAAGTCCCTGACGGGCGAACCTGGTTGAGACCCGTGGCGTATGTGTGTCAGGTGGCATGCATGCGCCACGTTGTCATCTATGCGCAGGGAGTGAGGGTTGGGAGAGTTCCGCATCGGGTGCACAGCGATTCACTCGAGGCGAAGGAGCTTTCCGACCATGCGCAGATTACTCAGCCAGGCGTCCGTGCCTGCTGTGACGGTGCTGACGGCGCTGATGGCCGCCGGTATCGCCGCTCCGGCAGGTGCCTCTCCGGCCGACGATCCGGCCGTGTCCGTTCTCAGGCCCTCGGCCGTGGCGAAATCCGCCCACACCGTGCGGCTGGTCACCGGCGACCGGGTCGTGATCACCGGCAGCGGCACCGACCGGCAGGTGTCGTTCGCCCCCGACTCCGACAGTCCGACCGGGACCGCCTCGATCCTCCAGCACGGCAAGGACATCACCGTCGTCCCGGAGGAGGCCCGGCCACTGCTGGACTCCGGGGTTCTGGACCCGCGCCTCTTCGAGGTCGGCGCACTGATCGAGCAGGGATACGCCGACGGCAACGACCTGCCGCTGATCGTGCAGAACGCCGACGCGTCGGCGAAGGCGCCGGCCGACTCCCGGCAGGTGCGGAGGTTGTCGGCGATCAGGGCGACGGCCGCGGAGGTCGCACCGGAGAAGGCGCAGGAGTTCTGGGCAGGGCTGCGGGACACACAGGACGGTGCCACGGCGAAGCAACTGGCCGATGGGGTACGGAAGGTGTGGCTCGACGGCAAGGTCACTCCCACCCTCGACAAGAGCGTCCCGCAGATCGGCGCCCCCACCGCATGGGCGGCCGGCTACGACGGTTCCGGCACGAAGGTCGCCATCCTCGACACGGGAATCGACGCCACCCACGCCGACCTCTCGGACCGGATCGACGAGGCCCGTAACTTCTCCACCTCGGCCGACGCGGTCGACCGCCACGGGCACGGCACCCATGTCGCCTCCACCGTCGCCGGCTCCGGCGCGGCATCGGGCGGAAAGTACAAGGGTGTTGCCCCCGGCGCGAAGCTGCTGATCGGCAAGGTGCTCGGCGACAACGGCTCCGGTACGGAGTCCGGGGTGCTCGCGGGCATGGAATGGGCCGCGCACAGCGGTGCCAAGGTCGTCAGCATGAGCCTCGGGGCGAACACCTTCACCGACGGCACCGACCCGATGAGTCAGGCCCTGAACACTCTGACGAAGGACACCGGCACCCTCTTCGTCGTCGCGGCGGGCAACGTGGGCCCCGACGAGAGCACCGTCGGCACGCCCGGCGCTGCCGACGCGGCCCTGACCGTGGCGGCGGTCGACGACCAGGACAAGATCGCCTCGTTCTCCAGCCGGGGCCCGCGCTTCGGTGACAAGGCCATGAAGCCGGACATCGCCGCCCCGGGCGTGAACATCGTCGCCGCCCGCGCGGCAGGCACCGCCATGGGCACCCCGGCCGAGGCCGGCTACACATCCGCCAGCGGTACGTCGATGGCCACCCCGCACGTCTCGGGCGCCGCCGCGATCCTCGCGCAGGAACACCCGGACTGGGACGCCGCGACCCTCAAGGGCGCCCTCATGTCCAGCGCGAGGACCAGCGGCAACGGCGGCTTCGCCGAGGGCTCCGGGCGGGTCGACCTGACCACCGCCATCCGCGCGAGTGTCTGGGCCACCAACGCCTCCTTCGGCAGCTACGCGCAGGGAGCCACCTCCGAGCCGGTCACCAGGACGGTCACCTTCCACAACACCGCCGACAAGGAGATCACCCTCGCCCTGTCGGGCGCGCTCTCCCTGGACGGCGGCTCCGAGGTGGCCGGGGCGCTCGCCCTGGGCAGCAGCAGCATCACCCTGCCCGCAGGCGGCAGCCAGGGCGTCGAGGTCACCGTCGACCCCGACCTCGCCACCACCGGTGGCACCTACACCGGCACGATCACGGCCACCGGTGACGGCGTCACCGCGCACGCAACCGTGGCCCTGAGCCGTGCCCTGCCGACCTTCAGGGTCGGACTGAAGGCGGTGATGCCCGACGGCAGCGCTCCCGACGTGGTATCGGCCTCGCTCTACAACCTGCGCGACAACAAACCCCCCGTGACGCTGCGCCGAGGATCCGACGGCACCTTCGGCACCTCGGTGAAGCCCGGCCGGTACACCGTCCTCGGACACGTGATGAAGAGCGGCACGGCGGTGACCTTCATCCTGCCCGACGTCGATGTCACCGACCGCGACGTGTCCCTGTCCGCCGACGGCCGTGACGCGGCCAGGATCCGGGCGAAGACGCCCCTGCCGGCTGAGGAACGCGGGATGAGCGTCAATGTCTCGCGCATGTCCTCGGAGCAGAACGTAGGGGTGAGTGCCAGCCTGATAGGAGGCTCCGGCCCCCATTACCTGTTGCCCTCCGCCGCTGCCCGGGACGGCATGCTCACGTCCACCGTGTTCCAGAATCTGCAGGCCCGGCCGTTCACCGCGCGGGCGATGCTGCCGACCGGCACGCTCGACCTCTCCACGCAGTCCATCAACCTGACCGCCCGCTTCCAGGGCAGCCGCCGGCTCACCGTCGCCGACGCGGGTACCGGAAGCGCCGACGACCTCGCCGCGCACGCCGTGACCGGAAAGCTCGCGCTGGTCCGGGTGGGCAGCGAACCCCTGAACACCCTGCTGCCCCGACTCGCGGACGCGGGTGCGGCGGCGGTGATGCTCGTCAACAGCGTCGACGAGCCGTTCTTCGGCGGCTCCCCCGTCAAGGTGCCCGTGTTCAGCGTGCCCAAGGGGGAGGGCGACCGGGTCGCCGCGGCGGTCGCGCAGGGCAGTGTCACCGTGCGGCTCACGGGTGAGCTCACACCGTCCTACCTGTACGCGCTGGTGAACGGTCACAACGGCGCTGTCCCTGCGAATCAGACGTATGCCCCCTTGGCCTCCGATCTGGCGGAGGTCACGACACGGGACTACTCGCCCGCCCCGAAGTCGGAGAGCGAGCTCTACACCCAGGCCGCCTGGCAGGGGCAGAGCACCGTCACCGGCGTCGGTATCGGCCTGTTCGACACGGCCCACCTCGGAACCAGTCAGCGTGCCTACCTGACCGCCGCGAACACCAAGTGGTCCCGCACGGCCTACCTTTCGGGGTACCTCTCGGCCCAGCCGTACTACTCGGCCGCCGCCTCCTACCGGCCGGGCAGCCGCTCCACCCAGGAGTGGTTCAAGCCGGTGCTGCATGCGGGCACTCCCGGCCCCGGTTCCGACCCGACGGGAAGCCAGCAGCCGTACCGCAAGGGCGACTCGATGATCGTCGCGATCCCGAAGTACGCCACGGGCCCGTCCGACTTCTACGAGTACGGTGGCCGCAACGCCGACGGCGACGAGACCGAGTTCCGCCTCTACCGGAACGGGGCCCTGCTCGGCAGCGCCCCCAACTCCTGGGTCGCGGTCAACAACCTGCCCCAGGAGAAGTCGCAGTACCGCATCGAGGCGGACGCCAAGCGCACCAACATGTGGTGGAACGTCAGCACGGAGCAGCACACCGCCTGGAACTTCTCCTCGGCCCATGTCGACGGAGACGCCAAGGCCATGCTCCCGCTGCTCCAGGCCGACTACGACCTGGAGGGCGTGGCACTGGACTCCACCGTCACCGCCGGGAAGTACCACCCGGTCTCGGTGTCCTTCCGTAACCCCGACGGCACCCGCGCGGCACTGACCAAGGGCACCATCGAGGTCTCGTACGACGAGGGTGCGACCTGGAAGAAGATCTTGGTCGCGACGTACAAGGGCACGGTCACCGGAGCCCTGAACGCCCCGAAGGGGGCCAAGGGGATCTCCCTGCGGATCCACGGCGAGAACGCCGCGGGCAGCAGCATCGACCAGACCGTGATCCACGCGGTGCACGTGCGCTGATCAGGAGGGGCCCACAGAACGCCGGAGGCCGCGCATCCCGTGGGGGGTGTGCGCGGCCTCCGGTCCTACTCCTGCCGTCCGTCCGGCCACACCCCGATGTGGTCCTGCTCCAGCTCCAGCATCACCCGGTGCTCCATGCCCAGCGCCTCGGTGTAGTCGGCGGGCAGCTGGAGCCGGCCCGCGCGGTCGAGCATCGCGTACTCGCGGGCCACCTGCGACTCCTGGCCCGTCGCCGCGTCGACCTCGGTGCGCCGCAGCACCTCGGAGGACGTACGGCCGTCGCGGATGGCGACCGTACGGCGCACCTCGCTCGCCACCGCCTGGTCGTGGGTCACGATCACGATCGACGTGCCCAGCTCCTCGTTGGCACGGCGGAACGCGGCGAAGACCTGCTCACCGGTGGCCGAGTCGAGCTCGCCGGTCGGTTCGTCGGCGAGGAGCACCGAGGGGGAGTTGGCCAGGGCCACCGCGATCGCGACCCGCTGCTGCTGGCCGCCGGACATCTGCTGCGGGCGCCGGTCGCGGCAGTCCGCCACATCCAGCATCTGAAGCAAGGACTCGGCGCGGGCGGCCCGTTCGGAGTTCCGGCCGCCGCCGCGCAGTTGCATCGGCAGCGTGATGTTCTGGACCGCGGTGAGGTACGGGAGGAGATTGCGGGCGGTCTGCTGCCAGACGAACCCCACCACGTCACGGCGGTAGCGCAGCCGTTCCTTCTTGCCCATGGACAGCAGATCGCAGCCCGCGACCTTCGCCGATCCGGCCGTGGGCACGTCGAGGCCCGCCAGGATGTTCATCAGCGTCGACTTGCCGCTGCCCGACGCGCCGACCAGGGCCATCAACTCGCCCTCGGTGACGAGCAGGTCGAGACCCTGGAGAGCCTGCACCTCCACCCCGTCCGTGGTGAAGATGCGCACCAGCCGGTCGCAGGCGATCAGCGCGTCATGGCCGTACGAGGGCCGGTCGCGGCGGGCGGCGGCCCGTTGTTCGAGCTCCGCCAGGGTGGTCTCGGTCGACGACGTCATCGGGTGTCTCCTGCCCTGAGTTCGGTGATCGATCCACGACGGCTCGCCCACCATGCCTGGATGCCGGCCACGGCGGCGGCGAGGAGGACCACGCCGAGCGCCGGAAGTGCCAGGGACCAGAGGTCGGCCCGCAGTGAAGCGGTGTGCGGTACATCGGTGGCGCCGCGCGCGCCCGACAGTGCGAGCGAGACCAGGTCGACGCCCGGGGCCAGCAGGGCGATGGTCGCCCAGCCGACGAGCAGACCGCCGACGGCTGCCAGCAGCGCCTGCGGCATCGCCTCGAAGGCGAGCAGCCGCCTGCC
This sequence comes from Streptomyces sp. NBC_00234, assembly GCF_036195325.1. Taxonomy (NCBI): domain Bacteria; kingdom Bacillati; phylum Actinomycetota; class Actinomycetes; order Kitasatosporales; family Streptomycetaceae; genus Streptomyces; species Streptomyces sp. NBC_00234. The sequence continues at coordinate 2,808,065 of NZ_CP108101.1, read as the reverse complement.
CTGCCGTGTGGTGAGCCCCATGGTGCGCAGCCGCGCCAGCAGGGTGGTGCGCTCGGGCGCGGTCTGCAGCAGCGACAGCAGGACGGCCAGCAGCGCGTACCCCGCACCCGCCGCGATCCCCGCGCCGTAGATCTGTTCGGCGCCGGCCTGCAGAGGGGTGTCGACGAACGTCTCGCGCTCCTCGGACCGCAGACGTACGACGAAGTCCTCGCCGGCGTCGTGGGCCGCGGCCTTCAGCGCCTTCTTGTCCAGCGCGCCCCCGGTGACCAGCAGCGCGCTGGTCTGCCGCTGCGTGAGGGAGGCGGAGTTGACGATCAGGAAGGAGGAACCGTTCACCGCGGGAGTGGTCTGCCGGACCGCCACGACCCGGACCTTGAAGTCCCCGGCCAGTGTCTCGATGGCCTGCGGCCCGTCGCCGAGGCGCTCGGCGACGGACGGCGAGGCGATCGCGGGCAGCACCCGGTCCGCCGAGTACGGCGCACCCTCGGGCAGTGGCGCCGAGGGGCCGGTGGCCTTCAGCAGCCCGGGAGGGAACGACGGGGCGCCGGTGGCGCGGGCCAGCCGGTCGTACGATCCGGGGTCGACACCGACCAGGGTCGCCCCCTTGTTGCCCTCGGAGCCGCCCTCGCCGGGCGGCAGTACGACGCTGTAGTCGATCTGGACGGGCGCCACGTCCCGTACGCCGCCCGAGGCCCGTACCTCCTTGGCGAAACGGTCCGTCACTGGTGTCGCGTCGCCCTGCCCGCTGATCCGGGCATCCGCGCCGACGGCCGAGAGCGCGGCGTCGTCCCGGGCGTCCCCGACGCCCGCGAGCACCGAACCGCCGAACGCCGCCGTGGTCAGCGCGATCAGCAGGGCGAGCAGCGGGAGCGTGCCGCTCGCCGACGAACGCCCTGCGCGGGCCAGCGACAGGAAGCCGACCGCGCCGCGCATCCGGGCGACGGGGCGGGAGGCCAGGCGCAGCGGCAGCGGGTAGAGCCGTACGAGGACCAGGGCCGCGATCAGCCCGACGAGGACGGGGGCGGCACTGACGAGCAGGTCGGTGCCCCCGGCCGAGGCGGTGCCGCGGCGGCGCAGCGCGGTGACCGCGCCGATCGCCAGCACCAGCACGGTCAGTTCGGCGACGGTGCGCCGCCGTGAGGGCCGGGCGTTCATCATGTCGTCGCGGGCGCCGTGCAGTTGGGGCCTGCGGTGCTGGAGCGTCGTACGCAGAGGCAGGGCGACGCACACCAGCGCACCGACCGCCGCGGCGGCCGTCACCGCAGGCCACAGCCGGGCGTCCCCGACGAGGAGCACGGAGAGCAGCAGGCCGAGCGCGGCGGCGGGCAGTACGGTCACGGCCGCTTCGCCGAACAGCCTCCTGCCGATGCCGGCGAGGGAGGCGCCGCGCGAGCGCAGCAGCGACAGTTCGCTGTGCCGGCGGCTCGCGGTCAGCCCTCCGGTCATCAGCAGGACGACCCCGGCGACCGCGCCGATCCCCACCGCGGCGACCGCGACGACCGGGCTGATCGCGGAGCGCATCGCCTCGTAGGAGAGGAGGATCTCGTCCAGATCGGTGGTCAGCGTCGCGGTGGGGCCCGCGATGTCGCGCAGTTTCAGCAGCTCCGGCCCGCGCTCCAGCGAGGCGACGGCGTCCTGGAGCGGGGCGGCGTCGAGCGAGGTGAGGTGCGAGGAGTCCGGCGCGATGCGCCAGAACAGCTCGGGTTCGCCCGTCGTGGTCAGCAGCGCGGGACCGGCGTCCGGCGCCAGTATCAGCGTGGCCGCCCAGTAGAAGACGGGCGTGGGGGAGTCGGGCGCCGGGACCAGCGACGCGGCACGCATCAGGGGCTCGGCGGCCCAGTAGGCGCTCTCCGGGTCCCGGGGGGTGACGATCCCGCTGATCCGCAGGGTCAGCGGCTTCCCGTCGTGCGTGGACACCGCGATCGTCGATCCGACCTCGATGCTCAGGGCGGCGGCGCTCTCGGCCGTGACGGCCGCCTCCACCTCCCGGGTGGCGGGGGTGACCTCGCCACGGGACGTGGGCCAGCGCCCGGCGCTCAGGGTGCTGTGCTCGGACAGCGCCGACGGGGCCGCGTACGTGAACTGCGGGGGAAGGGTGTTGGGGCGCGGCAGCCAGGGCTCGGTGGCGGGCACCGGCTTCGTGGTGTGGACCCCGTACGAGGAGTTCGCCGTGTCGGGCCGGACGGGGGAGGGCACCGCGGCCAGGAGCTCGCCGTGGATCTTGGCCAGTTCCGCCCTGCGCGAGGCATCCGCCCGTTCCTCCAGGTCGAGACCCAGGGGCGGCGTCGTCACCTCCAGCAGACTGCGTTCCGGACTGGCGGAGCCGACGTCGTGACGCAGCCCCTTCGTCTCGTACGCGTCCACGGAGCGCGGGAACGCGGCGGCGAGGAACGCGGTGAGCACCACGAGCACGGCGAGCGCGGCGGCGGCGCCGGGTGCGGTACGCAGCCGGGTGCGGATCCAGGGGGCGCAGGCGGCCGGGCCACGGGGGGCGCGGCCGGTGGCGGTCTGTGCGGGATTCTTGTCGGCGCTCATGTCAGTTGTCCCCCTGGTGACGCAGCGATACCGCCGGGTCGGCCCGGCGCAGTGCGATCGCCGCGACGATCAGCAGAGGCAGTGCGGCGACGCCCGCCAGCAGTCCGGCGACCTGCGGGACCGGCAGCTGCACCAGCACCGTGGGCACCGGCTGGGCGGCCTGCCCGGTCAGCACGATGAGCGGCACCACGGCCCGGGTCAGTACCGCGCCGAGCGCGAGCCCGGCCAGCAGTCCGATGGTGATCAGCACGCCCTGTTCGGCGGCGATCATCCGCGCCAGCCGGCGGCGCGGCGCGCCCAGCGCCCGCAGCACGGCGAACTCGGCGGCGCGTTCGCGCTGCGAGCCGACGGCGCTCACCGCGAATCCGACCGCCGCGAGCGCGGCGGCGACCACGGCCACGGCCAGCAGCGCGGACTGCGGCCCGGCGCCCAGCGGATCGCCGACCAGGTCCTCGGCCACCTCGTCGCGCACGTGGACCTGCGCCGGGTCGGTGTCGGGCAGGGCGCGCAGCTGGGCGGCGACCTTGTCCGCGTCGCCGGGCCCGGCGCTCAGCCACCACTCGGTGGGGGCGAGGAGCGAGGTCGAATCGTGGGCGAACACCTCGGTGAGGGCCTTGAGATCGAGCAGCAGCGCTCCGCCGTCGCCGGTCGGACCGGAGGTCTCGGCGGCGGCGGCCGGGCCCGTCGTGGGCAGCTGCCGGACCACCTTCGCGATCTTCACGCGGACCTGCTCGCCGGCCAGCGGCACGTCGACGCTCTGGCCCTTCTTCGCCCCGGACGCCTTCAGGAACGCGTCCGTGGCCACGGCGTTCAGCACCGGGACCTTCGAACGGGCCGCGGTGACACGGATGCTGTTCGTCGGCAGGACGAACCGGGCGTCCTCCTCGGCCACCAGCCCGGTGCCGTAGTCGAGGGACAGCGCGGTCCCGGCCGGAACCGTCGGTTCCAGGCCGGGGCCCGGCACGTCCTCGCCCCCGGTGTTGACCGTGCTGACCGCCTGCCAGCGGAAACCGTCCGGTACCGGCACCGGCTGCTCGGCGCCGTCGCCGGCCGCGGTCCGCAGGGCGGTCACCGACAGCCGGTGCTGCTCGGCACTGCCGACGGGCGGCTTGTCGTCCAGCTCGAAGCCCGTCAGGGCCAGTCCGCCGGCGGCGGAGACCGGGACGGACACGGTGTGCGGCCTGCCGTCGGCCGGCACCGGGCCGACGAGGGCGCGGTACGGCAGACCGAAACGATCCTCCAGGATCACGCCGACCTGCGGCGTGCGCCCCGACGGGGACGCCCCCTTCCGGGCGGCCGTGTCGGTGATCTTCAGGTCGAACCTCAGCTGCGTGCCGCCCTTCGGCAGCACCAGTCCGGGCCGTTCGGTCCGCGGCGGAGCCAGTGAACGCAGGAGCGCGGCCGGGGACTCGTCGGCCAGATCGTCGCGCAGCATCATCAGCTCGTCGGCGTGCGCGGTGTCCAGGGCGAGTATCTGGGCCGTGCGCTCGCCGGAGAGCTCCATGCTCGTGCGGTACGCGGGCGCGGCCTCCCGCACGCCGTCCAGCGTGCCGTAGGCGCCCGCCTTCGCGGGATCGCTGTTCGGTCCGCCCATCATCCGTACGGACGCTCCGGACCTGAAGTCCGCCTGGTCGCCCTGCGAACGGTCCCAGGACGCGCTCTGCCCGATCGCCAGCATGCCCATCGCGACGGACAGCACCAGCAGCAGCACCGGCCCCGCGCCGCGGAGCGGCCGGCGGCTGAACTGCCAGCCGGCCAGCGCCATGGGCAGCCCCCTGCCGCTCGCCGCGCGGCGCTCGGCGAGCCGGGCCGCGGGCGGCAGCAGCCGCAGGGTCAGGACCGTGCCCGCGAGCAGGGCCAGCGCGGGGGCGGCGACGAGCAGCGGATCGATACCGAGCTCGCCCTCCCGGTCCCCGCTGAGCGCTCCGCTGCCGGACGCCCCGGTCTGCCGGTCGAGCTGCCAGTACGCCACCGCCGCGATCAGCAGCAGGCCCACATCGGCGCCCGCCCGCACGGGCCCGGGGAGCGAGGCCGCACGGCCGCGCCCGCCGCCGCCCGAGGTCAGCGCGGGCGCCACCACGGCGAGCGCGCAGGCCAGCGCGACGGCGGCGGCGACCAGCCACACGGTGCCGGACGCGCTGCCGCCCAGGCGCACGCCGATCCGGGACAGCTCACTGCGCTCCGCGAGCAGACGGGTCAACGGCCCTGCGAGCAGCGGCGCGACGACTGCCGCGGGCACCGCGAGCATCAGCGCCTCGATCGCGGCGAACGAGGTGATCCGCCCCCGCGAGCCGCCACGGGCCCGCAGCAGCTCGGTCTCACCGCCGCGCTCGCTGCTCAGCAGCCGGGCCACCAGCAGCAGGGCGTAGGCGGCGAGCAGCACCAGCTGGACGGCGACGATCATCAGTGTCGAGCGGGAGACCAGCAGCGCCTTCTCGATCTGTTCGAGCACCGTGGGAAGCGAAGTCCGCACGGAGGCGCCGTCCTTGAACACCTCGGTGGTGAGCAGGGCCGCGGGACCGTCCGTCGACGCCCGGTGCAGCGCGTCCATCCGGCCGGTGGTGACCGTACGGAAGTCCGCGCCGGCCAGCCAGGACATCTCTCCCGGGCTGATCCGGCCGGAGCCGAGCACGGCGGGATCGGTGAGCAGCGGACCGTAGGTGGTGAAGACGACCTTGCGGACGCCGCGCCCGGCCAGCGGGTCCAGCTGCCAGTACGGATCGGCCTGGTCGGCGGCCTCGTACAGACCGGTGATCAGGATCCGCAGCGGCTTGCCGCCCAGCCGGTCGGTGAGGGTGAGCCGGGCGCCGGGCTTCACCTTCAGGACCTCGGCGGCGGTACCCGGCAGGGCCACCTCCACGGGCCCGTCGGCCTTCCCGCTCCCGCCGGCCGGCATGCGGCCGGAGGTGATCCGGATGCGGCTGTGGTCCAGCGCCGCGAACTGGGTCAGATCGGGGTCGCCGCGCCGGGCTGCCGGGGCCTGGAGGCCGCGCGGCAGGGCGTACGGCCCGGAGAGCTCCAGCTTCCGTACGGTCACGGGGAGCCCGTCGAAGGTGTCGCGGGCCGCCTCGCGCGCCGCCGCGTCCGCTTCCTCGCGCTGATCGCGGTCCACCTGGGCGGATATGAGGAGCGAGGCCGGGGCGGCGGACCGGTGCGTGAGCGTGTGGCGCAGGGCGGCGTCGCCGATGGAACCGGAGAACGCGGTGAGCGCGGCCAGTACGGACGTGGTCAGCAGCACGGCCAGTACGGCCGCGGCGAGAAGGAGCCGGTGCGCCCTCACCCGCAGAAAGACGAACCCCGTCACCTGACCCCCCAGACACCCTGTGTACGCACGCCCCCCGACGCTTCCAGGGATGCTTTCAGAGAGCACGGGGTTATGGAAACCGCTTACGGGTGCACCTTGATGGGATCGTGACCGTTATCCGACCGTGGAGTACCGGATTCCGGTTGCCTCAGCCCTCGGTGTTCACCATCGAAGCGGCGGCGTAGGTCAGGTAGTTCCACAGCTGCTGCTCGTGCTCGGCGGACAGTCCGAGCTCGTCGAGCGCGACCCGCATGTGCCCGAGCCAGGCGTCGTGCGCGGCCCGGTCCACCTGGAACGGGGCGTGCCGCATCCTCAGCCGCGGGTGCCCGCGCTCGTCGCTGTACGTCCGGGGGCCGCCCCAGTACTGCATGAGGAAGAGCGTGAAGCGTTCCTCGGCGGGGCCGAGGTCCTCCTCGGGGTACATCGGACGCAGCAGCGGGTCCTCGGCGACACCCTGGTAGAAGCGGTGCACCAGGCGCCGGAAGGTCTCCTCGCCGCCGACCTGCTCGTAGAAGGTCTGCTCCTGAAGCGTGTCGCGCGGAATGTCAGTCACGTGTCCATGGTCGCAGACGCACCGGCCGAGGACCGGGGTCCTAGGACCCCGCACCCTGGCCACACGGGCGTCGCAGCGGGAAAGTGGTGACATGGGCGCATACCTGGACCACTGCGCGGCCGACGGCGCCGAGGCGCGGTGGGCCATGGTGCGTGCCGTCCTCGCGGAGGGCGGCCTGAACGATCCGGCCTGGCGGGCCGCCTTCGAGCACGTCCCGCGCCATCTCTTCGTGCCCTGCTACTTCGCGGGTCCGGTCGGCCGGGAGGAGCGGCTGTGGTGCGAGGACCCCGATGCCGGCCGACGGGCGCGCTGGCTGCGCGGGGCGTACGAGAACGCGCCGCTGGCCACCCGTATCAGGGACGGTGTCCTCGTCTCGTCGAGCAGCAGGCCGTCACTGATGGCCCGGATGCTGGAGGCGCTGGACGTCCGCGACGGGCACACGGTCCTGGAGATCGGCGCGGGCACCGGCTACAACGCCGCCCTTCTCGCCCACCGGCTCGGGGACTCCGCGGTGACCACGGTCGACCTGGACCCGGAGATCACGGAGTCGGCCCGCCGGCATCTGGCGGCGGCCGGCTACCGGCCCGCGGTGGTCACGGGCGACGGGGCGCGCGGCTGCCCCGAGCGCGGTCCGTACGACCGGATCATCGCGACCTGCGCCCTGCCCTGCGTACCGCCGACCTGGCCGGCGCAGTGCCGGCCGGGCGCGCGCATCCTCGCCCCGCTCGCCACCGGGCTGGTCGCGCTGGACGTACGGGAGACCGCGCACGGCCCGTGCGCGGAGGGCCGGTTCCTGGACACGCCCGCGTACTTCGTGCCGCTGCGCGGGGCGCTGCCGCTGCCCGCCCAGCTCCAGCGCCTCGGCGGTCTGCCGGCACGGGTCGTCGAGAACGAACAGTTCCGCTTCCTGCTCACGCTGACCGCGGGCGTCCTCGATCCGCACGAGGCCCTCTCCCTCTGGCAGCGCGAGCGGCGCCCCCGGAGGGAGAGGTACGGCGTCACGGTCTGGCGGGGCCGGCAGTGGGCCTGGCTCGACGACCCGGAGGGGCCGTACGCCTGGCCCGTCGCCGGCTGCCAGGACCTCAGCCGCGACGGAGCGTGATGGTGGTCCAGGCCCCGACGTGCACCTGGTCGCCGTCCTGGAGCGGAACGGGGACGTAGGGCTGGATCGGGTCCTCGGCCGTGTTGAGCGTGGTGCCGTTGGTGGAGTTCTGGTCGACCACGGCCCAGCCGCCGTCGGGCTGCTGCACGAGCACCGCGTGCTGGTGCGAGACACCGGGGTCCTCCGGCGGCACGGACAGATCGATGTCGGGGGACTCGCCGGTGCTCTGCCGGCGGCGCCCGATGGTGATCTGGTTGCCGGTCAGCGGCAGGTGCTGTTCCGGGGAGTACGCGGGCAGATTGAGCCCGGTCGCCTCGGGGCCGCTGCGCTGCATCATCGCCAGGAAGTACTCGCGGTCCGGAGCGATGACGGCCGTCCAGGTGGTGGACTGCTGCCCCCGGTTCTGCCCCTGATCGGGGCCGTGACCCTGGCCGTGGCCGGGCCCCTGCTCCTGCCCCGGGCCCTGTCCGAGGCCGGGTCCCTGTCCGGGGCCCTGGCCCTGGCCGGGGAACGGCTGCTGGAACCCCTGCGGCGGCTGCGGGGCGGGCGGCTGCGGAGCGGGCGGTTGCGGAGCCATGCCCTGCGAGGGCGGCGGCAGCAGCCAGTCGTCGCCGCCGGTCTGCGGAGCCTGGGGCTGCGCGGGGGCGGGCGGAGCGGACTGCTGCTGGAATCCCTGCGGTGCCTGCTGCTGCGACTGCTGCTGGAATCCCTGCGGTGCCTGCTGCTGCGACTGCTGCTGGAAGGACGGCGGGGGCGGCGGTCCCTGCTGGAACGACGGCGGGGCCGGCGGGCCGGGGTGGCCGCCCTGACCGGGGGAGAGCGGCTCCGCCGGACGGTTCATCTGCGAGGGGCGCGAACTCTGGTACTCGAACGGGTCGCGCTGCTGCTGGGGCGGCGGAGCCGGCGGACCCTGCTGGGCCTGGAAGCCGGGCGGCAGGTTGAGACCCGGGACCGGAGCACCGGGTGCGCCCTGGCCGCCGTGCTGCGGGGCGAGCGGTGTGTACGAGGTCGCCGTGTTCGTGAGGAAGTTCCAGCGGCACTCCTCGCAGAAGGGCGCCATGGCCTCACGCGGGGTGCGGCACTGCGGGCAGAGCTCGGCGCGGGCGGTCGGCTCACCGGGGCCGGGGCCCTGCGGGTAGCCGTAGCCGGGCGCGGGCGGCGGGGGAGGCGGCGGGGGAACTGCGCCCGCAGGCGCGCCCGCCCCGGCCATGCGGTGTCCGCAGACCTCGCACCAGTCCTCGGAACCCGACTGGTGTCCGTTCGGGCAGGTCGGCATGTCGGCGCTTCCCCCTCTCCTCGTCCGGCCCGGGGGCCGTCATGCTCGTTCGGTTGCCGGTGGTTGCTCTGTCGCTACTTCTTGACGCGAACGGTCTTGGTGGAGCGCGTTTCGAGGGTCATCTCGTCCGCCTCCGCGACCTTTGCCTTCAGTCGCACAGTACCGGTCGCCGCATCGACGACGTCGACCACCTTCGAAAGCAGTTTCGCAGTGTCCTCGTTCCCGGAGGCCGATGCCAGCTGCACCGCACGGCCGAGCTTCGCGGTCGCCCCGTCGAAGTCTCCCGACTTGCGCGCATCGAGCCCCTGCTGGATGACTTGTGCCAGTTCGGCCTGACCCGTGTAGTGCGCGACCTGCGGATTGATCGAGGTGGACGCCACCATGTCGTCCGTCCACACCGCGCGTACGAGTCCCTGCGAGAGGGTCTGCGGAGTGCCGCCCGAGGGATCGGGAAGGATCAGCGAGACCCGCGCAGCCAGCATCTCCTGGCCGATCCCGGCCTCCGGGACCTGCACGCAGACGTGGTAGTCGCGGGACTCGTCGCCCCAGGAGCCGGTCGGATAGTCCCCGGCGCGCGGACCCGCCTCGGTGCGGCGGCCGGTCAGATCGGCGACCGTGGGTGCCACCTGCTTGACGAACCTGATCTCGACCCCGACGGGCGTCCAGAGCCGCAGGGCCACGTCCGCGACCTCCTTGCCCATCGCGTTCTCCATCATCTGCGTGAAGTCCGCGGCCAGCCCCGAAGGGTCGGCGACGATGTCGGCCGTGCCGAGCAGCGCGGAGGCGATCGCTGTGACCTCTTTCACCTCCCAGTCGGTGCCCACACCGCGGGCGTCACAGGTGAAACGGCCGGCGCAGGCGTCGAGCGCCGCCCGCAGGTCCTCGGGCGACTCGTGCTCGTTGCGGCCGTCCGTCAGCAGGATGCCGTGCCGGATGTCCACCTCGGCCGCGCCGAGCAGCCGGTCCGTGAGCCGCAGCCACGTACCGATCGCCGTCCCGCCGCCCGCGCTCAGCGCGCGCAGCGCGTCCTTGGCCTGGGCCTTGGTCTGCGCGTCCGCGGTGGCGAGCCGGCCGCCGCCCGGATAGACCTCCTTGGCCACGTGCGTACCCGCGACGACCGAGAACCGCGTGCCGTCCCGCAGGGTGTCGATGGCCGCCGCCGTCGCGTCGCGGGCGTTGCGCATCTTCGTCGGCGGGTAGTCCATCGAACCCGAACAGTCGACCATGATCACCACGGCGGCGTTCGGCGCCTGCCCGGGAGTGCGCGACGGCGCCGGTGACGCCCCCGTCAGCGGCACGCCACCGGTGGTGCCCCCGCCCGTCGAGGTGACGGTGACGATGCCGTTGACCTCACGGCCGCCCTCGGGCAGATATTCGTTCTGGTACACCTCGACGGAGAACTGCGGCACGTTCGACTTGGAGAAGTTGGCCATCTGATCGGCTCCTTGAGGCTCCACGTAGGTCAGATCAGGTCGTACGGGACGGCGGGAATCAGGCGGTGCTCCACGGAGGTGCTGCCCCCTGCGGCGTCACGGCGAACGGCAGCAGAGCCACTGTTACGTTGTCGTGCCCCCCGCCGTCGAGCGCGTGACCCACCAGCACCTGGGCGCCGTGCAGCGGCCGTTCGTGCGCGTCCGGAGGTACGGCGGCGGCCATCTCCACCGCGGATTCCGCGTAGTTCCACAGACCGTCCGTGCACACCACGACCAGGCCGGGGCGGTCCGGTTTGAACGAGGCCGTGTGCGGCTCCAGTTCGTAGGCGTCGGCGCCGAGCCAGCCCGTGATGGCGTGCGCCCGCTCGTCCGCGTACGCCTCCGCCTCGTTCATCAGGCCCGCCGCCACCATCTGCGCCGCCCACGAGTCGTCCTCGGTGAGCCGGGCGGGCGCCGTGGCGCGGTCGTCGGGCACCCAGTAGACCCGGCTGTCGCCGACCCAGCCGATGACCAGCAGGCCACCCGCCATGATCGCGCCGACCAGGGTGCACGCCGGGGCGTTCTGATGGCGGTGACCCTCGTGCTCCGTCGCCCGGCCCGCCTCCTCGGCCAGCGCGTTGACCGCCTCGGACGCGGCGATGATCGCCTCGTGCATGGCCTGCTGCGGGTGCGTACCGCGCGGCAGGGACTCCAGCAGGGCCTCGTTGGCGGTGCTCGCGGCGGCGGCCGACGCCTCGTCGGGGCGGCTCGCCGACGAGACGCCGTCGCAGACGATGGCGACGACGGCCGGGGAGCCGTCCGGCAGGGCGGTGGAGGACACGGCGAACGCGTCCTCGTTGCGGTGGTGGCGCAGACCCCGGTCGCTGACCGCTGCCACCGAACCGAGCTCCCGTTCCATGTGATCGCGTTCGCGGGGCTGGGCGTGACCGCAGTTCTCGCAGTAGCCGTCGGTGTCCACATGGCCGGAACGGCAGGCCACGCAGAGCTTGCCGCCGGCCGCGGGGGCCGCGGTGTGCTCGGCGGTACGCGGGTCGGGCGCGGCGGAGGGCGCCCCGGCGGGCGCACCCGGCGCCGCCAGTTCGAAGTCGTCGGAGCGCGGGCCCCCGCCCGGCTCGTCGTGGCGTAGGGCGGGTCCCGTGGTGGGAAGCGCGCTTCCGCCCGAGTCCGTGCCCGGCAGATCGGTCGCACGGTGAACGGGCGCGGGCACATCGGAACTGTCGACCTCGGAGGCGGCCGGCCACGCGACCGCGGACTCCGGCCCGCTCGCGGCCGGAGCCGGAGCCGGAGCCGGAACGGTGATCGCGATCGTCGGCCGGTCGTCCGGCGGCGCGGGCACGGCCGACAGGTCGTACCCGCAGGCGCCGCAGAACAGGTCGCCGGTCTCCAGCGGCTCCTCGCAGCCGGGGCAGTTGGACAAGGAGGTCTGCTGGTGGATCTGTGACATCTTCACACCCACGTCCGGGGGCGGAAACGGTTGGCCCGCTCCACCAGTTCGATCCGCTCGTCGCCACGCTGTGCGAGCCGGGCGAGCATCCGGTACGAGCGCTCCAGACCGAATCTGAGGCCCCGCTCGTCCAGTTCACTGCCCAGCAGCGTCCTCGGGCCCGAAGGTGTGTGGTGCGACGGGGCCGGTGAGGGTGCCGCCGGACTACCGGAGAGTACCCAGTCGAGCGCGGTACCCAGAACCTCGGTCGACAACTGCTCGCGGCGCACCGCGTCCAGGCCGAAGCCCGCGAGTCCCGTCACCTGGTCCGCGGCGGCCGAGAGGTCGTCGATCAGGGGCTCCTGCGGGGCGCGCTCGCGCAGCCGTGCCCGTACCGTGGCGACCCGGGCCGCCGTGTAGTGGATCGACGCCTCCGGTACGGACTCCAGCGTCCGTACGGCCCCGGTCCGGTCCCCGGCGGCGATCTGCACCCGGGCCAGGCCGAAGGCCGCGCTGACGAAGCTCGGGTCGGTCGTCCACACCAGCCGGTAGTACTCGGCGGCGTTGTCCAGCTGGCCCAGGACCTCCGCGCAGATGCCCAGGGCCAGCTTGGGGGCCGGCTCTCCGGGGAACGCGTCGTAGACCGCGTCGAAGGACAGGGCCGCGTTCTCGTTGTCCCCGGTCACCAGCGAGGTGACGCCCCGGTACCAGACGACCCGCCAGTCGTCCGGGTGCCGGTCCTCCAGTTCGGTCAGCGCCCGTACACCGGCGTCGAGTTCGTTCATCTCCAGCCGGGCCCGCAGCTCCCGCAGCCGTGTCTCCAGCGAGGCCGCGGGGACGGCCTGCAGCGCGGTGATCAGCTCGGCGGGCGCCGAGGCCATGACTCCGGCGAGGAAGCCCGCGTTCGGGTCGTTCGCGTCGACCCGGGGGACCGGCAGTGCCAGCGAGGTCGCCCGCGCGTCGAGCCCCGCGAGACGCGGCCCGCCGCCCGTGTACGCGCCCGGGAGCGTGCCCGGACCGGTGGTCGAGGCGCGGGGAGCCGGAATCGCGGTCTGCGTCGGCGGGTACGCGAGTGCCGTACCGGCGCCGCCCGTGGTGCCGCCGCCGCGGACATGCGTGGCGGGTGCCGACAGCGGTGCGGCGCCCGCGGCGCCGTACGCGGCCGGGACTCCTGCGGGCGGACCCGCGACGGCCGGCGGGTACGGCGCAGCCGTCACCGCACCGGGAGCCGCGGACGGCGCCGCGACACCCGCGCCCCGCTTCCGCCTGCCGCCACCGGCCTGCGCTTCCCGGCCGCCAAGCCGCGACACGTCGCCCGTCAGCTCGGCGAACAACTCGGTGTCCGTCACCCGCAGTTCCGTGCCGAACAGTGTGGAGAGCGCCGGTCGGGGCCGCCCCGTCTGCAGGGCCACCACCTCGCGCAGCACCCCGGTCAGCTGCTCGGCCATCTCCGTCGCCGAGGCGAACCGCCGCGCCGGGTCGGGGTCGGTGGCCCGCACGAGGAGCCGGTAGAACGACTCGTACCTCCGGAACACCTCGATGTTGTCCGGGTCGGGCAGCGAGTCCACGAACACGTTCGTGTAGCCCTGGAAGTCGAACGTGAGCACCGCGAGCGTCCGCGCGACCGTGTACAGGTCGGAGGCGACGGACGGGCCGACCTCCGCGACCTCGGGTGCCTGATAGCCCACCGTGCCGTAGATGGCCGACTCCTCGTCGTCCATCCTGCGCACCGCGCCCATGTCGATCAGCTTGAGCTGGTCCTCGGTCTGGATCGCGTTGTCGACCTTGAAGTCGCAGTACAGCAGGTTGCGGCTGTGCAGATGGCCCAGGGCCTCCAGCGCCTCGATGCCGTACGCGCACGCCTGCTCGACCGGCAGCGGATCCCGCTTCCCGGCCGGGGTACGGCGCTCGTTGGCGATCTCCTTGAGCGCCTTGCCGCCCACGTACTCCATGACGATGTAGCCGTCGAGCGAGCCGGTCCGCTGGTCGAGGTGCTCGACGAAGTTGTAGATGCGGACGATGTTGGAGTGCTCGATCTCCGCGAGGAAGCGCCGCTCGGAGATGGCGGCGGCCATGGCGTCCTGGTCACCGGTGTCCAGGAGGCCCTTCAGGACCACCCACCGGTCGGAGACGGCCCGGTCCACCGCGAGATAGACCCAGCCGAGCCCGCCGTGCGCCAGGCAGCCCGCGACCTCGTACTGCCCGTGCACGATGTCGCCGCCGCGCAGCTTCGGTACGAAGGAGTAGGGGTGGCCGCACTTGGTGCAGAAGCCCTCGGTGCGTCCCGGCCGCTCGCCGCGGGCCCGGCCCACCGGGGCCCCGCAGTCGGAGCGCGAACAGAACCGCTTGCGCTCCGGGACCTCGGGGTTCTCCATGACGGCGGTACGCGGATCGGGGCGCGGTACGTCGGGGACGAGCACCAGGCCCGCGCCCAGCCTGCCCCGGCCCGACGAACCGGTCGACGAGCCCGAGGAGCGCACCGACACCGAACGCGCCGTCGCGCTGCCCGAGAGCGAGCGGGACAGCCGCCCGGAGACCGAACGGCGTGACGTGGACGAGCGCGAGGACGACCTCGACGAGGCCCGCGAACTCGAACGCTGCGAACTGCTGTTGCTGCCCCGGCTGCCGCCCCTGCCGCCGCCCGCGATCCCGGTGGGCGGCGAACTGACCATGCCCGTCGGCGAGACGACCGGAGCGAGACCGCAGGTGTCGCAGTACAGCTCACCGCCGCCCATGTCCTCGTAGGCGCCCTCGCACGCGGGGCGCTGGCACTGCGTACTCATGATGTCTCCCCCTGTTCGCCCCGCCGCCGCGGCGGCCCCGTTCTTCCTTTTCCGGCCCTGTGCGTCCTCATGCGCGGCCCTGCCCGTCCCGCCGGTCCTCCGGTCCGGAGGACCGCTGCGGCGTCAGCAGCTCCGCGGCTGCCTGCTGGAAGCGCAGCACCGCCTGCTCGGCGACCCGCAGATCGCACGGCGCGCTCCACAGCATCCGGCGGGCCGTGTCGTACCGCTCGATGAGCATCGGGTCCTCCGCCAGACCGTGCCGGGCCACCTTCGCCTTGTACGCGTCCAGCCTGCCCCGCAGTTCGGCGCGGACCGCGAGCGGAGCCGTCACCGAGGTCAACGACTCACGGGCCCGCAGCAGTTCGTCCTCCGCCTCGCGCTCCAGCGTCTCCAGGAGCGGGGAGAGCCGGTGCCACTGGGCGTGTCTGCGGTAGTCGGACGCGGCAGCCAGCCGCTCCTGCAACGCGGTCGGCGGGCCGCTGACCGCGGGCACCTCGGACGCGGCGATCTTCGCCAGCACCTCGCCGCGCGCCGACCGGGCCTCGGCCAGCGTGCGGTCCGCGCGCGAGAGCACGTCACGCAGGTGGACCAGGCGCTGTTCCGCGTCCTGGCGGACCGCGAGCACCGCCTCGATCTCCCGCCGCACGTCCTCCAGGGCGCGCGCCGCCCGGTCGTAGCGCGTGGTGTCCGGCCGGCCGCCGCCCGGCGCCGCGCTGCCGGGACCCGGCAGCCAGAACGCCAGCGGATCGGATATCACCTGCACCCGGAGCGTCGTCAGCTCCTCGGTGATGGACTCCAGGTCGTCACCGGCCGGATGCTCACCCGGCCGCACCCCGACCGAGTGCGCCAGCGAGGCGGTACGGCGCAGTTCGGCGGCGAGCAGATCTATCCGGGCGGGCAGCGCCGACCATACGGAGTCGGAGGCGACGACCATGTCCAGGGCCCGTGCGTACAGCTCGTTCATCCGGGCGACGAGCTCCTCCAGCGAGAACCGCTCG
The DNA here is from genome assembly GCF_036195325.1 of Streptomyces sp. NBC_00234. Classification (NCBI taxonomy): domain Bacteria; kingdom Bacillati; phylum Actinomycetota; class Actinomycetes; order Kitasatosporales; family Streptomycetaceae; genus Streptomyces; species Streptomyces sp. NBC_00234. The sequence continues at coordinate 2,792,658 of NZ_CP108101.1, read as the reverse complement.
GAGAGCACGGCGGGACCGGTGAGCGAAGCGGCACCGGCCACCGTGACCCCCTGGCCGCGCAGGAGCTCGGTCAGGGCCAGCAGGTCGTCCCGGTTGGGGTAGCGCCTGCGGGCCCGCACGGCGCGGGCCTCGGAGAGCGCACCCGCGTACGAGTCGAAGTACTCCCACAGGAGCGTGATCGACTGCTCGGTGGCGGCCCAGCGGTCCTTCGTGACGCCGGTCAGCGCGGCGCCCTCCAGGAGCCGGCGGCCGGCATGGTCCTGCAGGGCCAGGAGCGAGGTCTCGATGGCCTCGTGCTCCGCGCCGAGCCGGGCCAGCGCACGGTCCGCCTCGTCCCGGTCCATGACCGGGCCGGGGGGCCTCCCCGCGAAGCCGGGGAAGGAACCCGCCACGCCCATCGATCACCTCTCCGCTCTTCCCGTCCGGCCCGCGGGCCGGATGCATCAGTTGCTCAGGTACTTGGGCGCCGGCGGCGCCGTTATCCCGGGCAGGCCGGTAGCCAGCCACTTGCGGTACGACACCATCCAGGGGCTGTCCGCCCCGCCCTTGCGGTAGTCGACCAGCACCTGGTTGACGCGGGCCACCAGGTCGTCCGCACCCTTCTTCGCCGCCACGCCGTAGTACTCGGTGGTGAACGGCTTGTCGCCCTTGAGCGCGACGGCCGGGTCCTGGGCCGCCTGACCGGCCGCCAGCGCGTTGTCCGTGACGATCGCGTCGACCTCGCCGAGCTGGAGCCTGACCAGGCAGTCGAGCTGGTTGGGCACGGTCAGCTGGTCCTTGTCCCGGTCGGTGCCGTCGCCCTCGTCCTTGAACACGGCGCCGAACGACTGCTTCTCCAGCGCCTCGTAGGCCGTGGAGCCCTCGGCGGTGCAGACCCGCTTGCCGTCCAGCGACTTGTCGTACCCGGTGATCGTCGAGTTCTTCGGGGCCAGCACCTGCTGGCCCGCCTGGAAGTAGGCCGTGGAGAACGAGACCTGCTCCAGCCGCTTGCAGTTGATGGTCATCGTCCGCACGACGACGTCCACGCGGTCGTTCTCCAGGGCCGCGATGCGCTGGTTGGTGGGTATCGCACGGAAGATCACCGCGTCCGGGTCGCCCAGGATGTTCTGCGCGATGGCCCGCACGAGATCGATGTCGAAGCCTTCGAGCCGGCTGTTCTCCGGATCGCGGTAGCCCCACCGGAAGCTGTTCTGGTCGACACCGGCGATCAGCTTGCCCCGGTCCTTGATCTTCTCGATGCTCGGGCCGTCGGCGCCCGAGGGCTGAAGGCTCGCCTCCGGGTCCGTGCAGGCGTCGGCCCGCGCCTGCACCGCCGAGGTCGCGCCCTGGCCGACGGTGTCCGTGCCGAAGGAGTCGGCGCTCCCGTGGGACAGCGGCAGCAGCGTGAGCGAGGCGGTGACCGCGCACGCCACCGCCATGCCCGTCACACCACCCCAGCCGCGCAGCCTGCCGGGGCCGGACCGGTCTCGTCTCCTGGTCATCGCTCCCCCACTCACCGGTACTCCGAGAGCCTGCGGTTGACCCCGACGATGGCGGCGACCGCACCCAGCACACCGAGCACCGCTGCCCCTATCGGCAGCCCGCCCAGTGCTCCGCGCCCGTCCTTCGCCGCGTCGGTGAACTCGCCCTGCTCGTGGTCGAGAGCCTTGCGCAGCGCCGCGTCCACCTCGGCGAAGGACTCACCGGTGGAGTCCTTCGCGCCGATGACCTGCTTCAGCGCACCGTCGTAGTCGCCCTGGTCGTCGGTCGTACGGGCCTTGCGGTGGCGGCCCTGCCACTCGGACACACTGCTGATGGCGTTCGCCACCGGCTCGCTCCCCCGGGAGTCGTCCGCGAGCTTCTCCGCGCTCTTCAGCTGGGCACCGAGAGCCTTCATGCCCGTGGTGTAGTCGGTCTCGTACTTGTCGTTCTTGCCGTCCGCCGTCAGCACCGCACCGCGGGCCACCAGCGTGAGGTTCTCGTTGGCGCGCGCCTTCAGCGAGTTGATCCGCGCGTTGTTGAGGACGTCCAGTGACTCCTGCCCGTGAACCATCGCCGCACGCAGCTCGGTCCGCGCCACCGTGTGTCCCACGGCCAGCCACAGCAGCACCACGGTCGAGGCGGCGGTCGCCGCGAGCAGCCCGTGGTTGAAGACCCGGTTCGTCCTGCGGTAGTTGCGCCGCTGCATCCACACCAGGGCGGCCAGTGCCACGAGCCCGGCCCCGAGCGAGAGATACGGCAACTGCCGTGCGTCGGTGGAGTCCTGGCCGAGCCGGCCCGTCTCCGCCTTGTACAGCCGCTCGGCAGCGGGCAGCAGCTCGTACGTCATCTTCTGGTTCGCGTACCGGAGATAGGCGCCGCCGAGCGGCAGCCCCTGGCGGTTGTTGGCCCGGGCCCGCTCGATGAGCCCCGTGTACACCGGGAGCAACTCGCCCAGGGTGGTGATCTCCTGGCCGGACGTGGTCGAGGCGTCCGTGCTCGCAGCCGCCCGGACGAGCAGCCGGGAGGCTTCCTTGATGTCCTTCTCGTACTGCTCGTGCACGTCCTTGGGCTCCTGCGCGCCCGCCAGGAATCCGCTCGCCGCCATCGTGTCCGCGTCGGCCAGCGAGCGGTAGATGCTCGCGGCGTCCGCGCTCAGCGGCTGACTGCGGGTCACCACGTCGTCGGCGGCGGTGGACCGCGCGGAGATCTCCAGAGCCGTCACGGCTCCGAACGTCACCACCAGCAGAGCCAGTACGGCCCCGATGATCTGCAGCCGGCCGGGCTCCGTCGTCGCCGCGGCACGCAGCCGCTCCGTCGGTCCCGACCAGGCACTGCGGCGCTGCGCCGGTACGGACGCGGGCGGTTGCACGGGCGCACGCTCCCGTAGCGAGCCCCCGTTCGGCGGGTATGTCACTTGACCTCCCCCTCGGTCACTGACTGCGGCACGGCCCCCCGGCCGAGCGGGGGACTGGTACCCGGCCAGCAGTATGGCCGAGGGACCGACATCCACACCAGGAACGCCCGGATCTTGCGTCGAAACGTCCGCCCGAGGCGGATCGGCCTCCCCACTCCATGAACACGTACGGGACGGGTGATCGGTTCCCGGAACCGACAAAACGGGCCCGTCCGGGTGCCGTTCCGGGAGGAACGGCACCCGGACGGGCCCGGCAGGTGTCAGGCGTACTGCGCGCGCAGCCTGGCGTGGACCTCGGGCGAGGCGCCCGTGTGGTCCAGGCCGAGCAGTGCCGCCCCCAGGACGGGCGGCTGCGAGACCACCCGGATCACGGCCTTCGGGGCGCGGGCCGCCAGGAGTTCGGCGATCCGCGCGTCGAGCTGCGGATGGCGCGCGGCCAGCACGCTGCCGCCCAGCAGCACCGGTGCCTCCTCGTCGAGCAGGCCGAGGCGGGTCAGCGCCACCGAGGCCATGGCGACGACCTCGTCCGCCAGCCGGTCCACCAGGGCGCGTGCCACCGGGTCACCGGCCGCGCTCGTGGCGAACAGGACCGGTGTGAGCTCGTGCCGCGCGGCGTACGGGATCTGTCCCCGGTGCAGGGCCTCGATCAGCGCGTACATCGAGTCGAGCCCGAAGTGCCCCGGCAGCGCGCGGACCAGCTCGGTCGCCTCGCCGCGGCCGTCCTCGGCCCGCGCCGCGAACCACATGGCCTCCTCGGCGAGGCCCGCCCCGCCGCCCCAGTCACCGGAGATCCGGCCGATCGCGGGGAAACGGGCGGTGCGCCCGTCCGGCACCATGCCGACGCAGTTGATCCCCGCGCCGCAGACGACGGCCACCCCTCGCGGCTCGTCCACCCCGGCGCGCAGTATCGCGAAGGTGTCGTTGCGCACCTCCACCGTGCGCGCCCACTTACGGGCGAGCAGAGCCTCCGTCAGCTCGGCCTCCTCGACCGGGAGATCGGCGTTGGCCAGACACGCGGACACATGGCCGAGGGAGTCGACGCTGCCGCCGCACTCCGCCAGCGCGCGGTCCAGGATCGAACCCAGCACGTCCAGTGCCGCCCCGACACCGACGGCCGGCGGCTGGAAGCCTCCGCCGCGGGCCGTGGACAGGACCGTGCCGTCCGCACCGATCAGGGCGACATCGGTCTTGCTGTTGCCCGCGTCGATGGCGACGACCGAGACGTTCACGCCCACGCGAGGTGCTCCCGGTTGTGCGCGATCAGCCGGTCGGTGAGCCCCTCGGCGTACTCGTACTGGCCGATCAGCGGGTGCGAGAGGAGCGCCTTGAACACCCGTTCACGGCCGCCGCGCAGCGCGGCGTCCAGGGCGAGGTCCTCGTACGCCGTCACCTGGGCGATCAGCCCGGCGTACAGCGGGTCGAGACGGGGAACGGCGAGCGGGGTCGCCCCCGTGCCGTCGACACGGGCCTGCACCTCGATCACGGCGTCGTCCGGCAGGAACGGCAGCGTGCCCTTGTTGTACGTGTTGACCACCTGCACCGCGGAGCCGCCCCCGCCGAGCAGCGAGGCCGCCAGGTCCACGGCGGCCTCCGAGTAGAAGGCACCGCCGCGCTTGCCGAGCAGCGCCGGCTTCTCGTCCAGCGCCGGGTCGCCGTACAGCGCGAGGAGTTCCTTCTCCATCGCGGCGACCTCGGCCGCCCGGGACGGCTTCGTGCCGAGCTCCCGTACGACCTCGTCGTGAAGGTAGAAGTACCGCAGGTAGTACGAGGGCACGACGCCGAGCCGGTCGACGATCTCCCGCGGCATGTGCAGGTCCTCGGCGATGGCGCCGCCGTGCTCGGCGAGCAGCCGCGGCAGCACGTTCTCGCCGTCGGGGCCGCCGAGGCGCACCCCGAGCTCCCAGGTCAGGTGGTTCAGCCCGACGTGGTCGAGATGCACCTCGCCCGGAGTCACGTCGAGCAGCGAGGCGAACTTCCGCTGGAAGCCGATCGCCACGTTGCACAGGCCGACGGCCTTGTGCCCGGCCTGGAGCAGGGCCCGGGTGACGATGCCGACCGGGTTGGTGAAGTCGATGATCCAGGCGTCCGGGTTGGTCCGGCGCACCCGCTCGGCGATGTCCAGGACGACCGGCACGGTGCGCAGGGCCTTGGCGAGGCCACCGGCCCCGGTGGTCTCCTGGCCGACGCAGCCGCACTCCAGCGGCCACGTCTCGTCCTTGTTGCGGGCGGCCTGCCCGCCGACGCGGAGCTGGAGCAGGACCGCGTCGGCGTCCGCGACACCCGCGTCCAGGTCGGACGTGGTGGTGATCCGCCCCGGGTGGCCCTGCCTGGCGAAGATCCGCCGGGCCAGGCCGCCGATGAGTTCGAGCCGGTCGGCCGCCGGGTCGACGAGCACCAGCTCCTCGACCGGCAGGGTGTCCCGCAGGCGTGCGAAACCGTCGATCAGTTCAGGTGTGTAGGTGGACCCGCCACCCACTACTGCGAGCTTCATGTCAGCCCTTTACTCCGGTCAGTGTGACGCCCTCGACGAATGCCTTCTGAGCGAAGAAGAAGACGAGGATCACGGGGGCCATGACCAGAACGGTCGCGGCCATGGTCAGGTTCCAGTCGGTGTGGTGTGCGCCCTTGAAGGATTCGAGGCCGTAACTGAGGGTCCAGGCGGCCGGGTTCTCCGAGGCGTAGATCTGCGGCCCGAAGTAGTCGTTCCAGGCGGCGAAGAACTGGAACAGGGCGATCGCGGCGATCCCGGGCTTGGCCATCGGGATCACCACCCTGATCAGCGTGCGGAACTCGCCGCAGCCGTCGACCTTCGCCGCGTCGAGGTACTCGTTCGGAATGGTCAGCAGGAACTGACGCAGCAGGAAGATGGAGAACGCGTCACCGAACGCCATCGGGATGATCAGCGGCCAGAGCGTGCCGGACAGGTCCATCTGCTTCGCCCAGAACAGGTACATCGGGATGATGACGACCTGGGGCGGCAGCATCATCATCGAGATGACGAGCATCAGCGACAGCTTGCGCCCGCGGAACCGGAACTTGGCGAGCGCGTACGCCACGGGCACGGACGACAGCACGGTCAGGACCGTGCCCACCCCCGCGTACAGCAGGGTGTTGCGCCACCAGGTGAGGAATCCGGGGGTGTTGAAGACTCGCCGGTAGTTGTCCCACTCCCAGGTGTTCGGAGTGAGGTCCCGGGTCAGGGCCTGCTGGTCGCTCATCAGCGAGGTCAGCAGGACGAAGACGAACGGCAGCACGAAGAAGAGCGCGGCGGCGATGCCCAGCGAGTGGACGGCGATCCAGTGCAGCAGCGCCTTGCGGCGCGCCGTCCGTTCGGCGGGGGTGGGCGCGTACGCCACCTTGGCCACGGGCTTGTCGAGGAGTTGGGTCATGGCTCAGTCACCGGCCTGGATCAGGTTGTTGCGGCCCCGCATGAGAAGCACGGTGAAGGCCATGGCCAGGGCGAACAGGACGAGGGCGACGACGCAGGCGGAGCCGTAGTCGAAGCGCTGGAAGCCGAGGTTGTAGACGAGCTGGGGCAGCGTCAGTGTCGACTTGTCGGGATAGCCGGGTTCGAACTGCTGCCCGGAACCGCCGATCACGCCCGAGGCGACCTTCCCCGCCACCAGTGGCTGGGTGTAGTACTGCATCGCCTGGATCACACCCGTGACCACGGCGAACAGCGCGATCGGCGAGATGTTCGGCAGCGTCACGAAGCGGAACCTCTGCCAGCCGGACGCGCCGTCCAGCTCGGCGGCCTCGTACTGCTCCTTGGGCACGTCGAGCAGCGCGGCCATGAAGATGACCATCAGGTCGCCGATGCCCCACACCGCGAGCATCGTGAGCGCCGGCTTCGACCAGCTCGCGTCGTTGAACCAGCCGGGCGTCGGCAGCCCCAGGTCGCCGAGGATCGCGTTGACCGGCCCCGTCCCCGGGTTGAGGAGGAAGACGAACGCGAGGGTCGCGGCGACCGGCGGAGCAAGGTAGGGCAGGTAGAACAGGGTGCGGAACACCCCGGTGCCCGTCTTGATCTTCGTGATCAGCATGCCGACGCCGAGGCCGAACACGACCCGGCAGCTGACCATGACGAGCACCAGCCAGAGCGTGTTGCGCAGCGAGGGCCAGAACATCGGGTAGTCGTTGAAGACGTACGACCAGTTGGCCAGACCGTTGAAGGACGGCGCCGCGAACCCGTCGTAGTCCGTGAACGAGAAGTAGATCGTCGAGACCATCGGGTACGCGAAGAAGACCGTGAAGCCGATGAGCCAGGGTGACATGAAGGCCACCGTGCGCAGGGCCGATCTCCTGCGCTTGGAGCGGAGCGTGTGCGTGGTCATCCGGGGCTACTTGGCCTTGGCGATGTCGGTGTCGATCTGCGCGGCGGTCTTCTCCAGACCGGCCTTGAGGTCCTTCACCGCGCCCTTCTCGTACTGGAAGCCGAAGTCCTGGAGGGTCTGCTGGTACGTGGAGCCGTTGACCGCGCCCGCGGGAGTGTTGGACGAGGGGTGCTGCGCGATCTCCAGGAACGTCTTGAACCGCGGGTCGAACTTCAGGTCGGGGGACTTCAGCGCCTCGAACGTGGAGGGCACGTTGCGGATCCCGTTCGCGAAGTCGACCACGGCCTGGGTGTCGCTCGTCATGAACTTGACCAGCTCCCAGGCGGCGTTCTGCTTCGTGCTGCCCGGGGCGATCCCCATGATCGTGCCGGAGAGGAAGCCCTTGCCGTAGGTGTCGGCCTCGTCGTCGGCGACGGGCATCGGCGCGACACCGATCTCGAACGGCACCTTCGCGTCGGTGGCCATGCCGAGCCGCCACTCGCCGTCCAGCTGCATCGCGACCTGGCCGGTCTGGAACGGGTGCTTGGCGCCCCACTCGTCACCGAAGGTGGACCGGTACTTCTCCAGCTTCTCGTACCCGCCGAGGTCGTCGACCAGCTTCTTCTGGTACGTGAACATCTCGGCGAACGCCGGGTCCTTGGCGACGTTGGACTTGCCGTTCTCGTCGAAGTACGCGTGGTCCCACGAGGAGAGGTAGTGGTCGGCGACCGTCTCGTAGCCGTGGTAGTTCGGCATGAAGCCGAGCTGCTGGTAGCTGTCGCCCTTCTCGATCGTCAGCTTCTTGGCGACCGAAGCCAGTTCGGACATCGTCTTCGGCGGCTCGGTGATGCCGGCCTTCTCGAACGCGTCCTTGTTGTAGTAGAGGCCGTACGCGTCGGCGAGCAGCGGGAGCGCGCAGCGCTTGCCCTCGAACTGCGTGTAGTCGAGGAGCACCTTGGGGAAGGTCTTCTCCAGGTCCAGCTCGGACTTCTCGATGAAGGGCTTCAGATCGGCGAAGGCACCGGAGGAGCAGAACTTGCCGACGTTCGCGGTGGTGAACGAGGACACCACGTCGGGGCCCTTCGAGCCGCCCGCGCGCAGCGACTGGTTGAGCTTGTCGTCGTTGATGTTGCCGACGACGTTCACCTTGATGTTCGGGTGGGCCTTCTCGAACCGGTCGACGTTGTCCTGGACCGCCTTGACCTCGGCGGGCGCGCTCCAGCCGTGCCAGAAGTTGATCGTCGTGCTGGCGTTCGGATCGTCGTTCGCCCCGGACTCGGCCTGGCCGGTACAGGCGGTGGCGAGCACCGATATCGCGGCGACGGCGACGGCGGCGGTGGTGGTCAGTCGGCTTCTGCGCATGGCAAAGCTCCCAGGGACGGGGGGAAGGAGATGGGGGAGGAGAGGCGTGGGGTGTTCAGCGCGAGGTGTCGAACACTTCGTCGCGGGTGTCCGCGAGGGCCCGTTCCAGGGCGCCCCGCAGGACGGGATCGCGGCCGATCTCGCCGAGGACGAGACGGGGCCGGGACGCGGCGAGCTCGGCGAGCTCGGACTGGATCAGCGAACGCAGCACCTCACCGCCCGAGGAGATGAGCCCACCGGAGAGAACGATCAGTTCCGGGTCGAGTACGGCGGTGACCGAGGCGAGGCCGGTGGCGAGCCGCTGGGCGTACTGCCGCAGCAGTTCGGTCAGCGCGTCGTCGCTCTCGTACGCCTCCACCGCCCGCGTCAGCAGCGCCGCGGCGACCTCCGCGTACGGCTGCTGCGGGGTGTCGATCCCGAGCGCCGTGGCGAGCCTCGGGAGCGCCTGGGCGCCGGCCAGCTCCTGGAAGCCACCGCTGTTGGCCTTCACAACCTGGCGGACGAGGGGCGTCCCCGGCACCGGCAGGAAGCCGACCTCGCCCGCGCCGCCGGTCCAGCCGCGGTGCAGCCGCCCGTTGATCACGAGGGCGGCGCCGAGGCCGCCCTCGTTCCACAGCAGGACGAAGTCCTCGTGGCCGCGCGCCGCGCCGAGCCGCTGCTCGGCCACGGCGACCAGGTTCACGTCGTTCTCGTACTCGACCGGCATCGGCAGGAACGCGGCGAGCTCCTCCAGCAGCGTGGGGGAGTGCCAGCCGGGCAGATGCGAGGCGTACCGCAGCCGGCCCGTGCCCGGGTCGAAGGCGCCGGGCGTGCCGATGACCACGCGGTGCACATCGGCACGGGTCAGTCCGGCGTCCTTGACCGCGCCGTCGAGCGCGTCGGCGACCTGCCGGACCACACCGGCGGCGCGCCGGCCGGGGGTGCGCAGCTCGAACTCGCCGACGGTCTCGCCGGTCACGTCGGCGACCGCGGCGACGATCCGTTCGGCGGTCACGTCGAGGCCGGCCACATGGGCGGCGCGCGCGTTCACGGCGTACAGCTGTGCGCTGGGGCCGGGGCGGCCCTCGCTGGTGCCGGTGGCCACGACGAGTCCGGCGGCCTCCAGGCGGGCCAGCAGCTGGGACGCGGTGGGCTTGGAGAGGCCCGTCAGCTTGCCGATCCGTGTACGGGAGAGAGGGCCGTGCTCCAGGAGCAGATCGAGGGCGGCCCGGTCGTTCATGGCGCGCAGGACCCGCGGTGTGCCCGGGGTGCCCGGCGTGGTTCCCGCCATGGTGGTTGCACCTGCCCTCTGTTAGGAAAGTTTCCTATTCGATGAGAGGAAGGTAGGACGCAGGTCACCGCACCGTCAATGGTCTGCACCCTCCCGGCAATCAAAGTGTTACCTGGGGCGCCGGGAACGCCGGAAGGGGCGCCCCGCGCGTACGCGGAACGCCCCTTCGGTACTTCCAGCTACTTGGTCAGGTTCGGCGGCGCTATCGGAGTGGCGGCCAGCGACTGCGGTGAGGTCGTCGAGGCGTACGCCGACGGGGCGGCCATTCCCGCCGTCGGGTCCGGCGACGTCTCCCCGTCCGCCTGGAGCGGCAGGGTCCCGACCATCCGGATGCCCGCGTCGTCCAGTGCCTGCTTGATCCGCCAGCGCAGCTCGCGCTCCACGCCCAGGGACTTGCCGGGCATCGTCTTCGCGGTCACCCGGACCGTCATCGAGTCCAGCAGCACCGCGTCCAGGCCCAGGACCTCGACCGGGCCCCAGAGGCGCTCGGTCCACGGGTCCTCCTTGGTCATGGTCTCCGCCGCCGCGGTGATCGCCTTGCGGACCTGCTCCAGGTCCTCCGTCGGGCGCACGGTCACATCGACACCGGCCGTCGACCAGCCCTGGCTGAGGTTACCGATCCGCTTCACCTCGCCGTTGCGGACGTACCAGATCTCACCGTTGTCGCCGCGCAGCTTCGTGACCCGCAGTCCCACCTCGATGACCTCGCCCGAGGCGACGCCCGCGTCGATCGTGTCCCCGACGCCGTACTGGTCCTCAAGGATCATGAAGACGCCGGAGAGGAAGTCGGTGACCAGGTTGCGCGCACCGAAGCCCAGCGCGACCCCGGCCACACCGGCGGAGGCCAGCAGGGGGGCGAGATTGATCTGGAACGCGCCCAGGATCATCAGCCCCGCCGTACCGAGGATCAGGAACGACGTCACCGAGCGGAGTACCGAGCCGATCGCCTCCGAGCGCTGGCGGCGCCGCTCCGCGTTGACCAGCAGGCCGCCGAGGGCCGTGCCTTCCACCGCCTGGGCGCTGCGGTTCATCCGCTCGATGAGATTGGTCAGGGCGCGGCGGATCAGATAGCGCAGGACGAGCGCCACCACCGCGATGAGCAGGATGCGCAGACCGGTGTTCAGCCAGGTGGACCAGTTCTCCTCGACCCAGCCCGCGGCGTTGCCGGCCTGCTCGGCGGCTTCACCCAGCGAGCCGACCGGCTCCGGCGAGGGGGTTGCGGCCAAGAGGGCGGACAGGTACACGGCGGGGACCTCCAGGAGCGGCGACGGGTGACCAACAACAGTAACGAAGCCATGGGAGTGGATCGTTGCCGTGTTCGAGGGAGAGACACGTCTCACCCGGGGATACAGCTGGTGTGGCCGATCGCACAGGGCGGGCGGCCGCCGTGGTGAAGCGCCGGTTCCCGGCCGTCCCGTCCGTGACCGGGCAGGAGGGTGAGCAAAATCCCTCCGGCCCGTTACCGGCACGTGGTGGCGTTTCCACCAGGCATAAGGAGAGACTGAGATCGGATCGTCCCGGCGCGAGCCACGCGCCGCCGGCGTACAAGGAGGCATCCACCGTGCCGCACGTCCTGGTTCTCAACGCGTCGTACGAGCCGCTCGGCGTCGTACCGCTCCACCGCGCGCTCGTCCTCGTCCTCGAGAACAAGGCCATCTGCCTCGAGGAGTCCGGCGCCTTCATGCACAGTGCCACCCGTGCTGTACCGGCGCCCAGCGTCATCCGCCTCAAGCGCTTCGTACGGGTCCCCTACCGGGGGCCCGTTCCACTGACGCGGCGGGCGCTCTTCGCCCGGGACGGCGGGCGCTGCATGTACTGCGGCGCCGCGGCCACCAGCGTCGACCACGTCATTCCGCGCAGCCGCGGCGGACAGCACGCCTGGGACAACGTGGTGGCGGCCTGCCGCCGCTGCAACCACGTGAAGGCCGACCGCCACCTGCCCGAGCTGGGCTGGCGGCTCCGTCACCAGCCCGCACCGCCCAGCGGTCTGGCCTGGCGGATCATCGGCACCGGGCACCGGGACCCGCGCTGGCTCCCGTACCTGCAGCCGTTCGGTGCGGACGACGTGCTGGCCAGGATCGACGGCATCTCGGCCTGAGAACTGGGGCCTGTCGTCGAACTGCCCTCGCGGCCGTCCTCGTCCCGGCCCCGCCCACGGCGCGGGCCGGGGCGGCAGCCGGGAACCCGGGTGCGCAGCGCTACTCGGCTGCCACCGCGTACGCCTCCACCGACCAGAGCGAGTAGCCGAACTCGGTCGCCCGGCCGTCGCCCTGCACCCTGATGAAACGGGTGTCCTTCGCGTCCATCCGGACCGATTCGCGCCCGCCCCTGCCGTCCCGGACCGTCGCCGCCGTGCGCCAGGTGCGGCCGTCGGCGGAGACCTGGACGCGGTAGCGCGAGGCGTACGCGTCCTGCCAGCGCAGCACCACCTGGCCGAGCCGTACCGGCTCTGCCAGTTCGGTCTGCCACCAGGCACCGTCCTCCACGGGCGAGGACCAGCGGGTGGCGGGATCGCCGTCGGACGCGGCCGACGCGGGGAAGTCCGGGGTCTCGTCGCCGGAGGAGGACGCCGTGCCCGTACGCACCAGATCGACGCCGGCGGTACGGGGGAAGGCCCGCACCATCAGCGTGCTCTCCTCGCCGCCGAAGCTGAACGGCACCTCGTACTCACCGGCCGGGGTGTCCGCCGGGACCGTGATGTCCACCGGGACGGCCGTGCGGGAACCGCGCGGGACCGTCGTCTGCTTCGGCACCTTCACCTTGATGCCCTTGGGCGCCTTGGCGGTCAGCGCGCCGCGCACCTCGGCGGGGCGCCGGCCCGCCAGCCGCGCCTCGACGCGCTGCGGGCTGCCGCCGATCACGGCGTCCGTCTCGCCGCGCACGAGGTCGAGCCGGGCCGCGGGCTCGTCACCGAACCACGGCACGACCGCCCGCACCTTCGGGGCGCCGCCGGGACCGGTGCCGCGGCCCGGGACGAGCGGGGGCGCGGTGCCGGTGAAGGGCGGGGTCACGAGGGGCAGGGCGACGCGGACCGCGTCCACCCGCAGGTCCTTCGTCTTCGTCTGGGTCCAGCCCGAGGCCGAGAGCGGGCCGAGGCTGCGCCAGCCCTCGCCCGGTACATGGCCCTGGAGGACCGCGTCGGCCGCGCCGCTCCCGGGGTCCGTCAGCACGGTCACGGCGTCCACGGGGCGGGGCCGGTCCAGCCGGATCGTGTAGCCGTCCGCGTCCTTGCTCACCGTGCCCGCTTCGCGGTCGGCGCCGTTCCAGCCGTCGGACTCCTTGCGGACCCGGTCAAGGAACGGTCCCAGTACGCCCTTGCCGACGGTCGCCCCGCCGGCCGCGATGTCCTTGCGCAGGCCCTCCAGGTCCAGCTGCGCCTGCCAGGCGCCCGCCCCGTCGCCCCGCACCTGCGCCTGGAGCAGATCGACGGCGAGCTCGCCCGCACGGCCGTACCGGGCCAGCTGGTCCGTCCACGGGCGCACCTCGTCGTCCAGCCGCCCGTCCGCCGGGGCGCTCAGCCGCTCCGGGGTCCCGCGCATCACGGTGAACGCCGCGCGCAGCTCGCGCGCCGCGTCGTCGCGCGCGGTGCCGTCGGCGGTACGGGACGCCCAGAACGCGGTGAGCAGGGGCTGCAGATAGGCGGACTCCGCGCCGCCGAGCACGGAGGCCGCGCTGTTGCCCGCGAGCGCGCGGAGCGCGGCCCGGGTGCGGGCGTCCCCGCCCGCCAGATCGTCGATCGCCGCCTGCCAGGACTCCTGCGGCCGGTACCCCTTCGGGTTCCAGGCGAAGTCGGCGGCGGTGAACAGGGGGATGCGGGAGGCGGACGCCTGCTCCATCGCGTTGGCGATCAGCGCGGCCGAACCGCTCGCCACCGCCGGGTCCCGGCCGGTGTACGGGCCGAGGAAGATCCGGTCCTGCGCGTAGTCGTTGACCGGGTAGTTGTCCATCGTGACCAGCGGATGGCGGAAGGCGGCCCGCGCGCCGGCCAGCTCCCGCCCGGTGATGGTCTTCGGCACCACCCCGACCCCGGTCCAGGCCACCTGCACCCGGCCGTCGAGCTCGGCGGCGAGGGCCGTGCGGTAGTCCGTCGAACCGTCCTGGTAGTACTCCGTCGGCATCACCGACAGCGGCTCCGCGTCGGGGTGGCGTTCCGCCAGATGCCGGTCGACGGCGCTCGCGACGCGCGCCTGCGCCCTGGCCGCGGCCTCGGGGCCGTTGCCGAAGGTCTCCGCGTCGTCGTCGCAGTGCCATTCGCTGTAGCTGACGTCCTGGAACTGGAGCTGGAAGACCCGGACGCCCAGCGCCCACATCGCGTCGATCTTCCGCGTCAGTGCCTTGATGTCACCGTCGGACGCCATGCACATCGCCTGGCCGGGGGAGACCGCCCAGCCGAGCGTCACGTGCTCGGCGCGCGCCTTCTCCGCCAGCGCGCGGAAGTCCGCACGGCGCTCGGCGGGGTACGGCTCGCGCCAGCGGGCCTGGCGGTAGGGGTCGTCGCCCGCCGCGTAGAGGTACCGGTTCTGCTTGGTGCGTCCCATGAAGCCGATCTGCGCGAGCCGCTCCTCGCGGGTCCACGGCTGACCGTAGAAGCCCTCGGCCATCCCGCGGACGGCCGTGCCCGGCCAGTCGCGCACCACGGCGCCCGCGACGGCGCCGTCGCGGATCAGCTGGCGGAGCGTCTGGACGGCGTGGAAGAGGCCGTCCTCGCCGACGCCGTCCATGGCGACGGTGGAGCGTCCGGCGACCTGGCCGACCGCGATGCGGTAACCGCCGGCCGGCAGGTCCGCGCGCTCGGGAGCCCGCAGGGCCCGCAGGGCCTCCAGCGCACCCGGGCCGCCTATCCGGACGACGGGTCCGCGCCCCGGGAGTCCCTCGTGCAGGGTGGGGACGCCCGCGTCGCGCAGGATGGTCCGCAGGGCGTCCACCGCGTAGGGATCGGCGTCCGCGTCCGCGACGACGGTGACCTCGGCACCGAGCGGCACGGCCTGGCCGGCCGCCTTGATGGTCTGCGGGCGGGGCCAGACGGACGGCAGCCTCGTCCCGTCGACGCGGTCGGGCACGGTGGCAGGCGAGCCGGGTACGACAGGGGCCGCCATGGCGGCGGGGGCGACGGAACCGAGCAGCCCGCCGATCACCGCGACGGCGACGGCCGTCGCGTGCTTCCTGCGTCCGAACCGCACGGCCACGCTCCCCTCGTCCCACCGGTGGGCTCCGAGCCCACCACCCGCGCGCGAGGGTGTCAATGCGCGTGACCGTTGCGCCAGATATGCCCGGGTCGCAGGGCCGGACAACGCCCCACGGGCCGGCGCAGAGGGTCCGGAGACGCCGCAAGGTGGCCGGAAACGGGCCATGAATGCCGTACGGGGGAACGGAATGTGACCTACGGCACGTTGGGCTCGTTGTCATAACGCCTATGTCACGTCCACGTCTGCGGTCGCACCTGCTGGGTAGGTCTGGCGGTGTCCTGTTCTCCATGGCCAGGAGGCCACCATGCCCGCTGCCGCGCAGCTTCTGCTCTCCGCCCTGTCCAAACAGGTACCGAGCCCCGCGGGTCCTGCCGCACTGATCAGTGAACTTCCTCTGACCGACCTCGCGCCTCCGATGATCAGCGAGCTGCCGCTCGCCGACGTCTCCCACCTGAGCGGTGAGGCTGCGTTCGCCGACGCCGCACCGCTGACCAGCGAGCCTCCGCTCGCCGATGCCACCCCACTCACGAGCGAGCCTCCGCTCGCCGCCGTCGCCCCTCTGACCAGCGAGCCGACCGCCCCCGGCACCGCAGGGGGCATGGAGTCCCCAGGAGTCTGAATGGGCTTGTCCCGGCTCGCCGCACTGCACGGCGTCGCCACCTCCTACTCCCCGTCCGCGGATGTCACGGTGTCCGTCCCCGACGACACGGTCACGGCCGTGCTCGCCGCGCTGGGCGTCGACGCCGGCACTCCCGCGGCCGTACGGAAGGCGCTCGACGCCGCGGAAGCGACGGCGGTTTCACGCCTCCTTCCGCCCACGGTGGTGGTCTGGTCGGGGGAGCCCCTGCCGGCCGCCCTGACGGCACTGCCCCCGGACACGGCGCTGACGATCGAGCTGGAGCCCGTCCCGGGGGAGACCGCCGTGCTCCCGGTGCGCCTGACCCAGGTGGTGACCTCGGTGAAGACGCAGGCCCCGGCCGCGCCCGCCGAACAACCGCCCGCCGCCGACCCCGCCGAATCCGCCGACCCGTCCGCCGAACGGGCGCCCGCTGCCGTACAGACGCCCGCCTGGTGGAGCGAGCCCCCGGCGGGCGTCCACCGGCTGACCGTGCGCACGCCCGACAGCCGGTACGCCGCCGTCACGCTCGTCGTCGCTCCGGCCCGCGTCCCGCAGCCGCCCGCCCGCGTCCACGGCTTCCTGGTCCAGCTGTACTCCCTGCTCTCCGCCCGGTCCTGGGGCATGGGCGACCTCGGCGACCTGGCCGATCTCGCCGCCTGGTCGGGCCGGTCCCTCGGGGCGGGATTCGTCCAGGTCAACCCGCTCCACGCCGCCGTACCCGGCCGGCCCACCGACCCCTCCCCGTACCGGCCCTCCTCGCGCAGGTTCCCCGACCCCGTCCATCTGCACATCGAGTCGGTGCCCGAGTACGGGCACGTCCGGGACCGTGCGGCCCTGGACGACCTCCGCCAGGACGCCGCCGCCCTCTCCGAAGCCGTGCTCAACAAGGGCGCCCTGATCGACCGGGACGCCGTCTGGGAGCTCAAGCGGCAGGCTCTGGAGCTCATCCACCAGGTGCCGCTGACCCCCGGCCGCCGGGCCGCCTACTGCGACTTCCTGGCCGAGCAGGGGCAGGCGCTGGAGGACCACGCCCTGTGGTGCGCGCTGGCCGAGGTGCACGGCTCCGACTGGCACACCTGGCCCGAGGGGCTGCGCGACCCGCGTTCCCCGCAGACCGCCAGGGCCCGTGCCGAACTCCTGGACCGGGTCGACTTCCACTGCCGGCTCGCCTGGCTGACCGCCACTCAGCTCGCCGCCGCCCAGCAGACCGCGCGGGACGCCGGGATGCCCGTCGGGATCGTCCACGACCTCGCCGTGGGCGTGCACCCGGCCGGCGCCGACACCTGGTCCCAGCAGGATGCCTTCGCGCGCGGGATGTCCGTCGGCGCGCCCCCGGACGCCTTCAACGCGCGCGGCCAGGACTGGGGACTGCCCCCGTGGCGCCCCGATGTGCTCGCCGCCACGGGCTACGCCCCGTACCGCGGACTCCTGCGCGGCCTCCTCGCCCACGCGGGCGCCCTGCGCATCGACCACGTGATGGGGCTGTTCCGGCTCTGGTGGGTGCCCGAAGGCCGCCCGCCCACCGAGGGCACCTACGTCGCTCAGGACGCCGAGGCGATGCTCGCCGTCCTCGTCCTGGAGGCCCACCGGGCCGGTGCCGTCGTCATAGGGGAGGACCTCGGCACCGTCGAGCCCGGCGTCCGCGAGGCACTCGCCCGGCGCGGCGTGCTCGGCACCTCCGTGCTCTGGTTCGAGCGCGACTGGGACGGTTCGGGCGGTCCGCTGGCCCCCGAGCGGTGGCGCCAGGACTGCGTGGCCACCGCCACCACCCACGATCTGCCCCCCACGGCCGCCCGGCTGTCGGGTGACTACGTGAAACTGCGCCACCGGCTGGGGCTGCTCACCCACTCGCTGGAGCAGGAGCTGGCCGAGGACGCCACCGACACCGCCGAGTGGCTGGCCTGCCTCGCCCGGCTCCGTCTCCTGCCCGAGGGCGAGGGCGACGAGGAGGCCGCGGTCCGGGCCGTCCACCGGTTCCTGCTGCGCACCCCCGCCCGGATGGTCGGCGTCTGGCTCCCCGACACGGTGGGCGACCGCCGCCCGCAGAATCTGCCGGGCACCTGGGACCAGTACCCCAACTGGCGCCTGCCCGTCGCCGATGCCGAGGGCATCCCCGTCACCCTGGAGGAGCTCGCCTCGTCGCCCCGGCTGCACCGCCTGATGGAGGTGCTGAACCCCCGCCCTGAGCGCCCCGGGTCCCGTACGGCACCCCCGGGCGCGCGCCACCGGTAGCCGTTCGCTACGTTTGCACCGTGGACAAGAAGAACGCTATGCGCGCCGGCGCCGTCGCAGCCGGTACGACGCTGATGATGCTGCTCATGTCGTCGCCCGCGCTCGCTCTCACCCGCGACGACGGTGACGACCCGGGCACGGGCCTGAGCGTGATGGATACGATCGGGCTCTATGTCGTGGCACCCATCGCCCTGTTCGCGGTGATCGTGGGCCTGGTCATGGTTCTCGACAAGTCCAAGAAGCCGGCCTAGAACCTCTTCCCCGTGCACCGCCCGGTACCCAGTGCCGCGCGGTGCACCGGCATGTCCGGGCCCGGCCGGTGACCCCCGGTAGGTTGCGCCCATGACCGAGTGGGACGTCAAGAAGCTCCGCATCCTGCGCACTCTGCGCGACCGGGGCACCGTGACCGCGACCGCCGAGGCGCTGCTGATGACGCCGTCGGCGGTCTCCCAGCAACTCACCAACCTCGCCCGGCAGCTGGGTGTGACCCTCCTCGAAGCCCAGGGCCGGCGGGTCCGCCTGACCGACGCCGCCCATCTGGTGCTGCGCCATGCCGACGTGGTCTTCGCCCAGTTGGAGCGCGCCGACGCCGAACTCACCGGCTATCTGCGCGGCGAGGCGGGCGAGGTGCGGGTCGGGGCCTTCTCCACGGCCGTACCCGCGCTCGTCGTACCGGCGGTCCGGCTCCTGCGCTCCGAGGGCCGGCCGGGCCCCGAGGTGCGGGTGCGGGAGGCGGAGGCGGCGGAGGCGTACGAGCTCCTCTTCGCCGGGGAGGTCGACCTCGCCCTGTCCCTCGCGGCGCACGCGCCCACCGCCCGCGATCCACGGTTCGCCCTCGTCCCCCTCCTGGCCGACCCGCTGGACGTGGCGCTGCCCGCGGACCATCCGCTGGCCGCGGCCCCCGGCCTGCGCCTGGCGGACCTGTCCCGCGAGCCCTGGATCTTCGGCGGCTCGGGCCCCTGGTCGGAGATCACGACGGCGGCCTGCGAGGCGGCGGGCTTCGTGCCCGAGCAGGCGCACAGCGCCTCCGGCTGGACCGCGATCCTCGCGATGGTCGAGGCGGGCATGGGCATCGCGCTGATCCCGCGGATGGCGTCGCGGGAGCGCAGCGACGGTGTGGTGATGCGGGTCCTGGAGGCGGATCAGCCGCGCCGCCATGTGGTGGCGGCGGTACGGCAGGGGGCGGAGGAGGGCCCGGCGGTGGCCCGGGTCCTGGCGGCCCTCAGGGCCGTGGCCGGGCACGCTGCCCCTGAGCAACCGTTCAGCTGAACTGAACAGACCGTACGAAAACTTTCGATGGACCTGATGGGTCCTGGCGTACGAGAGTCGTCCCATGACCTTCGACGCGAGCGAGACCACATTCCAGGACAACGACCCCCACGCCAATGACGCGGCCCCGTACGGCGGAGGCGACCCCTACGCCGACTACCGCGCCGCCACCGGTCTCCCCTTCACCGAGCTCGTCGACCTCGCGGACCGCCGCCTCGGCGCCGGCGTGATCGCCGCCAACGACGAGTTCTTCGCCGAGCGCGAGAACCTCCTCGTCCGCGAGCCGGCCGTCTTCGACCCCGAGCGCTTCGGCCACAAGGGCAAGATCATGGACGGCTGGGAGACCCGCCGCCGCCGCGGTGCCGACGCCGCCCACCCCTTCCCGGCCCCCGAGGAGCACGACTGGGCGATCGTCCGGCTCGGCGCCCCCGGAATCATCCGGGGCATCATCGTGGACACGGCCCACTTCCGCGGCAACTACCCGCAGCGCGTCTCGGTCCAGGCGACGTCCGTCGAAGGCTCACCCGGCCCGGCCGAGCTCCTCGCCGACGACGTGAAGTGGGAGGAGATCGTCCCGCAGACCCCCGTACGCGGCCACGCCGCCAACGCCTTCGAGATCACCGGCGGCCGTCGCTACACCCACATCCGCCTGTGCCAGCACCCCGACGGAGGCATCGCCCGCCTCCGCGTCCACGGCGAGGTCGTCCCCGACCCGGCCTGGCTCGCGGCCCTCGGCACGATCGACCTGATCTCGATCCTGAACGGCGGCACGTACGAGGACGCCTCGGACCGCTTCTACTCCTCACCGGCGCAGATCATCCTGCCCGGCACCTCCCGCAAGATGGACGACGGCTGGGAGAACCGCCGCCGCCGGGTCCGTGACACGAACGACTGGGTCCGCTTCCGGCTGCCCGCCCAGGGCGCGGTCCGCGCGGTCGAGATCGACACCGCCTACCTCAAGGGCAACGCGGCGGGCTGGATCGCGCTCCAGGGCCGCAACGGCGAGACGGGCGAATGGTTCGAGATCATCCCCCGCACGAAGCTCCAGCCCGACACGGTGCACCGCTTCCTCCTGCGCGCCCAGGCCGTGGTCACCCACGTACGCCTCGACACGTTCCCCGACGGCGGAGTGGCCCGCATGCGGCTGCACGGCTCCCTGACGGAATCGGGCGCGGCCGAACTGGCGCACCGCTACGAGGAGTCGGGCGCGTAACGCTCCCTTTCACCCACAACTCCCGCCCGGCGGACGGCTGCGCATACGGCGCCCGCCCGCCGGGCGGTTTCCATGGGGCGCTCACAGGCCGGCGCCCAGGAGCTCGGCCCCGTGTTCAGCCCTGCTCCCGCTCCACCGGAAGCCACAGTTCGGCGTCGGCCTCGGTCCCGTCCGGTGACAGGTGGGTGCGCAGGATCTCCGGGCCGGGGCGGCTGCGGTACGGGTTCGACGGGAACCACTCCGCGTACACGTCCCGCCACAGGTTCTGAATGGCCTCCGGCGCCGGCCCGGACGTGGTGAAGACCGCCCAGGTGCCGGCCGGCACGGCGAGGGCGTCGATGCCCTCGGGGGCCGCCGCGGACGTGATCACCCCGTGGTAGTAGTCGAGTTCGGTGCCCTCGGCGCGGCCGGGGTCCAGGTCGTCGCAGACCGAGACGATGCCCCGTGGCTCCTGGTCCGACAGCTTCTCCAGGGTCTCCCGGGTCTGTGGGGCGATCCCCCGGACGAAGTCGATGATCGCCCGGTTCGGCCCCGCGTGCACCAGCGGCACCCGGGCCTTGAGGCCGACCACGCTGAAGTCCGGCCTGTCCACGACGCGATAGCGCATGCTCCTGCTCCCTTCGACGGTGAGGCGGAAGGACAACCGGGGCTGGGAGACGAGCACGGTGCCGGTGCGTCGGGCCTCGCCCGGCCCGACGCCGTGCATGGCCCGGAACGCCCGCGCGAACGCTTCGCCCGAGCTGTAGCCGTAGCGCACCGCGATCTCCAGCAGCGTCTCGTGACCCGCGAGCACCTCGGCGCCCGCGAGGGTGAGCCGACGGCGCCGGATGTACTCCGACAGCGGCATCCCCGCCAGCGCGGAGAACATCCGCCGCAGGTGGTACTCCGAGGTGGCCGCGATGCGTGCCGCCTCGGCGACGTCGATGGGCTGGCCGAGGTGACGCTCGATGTGTTCCATGACCTGGTTGAGCCGCTCCAGCACGCCCGGTCCCCTTCCTCTCTTGCGCTCACCACGCTAGGCACCACGCATACTGCCGGACCCGACATCCTGTGCCCGATCGGGTCGGGTGCACCGGGCGGAGGGCTCCGCGTCGGCCCGCTCCTTCCCGTGGCACGCTGTAATGCGGTGCGTTACGCTCTAGGTATGAAGACCATTACCCAACGCGAACTCGCGGCTCGCTCCAAAGCGGTTCTGGACGACGTGGAAGCGGGTGAGACCTACCACGTCACCCGTAACGGAATAGAGATCGCCGAAGTCAGGCCGCTGAGTGCCCGGCGGAGATTCGTTCCGGTCGAGGAGATGCAGCGCAAGTGGCGGACCGCGCCGCGTGTCGACTACGCGCGGATGCGCGCGGAGGCTGATGCGTTCTTCGGGGGCGAGGACCGGGTGGGCGAGGGCGATGACCCCTGGGAGCGGGGGCGACCGTGACTGAACGCCGTCAGCAGGGATTGCTGGATACCTGCGTCGTCATCGATCTGGCAGATATCGCCCCCGAGAGGCTCCCGGTGGAGGTGGCTGTACCCGCGATCGTGCTGGCGGAGCTCGCCCAGGGCGTCGCCATGGCCAAGGATCCGGTGGACATGATGGCCAGGGCTCAGCGGCTGGCCGACACGGAGGCGGACTTCGATGCCGTGCCGTTCTCCAGGGAAGCCGCGCGTAGATACGGCACGTTGGTCGCGCTGACCATCAAGGCGGGCCGGGACCCTCGTCCGCGCCGCATGGATCTGATGATTGCGGCCATCGCAGCCGCGGAAGGGCTGCCGCTCTACACGCGCAACGCGGACGACTTCAAGGGCCTGGAGCAGGGTGTGGAGGTCATCGCCGTCTGACGGGCGGCCGTGACCAGGCCGTGTCCGGCCCGCGAGAACTAACGTGGTGCCCTCACGGCCACATGATCCGCCGGGCAGTACCTGACCCCGGGAGTGCCGGCGTCGGGCGCGAGGAAGCGACACCCATCGAGACGCGAACACCTGAAAGGTGCCCCATGCTGCGAGTCAAAGCCTTCGATCACCTGGTGCTCAACGTCCAGGACGTCGAGCGGGCGCTGGAGTTCTACTGCGGGCCGCTCGGCCTGGAGCCCGTACGGGTGGAGGAGTGGCGGGCCGGCAAGGTCCCGTTCCCGTCGGTGCGGGTCAGCCGGACCACGATCATCGATCTGCTCGACAGGCCCCGCGGCACGTCCAACGTGGACCACATCTGTCTGGTCGTCGAGCCGCTGGACTGGCAGCAGTTCATCGACTCGGGCGCCCTCACCGTGCTGGAGGGCCCCGTCGGGCGGTTCGGCGCACGGGGCGAGGCGCAGTCCGTCTACGTACAGGATCCGGACGGCAACACCGTCGAACTGCGCTGGTATCCGCAGGACGTGACGGAGTAGTCGGCCACGGACGTGACGAGGGGGCGCCACCACCGGTGGCGCCCCCTCGTCGTTCGGCAGAAGCCGTTACGCGGTCGCCGCCGCCGCGTCGGCC
The DNA here is from genome assembly GCF_036195325.1 of Streptomyces sp. NBC_00234. Classification (NCBI taxonomy): domain Bacteria; kingdom Bacillati; phylum Actinomycetota; class Actinomycetes; order Kitasatosporales; family Streptomycetaceae; genus Streptomyces; species Streptomyces sp. NBC_00234. Next base: position 2,769,850 of record NZ_CP108101.1, on the reverse strand, counting down.
GCCTGGGCCTTCAGCGCACGCTCGACGCCCGAGCGGGACTCCGACATCAGCCGGCGCAGGGCCGCGTTCGGCTCCGCCGAGGCGAGCCAGGCGTCCGTCGCGTCCAGCGTGGCCTGCGTGACCTGGAGTGCCGGGTACAGGCCGACCGCGATCTGCTGGGCCATCTCGTGGCTGCGCGAGTCCCAGACGTCCTTGACCGCCGCGAAGAACTTCTCCGTGTACGGGGCCAGCAGCTCGCGCTGGTCGGTCTGGACGAAGCCGCTGATGACCGCCTCCTGGAGGGAGTTCGGCAGCTTGTCGGACTCGACGACCGAGGCCCACGCCGCGGCCTTGGCCTCCGCCCTCGGCTGCGCGGCACGCGCGGACGCCGCGTGGCGCTCGCCCGCCGCCGTCTTGTCGCGCTCGTACTCGGCGGCGATCTCCTCCTCGTCCAGGAGTCCGGTCGCGGCCAGCCGCTCCACGAACGCCCAGCGCAGCTCGGTGTCGACGGCCAGGCCCTCGATCGTCTCCGCGCCGTCCAGCAGTGCCTGGAGCAGGTCCAGCTGGAGCGGGGTGCGGGCCGTCGCCGCGAAGGCGCGGGCCCAGGCCAGCTGGTGGTCGCTGCCCGGCTCCGCCGCGCGCAGGTGGGCCAGCGTGGCGTCCGTCCACTGGGTCAGACCCGCCTCACGGGCCGTCGGCGCCGCGTAGAGGTCCAGAGCCAGCTTCACCTGGCGGTGCAGCGACTGGACGACGCCGATGTCCGACTCCTTGCCGATGCCCGAGAGGACGAGGGAGAGGTAGTCGCGCGTCGCCAGTTCGCCGTCGCGGGTCATGTCCCAGGCGGAGGCCCAGCTCAGGGCGCGCGGCAGGGACTCGGCGAAGTCGCCGAGGTGGGCGGTGACGACCCGCAGGGACTCCTCGTCGAGGCGGACCTTCGCGTACGAGAGGTCGTCGTCGTTGAGGAGGATGACCGCCGGTCGGGCGGTGTCCGCCGGGAACGGCACGGTGGTGCGCTCGCCGTCGACGTCCAGCTCGATCCGGCTCGTACGGACCAGCTTCCCGGCCTCGTCGAGGTCGTAGCAGCCGACCGCGATCCGGTGCGGGCGCAGGGTGGGCTCGCCCTTCGCGCCCGCGGGGAGCGCCGGAGCCTCCTGGAGGACCGTGAAGGACGTGACGTGACCGTGCGCGTCCGTCTCGATCTCCGGGCGCAGGATGTTGATCCCCGCGGTCTCCAGCCATGCCTTCGACCAGGTCTTCAGGTCACGGCCGGAGGTCTCCTCCAGCGCGCCCAGCAGGTCCGAGAGCCGGGTGTTCCCGTAGGCGTGCGCCTTGAAGTACGCCTGGACGCCCTTGAAGAACGCGTCCATGCCGACGTACGCCACGAGCTGCTTCAGGACCGAGGCGCCCTTCGCGTACGTGATCCCGTCGAAGTTGACGAGGACGTCGTCGAGGTCGCTGATGTCCGCCATGATCGGGTGCGTGGACGGCAGCTGGTCCTGGCGGTAGGCCCAGGTCTTCATCGAGTTCGCGAACGTGGTCCAGGAGTGCGGCCACTTGGAACCCTCGGCGTACGCCTGGCAGGCGATCGAGGTGTACGTGGCGAACGACTCGTTCAGCCACAGGTCGTTCCACCACTCCATGGTGACGAGGTCGCCGAACCACATGTGGGCGAGCTCGTGCAGGATGGTCTCCGCACGCACCTCGTACGCCGCGTCCGTCACCTTCGAACGGAACACGTACTGGTCGCGGATCGTGACCGCGCCCGCGTTCTCCATCGCGCCCGCGTTGAACTCCGGGACGAAGAGCTGGTCGTACTTGGCGAAGGGGTACGCGTAGTCGAACTTCTCCTGGAACCAGTCGAAGCCCTGCCGCGTGACCGCGAAGATCTCGTCCGCGTCGAGGTACTCGGCGAGCGAGGGGCGGCAGTAGATGCCGAGCGGAACGGACTGGCCGTCCTTCTCGTAGCTGCTGTGCACCGCGTGGTACGGACCGGCGATCAGGGCCGTGATGTACGTCGAGATGCGGGGCGTCGGCTCGAAGACCCAGAGGTCGTCCTTGGGTTCCGGCGTCGGCGAGTTGGAGATCACGGTCCAGCCGGCCGGGGCCTTCACGGTGAAGCCGAAGGTCGCCTTCAGGTCGGGCTGTTCGAAGCTCGCGAACACCCGGCGGGCATCCGGCACCTCGAACTGGGTGTAGAGGTACGCCTGCTCGTCGACCGGGTCGACGAAGCGGTGCAGGCCCTCACCGGTGTTGGTGTACGCGCAGTCGGCGACGACCTTCAGCTCGTTGGTGCCGGCGAGCAGGTGCTTGAGCGCGATGCGGGAGTCGCGGAAGACGGCGGCGACGTCCTGCGCCTTGCCGTTCAGTACGACTTCGTGCACGGCCGGGGCGACCAGGTCGATGAAGGTCTCCGCACCGGCTTCGGCGGAGTCGAAGCGCACGGTGGTGACGGACCGGTAGGTGCCGCCCTCCTGCGCTCCGGAGAGGTCGAGATCGATCTCGTACGCGTCCACGGTCAGCAGGCGCGCCCGCTCCTGTGCCTCTTCGCGGGTCAGATTCGTGCCAGGCACGCGGTCATCTCCTTGATATGCGGGTTTTTGGTCATCCTTCCATGGGAGATGCGCGCAGCGCGATGTCCGTTTTCCGCCGGACTAGTGGCGACGGCCGCGCGACCCTCGAACCATGACCGGCTACGAGGCACGTCCCATTGAACCGACCGCGCTCAAGGAGCTGCGGGAGACCGACGACGCGGGCCGCCCGTGCGTCCCGTACACGGCCACCGAGGCGGGTGGTCCGCTGCGCTGCTGCCTGCGGGGAGCGGAGAAGGGGGAGCGCATCGCCCTCGTCTCGTACGCGCCACTGCGCCGCTGGGCTGCCGCGACCTGGGCGAAGCCCGGGGCCTACGACGAGCAGGGGCCGGTCTTCGTCCACGCCGAGGAGTGCGGGGGGCCGGCGGCGGAGCGGGAGGGGTATCCGTTCTCCCGGGCCGGTGCGCTGCGGGTCCTGCGGCGATACAGCGCCGAGGGCCGGATCGTCGGCGGGCGGCTGCTGGAGATCCCGGCCGAGGAGGAGCACGGGTTCGACACGGCGTTCGCGGAGGCGTTCGCCGACCCGGAGGTGGCCCTGGTCCATGTAAGGGCCGTGGAGTACGGCTGCTTCCAGTTCGAGGTGCGACGCGGGTAGCATCCGGGGCCTCCCTTCCGGGTGGCCAAGGTGTTCCTACCGTTGGTAGCATGGCAAGCATGAAGATCAGTGTGAGCTTGCCGCAGGAGGATGTCGCCTTCGTCGACGAGTACGCCGCGAAGACCGACGCGGATTCCCGGTCGGCGGTGATACACGCCGCGATCGAGTTGCTGCGCGAGGCCGGGCTCGAAGCGGAGTACACCGAGGCGTTCGAGGAATGGGACGCGAGCGAGGACGCCGCTCTTTGGGACCGCACGGTCGGAGACGGGATCGCTGATGCGTAGAGGTGACATTCACCTGGTCGATCTCGAACCAGCCAGGGGCAGCGAGGCCAACAAGGTCAGACCGGCCGTGATCGTGTCCAACAACGCCGCCAACCAGTCTGTCGAGTCGAACGGCCGCGGTGTGATCACTGTCGTGCCCCTGACGTCGAACACGTCACGTGTTCTCACGTTCCAGGCGCTCATCAGGTCTGCCGAGAGCGGATTGCCGAGAGACTCGAAGGTCCAGTGCGAGCAGGTCCGGGCGGTCTCCCTGGATCGCGTACGGAATCGCATCGGTACCGTCCCGCGGCAGCGCATGACCGAGATCGACACGGCTCTGCGGCGGCACCTGGCCCTCTGAGGCACGCGAAAGGGGCGGCCACCGGCATCGGTGGCCGCCCCTTTCGTGGCTCGTGGGCGTCAGCCCTTCAGCTCGGCCGCCACCAGCTCCGCGACCTGCACGGCGTTGAGCGCCGCGCCCTTGCGGAGGTTGTCGTTGGAGACGAAGAGCGCCAGACCGTGCTCGACCGTCTCGTCGACCCGGATGCGCCCCACGTACGAGGCGTCCTTGCCGGCGGCCTGGAGCGGGGTCGGGATCTCCGAGAGCTCGACGCCCTCGGCGTCCTTCAGCAGCTCGTAGGCGCGCTCGACGCTGACCGGGCGGGCGAACCGGGCGTTGATCTGGAGGGAGTGGCCCGAGAAGACCGGCACGCGCACACAGGTGCCGGAGACCTTGAGCTCCGGGATCTCCAGGATCTTGCGGGACTCGTTGCGGAGCTTCTGCTCCTCGTCCGTCTCGAACGAACCGTCGTCCACGATCGAGCCGGCCAGCGGCACCACGTTGAACGCGATCGGACGCTTGTAGACGGTGGGCGCGGGGAAGTCGACGGCCTCGCCGTTGTGGGCCAGCTTGTCGGCCTCGGCGACGACCTTCAGGGCCTGGCCGTGCAGCTCGGCCACACCGGCGACACCGGAGCCCGACACCGCCTGGTACGAGGTGACCGTCAGCGTCTCCAGACCGGCCTCGGTGTGCAGCGGGCGCAGCACGGGCATGGCCGCCATCGTGGTGCAGTTCGGGTTGGCGATGATGCCCTTGGGGCGGACCTTCGCCGCGTGCGGGTTGACCTCGGAGACGACCAGCGGCACCTCGGGGTCCATCCGGAAGGCCGAGGAGTTGTCGATCACGACGGCGCCCTGGGAGGCGACCTTCTCGGCGAGCGCCCTCGACGTCGCGCCACCGGCCGAGAACAGCACGATGTCCAGGCCCGTGTAGTCGGCCGTGGAGGCGTCCTCGACGGTGATGTCCGTGCCCTCCCACGTGAGGACGGAGCCCGCGGAACGCGCGGAGGCGAAGAGCCGCAGCTCGGCGACGGGGAACTTCCGCTCGGCCAGGATGCTGCGCATGACTGTGCCGACCTGACCGGTGGCGCCGACGATTCCGACCTTCACGGAGACTCCTCTGTACGTGTGTGCGACCCGCTTGCCGCTCCATGATGCGTATGTCCCCGCCCACCTTGTCCAATCCATTGTCCGTTCCTCGGACGGCGGAAACCGTCCCGGGTGAACGTTCCGCCGTACTTCCGCGTCACAGGGGAAACACATTCAGGGGGAGGCAGTCCTTGCTGGGAAGGAAGGCGGCCGGCGCGGGGGAAGACCCCCTCGGCCCGGCACACGTGAACCGGGTACGGGCGGTTCTTTCACTGGGCGGAGTACCGCACTCCGACCTCCAGGACGGGGTGCAGCAGGTACGGCTGCGCCTCCTGGAGCGCTCGGCGAGCGGCCTGGAGGCACCCCGCGAGATCGGCGCCTGGGCGGCCGTGGTCGCCTCCCGCCTGGCCGCCGACTGGCACCGGGGCAGGAGCCGGCAGGAGCGGATCTCCGCCCGGCTCGCCGCGCTGAGCCCGGCGGACTCCCTGACCGAGGGCGGCCAGGAGGCCCGGCTGCTGGCGCTCACCGTCGCGGAGGGGCTGGACGAGCTGCCCGCGGCGCAGCGCCAGGCCCTGGTGCTGCGGTTCTACGCCGATCTCTCCGTACCGCAGATCGCGGCGGAGCTCGGCATCCCGGAGGGCACGGTCAAGAGCCGCCTGCACACGGCGGCGGGAGCGATGCGCGAGCGGCTGGCGCGGATGCGCGCGGACGAGGTGGTGTGACGGTGAACACGGACGAGCCGGACGAACTGATGGCCGTACTGCTGGGGCGCCAGGCGCCCGACGAGGAAGAGGACGGGCCCGCCGCGGCCCGGTATGCCGCCGCGGCCCGTGACATGACGGTGCTCGGGGAGCAGCTGCACCTCATCGGTGACCGGCTGGCCGCACCGGAAGCACTCCCGGGGGCCCACACGCCCGCCCGTCCCCGGTGGATCAGGAAGGGGCCGCTCGCGCTGGCGGCGTCGGTGGTGATCGCCGCCTGTCTGGCCGGGACGGGAATCCTCTGGTCGGTCGCGCAGCCGTCCGGGGAACACGGCGACGCCAAGCTGACCGAGGAGGGGCTGATGGCCTGTGCCCGGGTCGTCGCGGACGGCACGGTCAGCCGGAGGGAACGGGTCGGCGGCCTCGTACGGGTCGTGCTCACGGTCGACCGGTACCTCAAGCCCGACCAGGGGCCCCGGGAGACCTCGTTCCTCGTCACGGGCGAGGAGGAGGACTACTTCCGGCCCGGCAGGCCCATGGTCGTGATCGTCTCGCGCTTCCCCGGTGAGGGGGTCGAGTCCTTCACCGGTGAGGACCGGGCCACCGCCTGGCAGTGGATGTCGGCCGCGCTGCCCGCCTCGCGCACCCTGGACTGCACGGACCCCGGATGACGCACAGCGGGGCGGGAGCTCCCGGAAGAGCGCCCGCCCCGCTGTTCGGATACTGCGGACCGTTACGGCGTGACCTTCTCGATCACGACGCTGCCGGTACCCGCGGCGGTGCCGCGGGAGTTGACCAGCTGGACCTCACCGAAGAACTGACGTCCCTCGGGGGCCGCACCGGCGACCAGGACCTCGGCGCCGAGCTGGGCCGAGGCACCGTTGGCCAGGTTCACCGTCTTCGACTCGTCGACCGTGATCGCGCCGAGGGACGGCGCGTAGTACACGTCGCGGTAGTCGTACTCGGTGGTCCCCGCCGGAACCGCGTAACCGTCGATGACGACGGTGTACGTACCGGCCGCGGGCTTCACCAGGCTGACCGACTCCTCGGAACCGGCCGTCGTGGACGCACCGACCTCCGTGTCGCCGTTGTAGACGTACAGGTCGATGTCCGCGTTGGCGTCCGAGGTGCCGCCGATGGCGAAGTCGAGCTTCTCGACGCCCTCACCGATGGTGACCGTGGTCTCGTACGTCTCACCCGTGGAGATCGACGGACGCTCGACCTTGGCCGAACCCAGCGAGCCGCCCTTGAGCGTGCCCTCCAGGTCACCCGCGTTGTTCGTGACCGTCCAGTTCACCGCGGCCGGGGTACCGACCTTCGCCTCGGCGATGGTCTGCACCGCCGGGTCGAAGGAGGCGCCGAGCAGCGAGACGTCCAGCTTGTACGGGTTGTCCAGCAGCGGCGACGTGCGCCGCGACTCGACCTCGATCTCCCAGACGCCGGGCTGCGGGTCCTTGTACGAACGCACGTCCGGACGGCAGGTGTTGGACGGGCTCTCGTAGTTCGGGTAGCAGAAGATCGTGGAGCTGTCCTCCACCGCGACCCCGTAGGGGTGGATGGAGATGAACCGCGTCTGGCTGCCCGAGCGGAGCGCGCTGAGCGCGACCTCGAGGGTCTGCGCGCCTTCCGGCACGTTCACGAAGTACGACTTGTGGTCGTTGCGCTGCACCGATCCGGACGCGGTGTACGCGTAGCCCGGAGCCACCAGCTGCTTGGCGACGACGACGGTGGCGAGGATCTGGTGGTCCACGCCGACGGTGCGCGAGTCGTTCACCTGGAGGATGGCGCTGTGCACACCGGCGCTGCCGGGGCGTGCCTTGACCTTGACGGTCACCGGCTTGCCGAGCGGCAGGGAGACGGTGCTCGAACCGGCCAGCGAGAAGGTGCCGTCGTTGTTCTTCCAGGACAGCGAGTGCGCGACGTTGCGGTCCGGACCCGTGGTGCGGGTGACCGTGATGTCGTACGTCTTCGTCTGGCCGGCCTTCAGGCCGCCCTCGCGGTCGTACAGACCGGTGCCGAAGCCCGGGGTCTTCAGCGCGAAGTCGATCGCGGTGTCGACCGGGGCCTTCACCGTGTACTCGTGCGCGGTGGCACCCGCCTTGATGGACTTCCAGGCGCCGACGATGTTGATGAGACCGGCACCCTGGGCGTGCGCGGCCACGCCGCTGATGTGGGTGGCGGTGCTGGTCAGCGCGGTCCGCAGATCGGCCGGGGGCAGCTCGATGTTCTTCTGCTTCGCGGCCGAGAGCAGCAGCGCGGTGGCACCGGCGGCCTGCGGCGAGGACATCGAGGTGCCCTGCAGCATGGAGTAACCGGCGGGCAGGCTGTAGCCCGCCTCCTTGACGGGACCGCCGGGCAGCCAGGTCTGGGTGGTGTTGATGGACGCACCCGGAGCCGTCAGGATCGGCGCGAAGCCGCCGTCCTCACGCGGACCGCGCGAGGAGAAGGGCAGCATGGCGTACTTCTTGGTGACGTTGGAGCCGTAGTTGGCGGCCCACGTCTCCTTGGAGATGGACGCGCCCACCGAGATGACGTGGTCGGCGAGACCGGGGTCACCGATGGTGTTCAGACCCGGGCCCTCGTTGCCGGCCGAGATGACCAGCTGGACACCGTAGGTGTCGATGAGCCGCTTGTAGAGCTCCGCGCGGGCGTTGTTGCCGTCGTTCAGCGGCGGCAGGCCACCGATCGACATGTTGACGACGTCGACACCGCGGTTCACGACGAGGTCGATCATGCCCTCGGTCAGCGCGATGTTGGTGCAGCCGCCGGACCAGGTGCAGGCACGCGAGGAGACGACCTTGGCGCCGGGCGCCGCACCGTTCATCTTGCCGCCGAACAGGCCGTTGGCCGCGGTGATGCCCGCGACGTGCGTGCCGTGCTCGGACTCGATGACGCCGATGTTGACGAAGTCGGCCTTGGCGCCGGCCGCGTTGTAGACGACGTCCTTGCGGGTCTCGACGACGAACGGAATCCGCTCGACGACCTCGGTCGCCGGGTTGTCCGTACCGAAGTAGCCGACCTGGTGGCCGTCCTTGTACGGCTTCATGGCGGCGTCGTTGGTGAAGTCGGCGTCGTTGTTCAGGTCGACGCGCGCCGTGCCCGCGACCGCGTCGTAGAGCACCGCCCACACGTCGGTGGTGTCGCCGTCGCGGTTCAGGTCTCCCGCCATGTCGCCACCGCGGGTGGCGGCCTCGGAGAAGAGCTGGATCTTGTACGAGCCCTCGGGCGCCGAGTAGGTGCGCCCGGCGATGGTGAAGGTCGGACCGGCCACGGAGGCCGTCATCCGCAGCCACGTACCGTCGCCGTCACTGACCGGGTCGGTTGCCGTGACCCAGTCGACGATCTTGCGCTCGCCGGTGGTGGTCTTCTGCAGCGCCGGGTGACCGAGGTCGACGCCGGAGTCCAGGACACCGATGGTGATGCCGCGGCCGTCGGCCTTCGGGTTCTGCTCGACGAAGTCGACCGCGCCCGTCTCGAAGGACGGGTTGTACGGGTTCTTCGCCGGGGTCTGCTTGCCGGGCGCCGGGTAGGAGCCCGTGGCCGTCGTCGACGCACCGCTCGCCCGGTCGCCCGAGGGGGTCGGGTCGTCGAGCTTGATCTCCTGCTTGAGATCGATGCCGTACACGGACGACAGCTTCTGCGCCGCCTTGATCGTGGCGTCGGCGGAGGCGGTCGGTACGGTCGCCCGTACGTAGCCGAGCTTGTCGTAGGTCTGCCCGAGCACGGACCCCTTGACGGCGTCCAGCTGCTGGGTGACCTCTTCGGTCGCACCGGGGGCGGTGGCGACCATCAGCGTGATGTTCTTCTCGCCCTTGGCCTCGGCCTCGGCCAGCACATCGGCGTCGGCGCTGCCGAGCTTGTCGCCCTTGCCGCTCGTGGCGGAGGGCTTGACCGGTGCGGTGGCGGGGGCGTCGGCGGCGAAGACGGGGGCTGCTCCGGAGGCGGCCAGCGCGGCCACCAGACCGGCGGCTGCGGCGATCCTGGCCGCGCGTCTCGCCCCGGGTATGAAGCTGGGGGATTCCTTGGTCATCAGCATCCCTGTATGTGAAAGAGAGAGTCCGGAATTCGGTACCCGATGACCGCTCACCCTGTCTTAAATGACAGGGGTTTGTGGAGAGTTGACGGGGGCCAGTTTGGGACATGGCGTAGATCCGCCAGCGAGGTCAAAGCGTCACGTGGGACGAATGGGTCCAAAGGTGGCCTCACCGAGGCAGGATCACCACGTACGCGGCCGGTTCGCGGTCGTTCGCCGCCATCAGCGCCGTGCGCACCACCGTCGCCTGCTGCTCCAAGGTCTCGCGCAGCTTCTTCGGGGTGACGTGGACGACGGTGACCCCGAGCCGTTCCAGATGGTCCCGTTCCGCGGCGTATGCGGACCACTGCGCCTCACGGTCCTCCGGGCGCCCCTCGCCCCCGGGCGGACGGGTGTCGATCGCGACGGCCACGGCCTGCTCGGGCCAGTACGCGTCCACCCCGCCCAGACGGGGGCCGCCCGGCAGGCGCAGGTCCACGTTCCACAGCGGGTCCGGCAGCGCGTACGCGCGGACCATCTCGTACAGCCGGCTCTCCGCGATCGCCCGGCCCTCGGCGAGCAGGGAGTCGACCGCCTCCTTCACGTGGTCCCGGCCCAGCAGCTTGGCGCCGCTCAGCTCCCGCACCACCGCCGCCGGTTCGCAGTGCCCGCCCCGGACCGCCTCCGTCAGCAGCAGGCGCGCCACGGAACCGTCCGTGATCCCGGCGACGGCATCCGCGAGGGCCCGCTCCACGGGGGCCACCGGCACCCCGGCCGCCTGTACGGGCCTGGGCAGCCCGGAGCCCCGCACCACCTGCACGTACCGGGTCGAGCGCAGCCGTCGGGTACGGGGCACCAGCACGTCGATCCGGTGCAGGGAGACGAGCGTCGGCGCGGCGGAGAACCCGTACAGCGTGAGCGCGGCCATCCCGGTCACCATGGCCTCCCCGTACCCGGGCCCCGCCGGCGCGGGCACCGGACGCCGCGCGGACGCGGGCGGTCGCCCGGCGTACAGCAGGGCGCCGTGCAGCCGCTCCTCGCCGGTGGGCGGACCCGGGTGCAGGAGGTAGACCCCGGGCAGCAGTTGCTGCCACGGCCCGCCGGGCAGGCACTGTGCGGCGGTCTGTGCGGCGGACACGCCGCGCGCCCGCAACTGCGCGACGGACTTCACGTCGGGCGCGCGGAGGAGGGGGCTGAGGGAGAGGGGCGTGTTCTGCGTCATGCCCCGGGGGGTTCCCGCCCGCCCAGGGTGCCCTAACCCCTGTTACACGGCCGTCGACAATCCAGGACAACGCCGTCCTAAAGTACGGGAGTTCGACTGCCGAAAAGACCCGTCGCGCCGGAAATCGTGCGGTGGCCGTCCGTGTGTGTGTACGACCATCGCGCACCCGGCCCACCGTCTGAGCGGTGGTGGGTTGGGTGGGGCGGGTGCCCGGGTTGTCCACCTGAGCGGTGGTGGGTTGGGTGGGGCCCCTCCGGAGTGTCTCCTCGGGACGGGCGTGGCACCCGGGTACGGAGCGAACGAACCCGGGTCGTACGCCCGCCCCTGCGGGGACCCTCCTGCACGGCCCCACCCACGTATCGCGGTCATCTGCACCCCGGTGGCACGGCCCGCAGGGACCCTCCGGCCGGTCCGGGGCCGTGCAGGAGGGTCCCCGCAGGGTGACGAACGGATACCCGGGTACGCATCCGTTCCCGCCGAACGTTCGTTGCCCGAGGAGACACTCCGGAGGGGCCCCGGACCACCCCGAACGGGCAACCCGGGACCGGGGCAACAAACCCAGCCCGTCCGGCGCTTGAGGACGGAACCCAGGTCACACGACCCGGCTCACGCCGCGTCGCACTCCTGGCCGCGCAACGCCCGCGCCAGATCGTCCCGCGCCTCCAGCACCAGCCGCCGCAGGGCCGGAGCCGCATCCGCGTGCGAGGCCAGCCACGCGTCCGTGGCCGCCAGCGTCTCCGGGCTGTCCTGGAGTCCGGGGAACAGCCCCGACACCACGTCCATGCCGATCTGGATCGACCGCTCGGCCCACACCCGCTCGATCGCGTCGAAGTACGCGCCCGCGTACGGCGCCAGCAGCTCCCGCTGCGAGGACTGCACGAAGCCCGAAATCGTCGCCGTGACCAGCGCGTTGGACAGCTTGTCCGACTCCACGACCGCCGCCCACGCCTGCGCCTT